>JAHVKF010000003.1:0-338409 GCA_019800895.1 Halomonas denitrificans
TGGACCTACACGATCAGCTACACGGTCAGCCAGGCGGACATCGACGCCGGCGCGGACCTGATCAACAGCGCATCGGTTGCGACCAACGAAGTGCCGGGTCCGACGACCGACTCCGCGACGACGCCGGTCAATGCGGCCGCCAGCCTGACGATCACCAAGACCCAGTCCGGCGGCCCGAACCCGGTGACCGCCGCAGGGCAAGTCATCGACTACACGATCGTTGTCGAGAACACCGGTGCGGTCACGCAGACCGGCGTCAGCACTTCCGACACGCTGCCCGACGGCAGCGCAGGCACCCTGACCGGCCCGGCCGAGTCCATCTCTTCCAACGGCGACCTCGATGTCGGCGAGACCTGGACCTACACGATCAGCTATACGGTCACGCAGGCGGACGTCGACGCCGGCAATGATCTCGTCAACACCGCTTCGGTGACTACGACGCAGGTTCCTGGCCCGACCACCGACACCGCGACGACCCCGGTCAACGCCGCGGCCAGCCTGACGATCACCAAGACCCAGACGGGCGGTCCGAACCCGGTGACCGCCGCAGGGCAAGTCATCGACTACACGATCGTGGTCGAGAACACCGGCAGCGTGACCCAGACCGGCGTCTCGACAAACGACGTTCTTCCGGACGGATCCGCAGGCACGCTGACCGGACCGGTCGAGTCCATCTCGGCGAACGGTCAGCTGGACGTGGGCGAGACCTGGACCTACACGATCAGCTACACGGTCAGCCAGGCGGACATCGACGCCGGCGCGGACCTGATCAACAGCGCATCGGTTGCGACCAACGAAGTGCCGGGCCCGACCACCGACACCGCGACGACCCCGGTCAATGCCGCGGCGAGCCTGACGATCACGAAAACCCAGTCCGGCGGCCCGAACCCGGTCACGGCCGCGGGCCAGTCGATCGACTACACGATCGTGGTCGAGAACACCGGCAGCGTGACCCAGACCGGCGTCAGCACTTCCGATACGCTGCCCGACGGCAGTGCAGGTGTGCTCTCCGGTCCGGTCGAGTCCATCTCTTCCAACGGAGACCTCGACGTCGGCGAGACCTGGACGTACACGATCAGCTATACGGTCAGCCAAGCGGACATCGACGCGGGCAGTGATCTCGTCAACACGGCAACCGTCACCACGACGCAGGTCCCTGGACCGACCACCGACACGGCCACCACGCCCGTCAACGCCGCGGCGAGCCTGACGATCACGAAAACCCAGTCCGGCGGCCCGACCCCGGTCACGGCCGCGGGCCAGTCCATCGACTACACGATCGTGGTCGAGAACACCGGCAGCGTGACCCAGACCGGCGTCAGCACCTCCGACACGCTGCCCGACGGCAGCGCAGGCACCCTGATCGGACCGACCGAGTCCATCTCGGCGAACGGTCAGCTGGACGTCGGTGAGACCTGGACCTACACGATCAGCTACACGGTCAGCCAGGCGGACATCGACGCCGGCGCGGACCTGATCAACAGCGCATCGGTTGCGACCAACGAAGTGCCGGGTCCGACGACCGACTCCGCGACGACCCCGGTCAATGCGGCCGCGAGCCTGACGATCACCAAGACCCAGACGGGCGGTCCGAACCCGGTGACCTCCGCAGGGCAAGTCATCGACTACACGATCGTGGTCGAGAACACCGGCAGCGTGACCCAGACCGGCGTCTCGACAAACGACGTTCTTCCGGACGGATCGGCTGGCACGCTGACTGGACCGGTCGAGTCGTTGAATGCCGACGGCCAGCTGGACGTCGGTGAGACCTGGACCTACACGATCAGCTACACGGTCACGCAGGCGGACGTCGACGCCGGCAATGATCTCGTCAACACCGCTTCGGTGACCACGACGCAGGTTCCTGGCCCGACCACCGACACCGCGACGACGCCGGTCAATGCGGCCGCGAGCCTGACGATCACCAAGACCCAGACGGGCGGTCCGAACCCGGTGACCGCCGCAGGGCAGGTCATCGACTACACGATCGTGGTCGAGAACACCGGCAGCGTGACCCAGACCGGCGTCTCGACAAACGACGTTCTTCCGGACGGATCGGCTGGCACGCTGTCCGGCCCGACCGAGTCCATCTCCGCGAACGGGCAGCTGGACGTCGGCGAGACCTGGACCTACACGATCAGCTATACGGTCAGCCAGGCCGACGTCGACGCCGGCAGTGATCTTGTCAACACCGCTTCGGTGGCGACCAATGAAGTGCCGGGCCCGACGAGCGACACGGCCACCACGCCGATCAACGCCGCGGCCAGCCTGACGATCACCAAGACCCAGACGGGCGGCCCGAACCCGGTGACCGCCGCAGGGCAAGTCATCGACTACACGATCGTTGTCGAGAACACCGGCAGCGTGACCCAGACCGGCGTCAGCACCTCCGACACGCTGCCCGACGGCAGCGCAGGCACCCTGACCGGCCCGGCCGAGTCCATCTCTTCCAACGGCGACCTCGATGTCGGCGAGACCTGGACCTACACGATCAGCTATACGGTCACGCAGGCGGACGTCGACGCCGGCAATGATCTCGTCAACACCGCTTCGGTGGCCACGACGCAGGTTCCTGGCCCGACCACCGACACCGCGACGACGCCGGTCAATGCGGCCGCGAGCCTGACGATCACCAAGACCCAGTCCGGCGGCCCGAACCCGGTGACCGCCGCAGGGCAAGTCATCGACTACACGATCGTGGTCGAGAACACCGGTGCGGTCACGCAGACCGGCGTCAGCACTTCCGATACGCTGCCCGACGGCAGTGCAGGTGTGCTCTCCGGTCCGGTCGAATCGTTGAATGCCGACGGCCAACTCGAGGTTGGCGAGACCTGGACCTACACGATCAGCTACACGGTCAGCCAGGCCGACGTCGATGCCGGTGCCGACCTGGTCAACACCGCGAGTGTCACCACGACGCAGGTCCCGGGCCCGACGAGCGACACGGCCACCACGCCGATCAACGCGGCGGCCAGCCTGACGATCACCAAGACCCAGACGGGCGGTCCGAACCCGGTCACGGCCGCGGGGCAGGTCATCGACTACACGATCGTGGTCGAGAACACCGGCAGCGTGACCCAGACCGGCGTCTCGACAAACGACGTTCTTCCGGACGGATCCGCAGGCACGCTGACCGGACCGGTCGAGTCCATCTCGGCGAACGGTCAGCTGGACGTGGGCGAGACCTGGACGTACACCATCAGCTATACGGTCACCCAGGCGGACATCGACGCGGGCAGTGACCTCGTCAACACGGCGAGTGTCACCACGACGCAGGTCCCTGGACCGACCACGGACACGGCGACCACGCCGATCAACGCGGCGGCCAGCCTGACGATCACCAAGACCCAGACGGGCGGTCCGAACCCGGTCACGGCCGCGGGGCAGGTCATCGACTACACGATCGTGGTCGAGAACACCGGCGCGGTTACCCAGACCGGCGTCTCGACGAGCGACGTTCTTCCGGACGGCTCGGCTGGCACGCTCTCCGGTCCGGTCGAATCGTTGAATGCCGACGGTCAACTCGAGGTTGGCGAGAGTTGGACCTACACGATCAGCTACACGGTCACGCAGGCCGACGTCGATGCCGGTGCCGACCTGGTCAACATCGCAACTGTCACCACGACCCAGGTGCCGGGCCCGACGTCGGATACCGCGACGACCCCGGTCTCGCCCCCGCAGATCGGCGTGACCAAGACGTCCGACCCGGTCTCCGGGTCGACGGTGGAGGCCGGCGACACGATCACCTATACATTGACCCTGAACGTCGCCAACGGTCCGACCACGGCCGACGTGGTCCTGTCCGACACGCTGGACGCCGACCTGACCGGCTTCCAGGTGGTCAGCGCCGGGGCATTCGCGATCGCCGGCAGCAATCCGTACAGCTTCACGCTGGCCGCGGGTGCGGCGACCGGCAGCTATACCGTGGTCTACAGCGCCGACGTTTCGGCGTCCGCCAGCGGCTCGGTCGGCAACAGCGTGGTGGTGACCGGCGACGGCGGCGATCCGGATCCGGAGTGCACCAGCTGCACGACCAACCACCCGGTCGCCGACCCCGCCGTCGTCGTCGTCAAGAGCGCCGATCCTGCCAGCGGTATCGATGTGACCGCCGGTCAGACCATCACCTACACGCTCACGGCGACCATCAGCGCTGCTGCGTTGACCGCCGACCTGGTGCTGACCGACACGCTCGGGGCCGGCCTGACCTTCGGTTCGGTGACCGCACCCGGTGCGTTCGCGGCCAACACCGCAGGGAATCCGCTGACGTTCACGCTGCCGAGCGGCACGGTGCCCGGAACCTACGCCGTCGAGTACACCGTCACGGTCGACGACGATGCCAGCGGCTCGGTCGGCAACAGCGTGGTGGTGTCCGGCGACGGCGGCGATCCGGATCCGGAGTGCACCAGCTGTACGACCAACCACCCGGTCGCCGACCCGGCAATCGTGGTCGTGAAGAGCGCCGATCCCGCGGACGGAAGCACCGTGGCGGCGGGGCAGACGATCACGTACACGGTCACGGCGACGGTCGGTGACGCAGCGCTGACGTCCGACCTGGTCCTGACCGACGTGTTGAGCGCGGGACTGACCTTCGGCGCGGTGACCAGCGCCGGGGCCTACACCGCGGACGGCTCGGGCGCACCGACGCTGACCTTCACGCTGCCTTCGGGTACCGTACCGGGCACCTACGCGGTCGAGTACACGGCGACGGTCGATGCCGATGCGACCGGCTCGGTCGGCAACAATGTCGCCGTGACCGGCGACGGCGGCGACCCGGATCCGGAGTGCACCAGTTGCACGACGAGCCACCCGGTCCTCAACGTCGAGGTCGCGAAGGCGTCCGATCCTGCCGACGGCTCGACCGTGGCGGCGGGCGACCTGATCACCTACACGGTCACCGCGACGGTGCTCGACGGCACGCTGACGGCCGACCTGGTGCTGACCGATACGCTGGGAGCTGGCCTGAGCTTCGGTGCGGTGACCGTACCCGGCGCGTTCACGCCCGATGCGAGCGCTGCGCCGGTGCTGACGTTCACGCTGCCGGCCGGGACCGGCCCGGGCACCTACGCGGTCGAGTACACGGCGACGGTCGATCCGGACGCCACGGGATCGGTCGGGAACAGCGTGGTCGTGACCGGCGACGGCGGCGATCCCGATCCGGAATGCACCGGCTGCACGACGAGCCATCCGGTCCTCAACGTCGAGGTCGCGAAGGCGTCCGATCCTGCCGACGGCTCGACCGTGGCGGCGGGCGACACGATCACCTACACGGTCACCGCGACGGTGCTTGACGGCACGCTGGCGGCCGACCTGGTGCTGACCGATACGCTGGGCGCGGGCCTGACCTTCGGCGCCGTGACCGCACCGGGCGCGTTCACGCCCGATGCGAGCGGTGCACCGGTGCTGACGTTCACGTTGCCGGCCGGAACCGGGCCAGGCACTTACGCGGTCGAGTACACCGCGACGGTCGACGCCGATGCCACCGGTTCGGTGGGCAACAGCGTGGTCGTGACCGGCGACGGCGGCGATCCGGCCCCCGAGTGCGCGAACTGCTCGACCACGCACCCGCTGACGGACCCGGTCGTGGTGGTCGCCAAGGCATCGAGCCCGGCCAGCGGCACCGAGCTTGTCGTCGGTCAGACCGTCGACTACACGCTCACCGTCGATGTCGGCAATGCCGCGCTGACGTCCGACCTCGTGCTGACGGACACGCTTGGAAGCGGACTGACCTTCGGCGCGGTGACCGACCCCGGAGCGTTCGTGTCCGATAGCTCGGCGGCGCCGGTCCTGACGTTCACGCTGCCGTCGGGGACGGTTCCCGGGGTCTACCAGGTCGACTACAGCGCGACCGTCGATGCCGATGCCGGTGGAACGACCGTCGGCAACAGCGTCGAGCCTTCCGGCGGCGGCGATCCCGATCCCGAGTGCTCGAGCTGCACGACGACGCACCCGGTCCGTACCCTGTCGCTGGACAAGCGGGTCGTGTCTCTGAGCGCCACGGGGCCGAACAGCTGGCGCATCGACTACGAGATCGAGATCGTCAACCCTGGTCAGACCGCGGTGCTCTACACGCTGATCGACACGCTCGGGTTCACTACCACCGGGTTGCAGGTCGGCGCGACCGGCCTGGTATCGACCACGGGCGGTGTGCTCGACCCGGCGATCGCCTCGGGTCAGTTCACGCCGGCCGTCGGAACCGCACTCCAGGTCTCGGAAACCGACGTCGCCATCGGCGCCGGTGCCACCCACCGCTACCGGCTCGCGATTCCCTTCGGCGTCGTGGCCGGCCAGCTCCAGGACGGAGCCTGCAACGGGTCGGCGGGGAACGGTTTGTACAACCTGGCCGAGATTCCCGGCGCGCCGACGCTCGGCGCGGACGCCTGCGCGTCGATCGACGAGAGCGGGGACGTCGCGATCGAACTGATCAAGACCGTCGAGCTTGGCGTGGACTTCAACGGCAACGACTACGGCGACGTCGGCGACGTGCTGTTCTACACGTTCGAGATCACGAACATCGGGACCGAGCCGCTGACCGACGTCCAGCTGATCGATCTGCTGGTCGACGACCTCGTGTGCATGGCCCGGGCCTCCGACGGCGAGCCGCTCCAGGTGCTGCCGCACGATGCGGTTCGCTACGACGGCTTCGAGCAGGGCGGGCTGGGCGCCCTCAATCCTTCGGCCTCGATCGTGTGTTCGGCCACCCACGAACTGACCGCGCAGGACGTCTCGCGACGGCGCGTCGAGAACACCGCGACCGCGCTCGGCACCGGGCCGAACGGCGAAGTCGTCAGTTCGGTCAGTACCGCGGTTTACACTTCGTTCCAATGACCGAGAGGAATCGACCATGACGCTGCTCGATACGCCAACGTCGACCCGATCGGTCGCAGACCGGACCGGCGACCCGATGCGATCAACCCCGTCCGTTCATGCCCCGGTGTCCGGCTCGACCCCGCTGGTCGTTTCGGTGCTGTCCTGGCTGATGGTTGCCGGGTCGATGCTGGCTGCCGTGCAGGCCTCGGCGTTCACGCTGGAGTCGACGCCTGCGGCACGTGCGGCCGACGGTTCGGCCGTGGTCGACGTCAGACTCGTGGCGCCGGAGCCATCGCAGGACGGGCGCAGCACCGCCTCCCTCGACCTTCATGTCTCGGCCGGGACCGTCGACGGTTGCGGCGATCTGACGGCCCGGATCGCGACCGCCGGGGCGGCGGAATGCTCCTGGGCCCTGCCCGCCCGCATCGATCACGCCGGAATGCAGGCGATCGTGCGCTACGACGACGGAACGAGCGAGGTCCGCAGCCTTCGTTGGTCCGGCCTGCGTGGAGCAACCGTTCCGCAAGGCGTGCTGGCGCTGGTGTCGAGCGGAGTGCATGTCGACACCGACCTGGACGGCGTACTGGATGCCGGCGAAACGATCGATTATCGGTACCGTCTGATCAACCTCGGCTCGCTCGCCCTGGACTCGCTCGCCGTCACGGACCTCGATGGCGGGGTGACCTGCCCGGCGGCCACGCTGGCGATCGGGGCCGACCAGGTCTGCCTGCGCAGCCACGTGATCACGGCGGTGGAGGCGGCCGCCGGACGGGTCGAGAACGTGATCGAGGCCACCGGCTCGGACGCGCTCGGCCTGCCGGTACAGAGCTCGGACCTGGTGATCCGGGTCGATCTGGCTGGGCGCAGCGGCATTGCCGTGCTCAAGAGCCCGTTCCTGGCCGACGACGTGGACGGCAGCGGCTTCGCCAGCCTCGGCGACATCGTCCGCTACGACTTCGTGGCGACCAATACCAACGACGACGAGCTGACCGACGTCGAACTGGTCGAGCCCGATCCTTCGCTGATCGACACGCCGATCGTCTGCAGTTCGACGACCTTCGATGGAAACCCGTTCACCGGCAACGGTACCGGCGTTCTCGCCGGCGGCGACTCGGTGCTGTGCACGGCCACCTACGAGATCCGCCAGGGCGACGTCGATGCGGGGCAGGCACTGAACCTGGTGCAGGTGTTCGGAACGAATCCGTTCGCGATCCGCATCAGCGGCAGCGGAGCCACCTCGCTGGTGCTGCCCGGCCCGGGCTCGCTGGCCGTCAGCAAGACGGTTGAACCCCCGGTCGTGGTTGCCGGGCAACCGGTGATCTACACGATCACGGTGACCAACACCGGCCCGGGCACGCTGTTCGACGTCGGCATCATCGATCCGATTCCGGTCGGGATCGTCTCCTTCGACTGGACCTGTGCCGGCAGCTACTGCCCGAACCCCAGCGGCACCGGCGCGATCAACGAGATGATTCCGGCGCTTCCGGCCGGCGAACAGGTGGTCTACACCGTCGAGGCCGAAGTCGCGATGGACGCGCCGGACGGTATCGAGAACGTGGTGGACGTCACGCCGCCGAGCCTGATCGGCTGCGAGCCCCACGGTGGGCCGCCGCCGTGCATCGGCATCGCGCCGATCGTCGTCATCGGCCAGGCGATCGGCGTACCGGCGCTCGACCGTCTCGGACTGGTCGCGCTGGTCCTGCTGCTTGCCCTGGGCGTGCTGGTTCGGCGCGCGACCTGATCGGCTCGGTCAGCCGACGCCCAGGCGCTCGGCTGCCCGGGCGCGCCACTCCAGCAGCGTCCGATGCCTCGGCTGCGGTTGCAGCTTCAGGCCCCAGCCGGCGAACTCCAGGATCACCCAGGCCGTGATGTCTGCCCCGGAGAACGGACCGCCGGCGATCCAGGCGCCACTGTCGGCTCCGGTCTCGAGGCGCGTGTCCAGCCGGTCGAAGAAGCGCTCGACGCGCTGGCGGCCGCGCTCGGCCAGCTCCGGAAGCTGGGCCACCGGCGTGGGTCCCGGCAGACCGCGGTCCTTCATGCCCGGGGCACCGTTGCGGAAACCCTCCATGACCGCGAGCAGGCCTTGCATTTCCAGCCAGTGGTCCGTGTCGAGAATGCGGGCCCGCTCCAGCGGGGTGCGGCCGTAAAGCGGCACGCCCTCGGAGATCTCGTCGAGATAGCGGCAGATCGCGACGACTTCGCTGATCCGTGTACCGTCATCGAGTTCCAGCACGGGCACCGTGCCGTCGGGATTGATCTCGAGGAAACCGGCCTCGAGCTGGCCCCCTGAGGCGAGGTCGACGGTCTCGACCGGCAACTCGATGCCGCGGGCTTCGAGGAACAGGTGCACACGGCGGGGGCTGGGGGCGCGTTCGTCGCTGTAGAGTTTCATCGCGTCAGCATGCGCCAGCGCCGCGGTCCCGGTCAAACGCGTGCGGGTCAAACCGAGGAAAAGCATCGAGTTACGGCCGCAGTCGTCGTAGAATGCAGGTTCTCCGTTCCGAGGCCCATCGCCGCCGATGTTCTGGTCCCGCAAGTCCGATGCCGACAAGCCGCCCGAGTCCCAGGACGAGGAATCGGTGGCGTGGCTGTGGGACAACGAAATCCTGATCGAGCCGCAGAACCTGCAGGTGGGACACTTCGTCGCGCGCATGGACAAGCGCTGGCGAGACACGCCGTTCCCCCTCGAGGGCGTGATGATCCTGTCCGAAGACCAGCGTTCCTGGTTCCTCGAGAACTGCCACTGGCTGGTCATCGACCTGCTGCGCAGCCGCAACGGCTATCGCCCGCCGCGCGCGAACATTCCCTATCGGCGAATCGTGCGCAACCGGACCGATGCCGAGAATCCGGATGCGCCGGTCAACATGCTGCGCCGGGCGCGGCTCGATTCGGACACCGTGCCCCGGTCGATCGACGGCCACGACCTGCTGTACCGGCGTGCCGGCGCGCTGATCGATTCGATCCAGCGCCACGGGCGGGTGGATATCGAATCGGCACGGCTGGGCATCCGCCAGATCGCCGAGACCCTCGAACACAATATCGCAGCGATGGTCTGGCTGACCCGGATCAAGGACGTCGACCAGTACACGGCCGAGCACTGCGTGAACGTCGCCATCCTGTCGATGGGCCTGGCGCGATCGTTGAACTGGAAGCCCGAGGAGGTCGAGCAGGCCGGACTGGCCGGACTGCTCCACGATCTCGGCAAGACCAAGCTCGACCAGGCCATCCTGAACAAGCCCGGTCGCCTTACGCCGGAAGAGCAGGAGCACATCCGGCACCATTCGCGCCTCGGCTACGAGATGCTGAAATCCGACGAGACGATCCATCCGCGCATCCGGCAGGCCGTGCTCGAGCACCATGAACGGCCCGACGGAAAGGGCTACCCGCTGGGTCGCGACCGGACCAGTCTCCATCCCCTGGGGTCGCTGGTCAGCGTGGTCGATGCCTACGACGCGATCACCTCGTTCCGGCCCTACAGTGCCGCCCGATCGCACCACGAAGCGCTGGGCATCCTCTGGAAGACCCGGGACCGCCAGTTCGACGCCGAGATGGTCGAGGTGCTGATCCAGTTCCTCGGCTGGATCACGCCGGGCACGCTGGTCCGCCTGACCGACAAGGACCACGCGGTCGTCCTCCAAGCCAGCGCCGAACATCGTCTCTGGCCGATCGTGCGCAAGCTCGTCCCGACCGGCGACGGAGAGGGCGCCGGGTTCCGGGCCGGCCGGCGCATCGACCTGGCCGAGCACAACAAGGCCCACCCGGAGAAGAGCATCCGGGTCGCCGAGGTGCTTCCCGACGGCGCGCTGGATGTCGACCTCAAGGCATTGCTGCGCGACGAAGCGCAGGACGTCACCGACGTGGCCGATCCCGGCGACATCGATCACGACTGAATCCGCCGCCGGCCAGGCGCCGGCGTCTCGTCCTTGCGAGGCCTCTTTCGATGGCCGAACGGTCCGTCGGCCAGCGGCTGCTGCGGCTCAGTCGAACCGGCTCGGTGCCAGCGCCTCGCGGATCGCTCGATCGATCGGTGCCGGTGCGCCCGTCAGGCGGTCGGCGATGGACTCGGCGGCCAGCGGCGTGCTGCTGAGTCCCCGGCTGCCGAAGGCGATGTTCAGCCAGGTGCCCGCCGGGGCATCCTGCGAGCGCTGTCGCCATGGACCGACCAGCGGCAGGTAGTCGCGCGACGTACACCGAAAGCCGACCCGCGCGCCGCGCACCTCGCAGGATTCGCCGCCGAGCGCCGCCCACTGTCCCGGACACCAACGGCGCAGTGCGTCGAGGTTGGCCCGGTCGTCCTCGTCGCGGACCGCTGCGGTCGAGGTGTGGAGGTCGAAGGTCGCCCCGATACAGTGCACGCCGTCGAGCGCCGGCGCCAGGTAACCGGTGTGGCATACGGCCCGCGTCCAGGCAAGGCTGGTGGGACGGGCCGCGACTTCGGTCACCTGGCCGCGGATCGTGCGGATCGGCAGCCCGGGCCGCTCGAGCAGGTCCGCCGTGGCCCCGCTGGTGCACAACACCACGGCGTCGGCTTCGAGCACCGTGCCGTTCGACAGCCGGACCGCGCACTCTCCTTCGAGGCGCTCGACGCGAGTTCCGGACTGCACCTCGATGCCCGCACGATCGACCAGCGCACGGCACCACGCCGGCGGACGAACGACGCCACCGCCGGTAAGAAGGACGCGGTCCTCGTCGAGCCGCTGCAGGAGGTCGGATGGCCAGTGGCCCGAAGTCAGCGCGCCGAGGATCTTCCTGCGCTGGCGGTCATCGGTGAGCACCTGCTCGACGCCGCCGAAGCGCGCGATGCCCCTGGCCTCCGCGCCTGCGAGGCGGAATCGGCGCAGCGCGTGCAGCCAGCTCGACTGGTAGAAGCGGTTCTGCGGCGTCGCCATGCCGCTCGGGGTGGTGTAGACCACGCCGCTGCGATTGCCCGAGGCGCCCTCGGCGATCCCCGCGCCATCGATCAGGCGGCACGTCCATCCCCGGGCCGACAGCGCGTTCGCCGTCGTGCATCCCGCCAGGCCCGCTCCGATCACGAGCGCGTGGCCGCGAGCGACCGTTCGCGGCGTCCAGCGCCCCGGGAAGCGCGCTTCCAGGCGATGCCGCTTCCGCCCGAAGCCCGGCCGGCGCTCGACCGCGAAGCCGGCGTCGGCCAGCCCACGCCGTACGGCACCGGCGGCGGAAAACGTGGCCAGCGCGGCGCCCGGCCGGCTCAGGCGAGCGATCCGCGCGAACAGCGCCGCCGACCACATCGACGGATTGCGGCTGGGCGCGAAGCCGTCGAGAAACCATGCATCCACGGCCGCGTCCTGGGCGGCCCACATCGCGGTCGCATCGCCGAACATCAGGGTAAGGTCGACCTCGCTGGTCAGCCACAAGCGATGGAAACCGCAGACCGCCGGCGGATACTGATCGACCAGTGGCTGCGCCCAGTCGGCGAGTTCCGGCCAGGCAGCCAGCGCACGCGCGAGGTCGGCGCGGGGCAGGGGATGCTTTTCGGCAGAAACCAGGTGAAGCCGCGCGCCGGGCGCGGCGTGCCGGCGGAACAGGGCGGCGGCCAGCAACAGGTTCAGTCCGGTGCCGAAGCCGGTTTCACCGATGACGAAGGCGTCGCCGGCGCGCAGGCGATCGAAGCGGCCAGCGAGGTCGCAGCCGTCGAGGAACACCCGCTGGCTTTCCTCCGGCCCGCCGGCGATCGAGAAGTAGGTGTCCTCGAAGGCCGGCGCGGCCGGCGTGACGCCGTCCCATTCGATCTTCGCCAGCTCGATCGGGTCCATGTCGGGCTGCATTCGCCCATTCTCGCCCACCCGGCGCATCCGCGTGCGGGCCGGGTCCGGCTGATATGCTGTGCACCCAGATTCGCCGGAGTTCCTCCTGTATGCAACCTGCCACCCGCAATCTCGCCCTGTTCTGCGATTTCGAGAACATCGCGCTCGGCGTGCGCGACGCCCGCTACTCGGCGTTCGACATCAAGAAAGTGCTCGAACGACTCCTGCTGAAGGGCAACATCGTGGTCAAGAAGGCCTACTGCGACTGGGCTCGCTACAAGGAGTTCAAGCCGGCCATGCACGAGGCCGCGTTCGAACTGATCGAGATCCCGCACGTCCGGATGTCCGGCAAGAATTCGGCCGATATCCGCATGGTGGTCGATGCGCTCGACCTCTGCTACACCAAGGCCCACGTCGATACCTTTGTCGTGATTTCGGGTGACTCGGATTTCTCGCCGCTGGTCAGCAAGCTGCGCGAGAACAACAAGGTCGTTATTGGCGTTGGCGTGAAGAGTTCGACCTCGGACCTGCTGACGTCGAACTGCGACGAGTTCATCTTCTACGACGACCTGGTCCGCGACAGCGAGAAGAAGTCCCAGCGCAGGCAGCAAGCCGCGAAGAAGAAGTCGAAGAAGAAAAAGAAGAAGGCGCAGGCGAAGAACGGGAACGGCGGCGGCAGTACCGGCGCGTCCGGTTCGGGCGGCGGCGAATCGAGCAGCGGCGAGGAAACGCGCCGCCAGGAAGGGTTCGACAAGGTACTGGAAACGATCGAGGCGCTGTTCCGCGACCGCGACGAATCGGAAAAGGTCTGGGGCTCGATGGTCAAGCAGACGCTCAAGCGCCGCAGCCCCGGGTTCAGCGAGAGTTACCACGGCTTCAAGTCCTTCGGCCAGCTGCTCGAGGACATGCAGACCGAGGGCCTGGTCGAGCTCCGGCACGACGAGAAGTCCGGCGGCTACATCATCGAGAGCTTCGAGTCGGACGACTGAAGGCACCCCATCGATGACCGCGCGTTTCCTGGTTCTCGCCTGGCACTCGATCAACGTGACCGGGAACGACTACGCGAACAACGACCTGGTGGCTTTCGGTCGGGACCTGGAAGGTCTCGACCGCAACGGCTGGACGATCCTTCCGCTGGGCGATGCCCTGGCCGGGCTGGACTCGGGCGACCTCCCGGCCCGGACCGCGGTGCTGACCCTCGACGACGGTTCGATCATGGACTGGCACCCGTTCGATCATCCCACCGCCGGCCCGCAGCAATCCGCGTACCAGCGGCTGTCGGCGTTCGCGACCGCACGGCGGGAAGGAAGCCGGCATCGACTCCATGCCAGCGTCTTCGTGCAGGCCTCGCCCGATGCGCGCGCCGAACTCGATCGCACCGATTATTTCTCGCTCGGCGTCTGGGGCGACGACTGGTGGGCCGCTGCGAATGCAAGCGGCCTGATGACCGTCGAGAACCACAGCTGGGACCACAACCATCCGTCGCTGGCTCGTACGGCCGGTGACCCCGACCGGCCGCGGAACTTCCTGTCGATCGACGACGAGGCGAGCTGCCGGGCCGAGATCGAGCAGGCCTCCGACTGCATCGAGCGCATCGCCGGCCGTCGGCCCCGGTACTTCGCCTATCCCTGGGGCCAGGCCAGCGATTACCTGCGCGGCGAGTTCCTGCCGCGCTACGGTGAGTCGATCGGCCTGGAGGCCGCGCTGGGTTGTGATCCCGGTGCGGTGACGCGGGGCTCGGACCGCTGGTACCTGCCGCGCTACGTCTGCGGTCGCGACTGGTCGTCGCCCGAGGGCTTCGAGGCCGTGCTTCGGGACGCCGCAGCGGGGTCCTGATCGCACGGGCTCCGGCCCTGCGGTGGCAGCTCGCGAGAAATCCAGGGCCGAAGCACGAAGGCGCCGCGGACGGCGCCGAACCGGATCCGCTTCAGGGCGTCGTTGGCCTGCTCGAGCGGCAGTTCGGTGATCTCGGGCCGGAGGCCGTGCTCGGACGCCGCGGCCAGGAATTCGCGAAGGTCGGCGCGCGTGACGTTGGCCACCGATTTGATCTCCTTTTCGCGCCAGAGCTGGCTCGGGTAGTCGAGTCCGGCGAGCCGGTCGCGGTCGCCGGTTTCCTTGGCGATGGCATTGACCACCAGCCGGCCGCCCGGCGCGAGCCGGCTCAGCGCCGCCAGGACGGTCCCCCAGACCGGAGTCGTGTCGATGATCGCGTCGGGGGCGTCGGGCGGCTCGTCGTGGGTGTCGCCGGCCCAGGCCGCTCCCAGCTCGATCGCCTGTTCGCGCTGGTCCGGGTTGCGGGCGAAGACCATCACCGGGCTGTCGGGCAGCAGCGCGCCGGCCAGGGCCAGCACCAGGTGATTGGATGCGCCGAAGCCGGTCAGACCCAGGGTCTGGCCGTTCTGCACGCCGGCCAGCTGCAGGCTGCGGTAGCCGATCGCGCCGGCGCACAGCATCGGCGCGGCCTGCGCATCGTCGAGCCCGTCGGGAATCGGCACCGCGAACGCGGCGCGAACGGTCATGTACTCGGCATAGCCGCCGTCCCGATCGCGCCCGGTGCCCTGGAACATGGGGCAGAGGTTCTCTTCGCCGCGTTCGCACCAGCGGCAGGTGCCGCAGGCGGAGGCGATCCAGCCGACGCCGACCCGACGGTACGCAAGGTCACCGTCCGTGCCAGGACCGAGCGCATCGACCGTGCCGACGACCTGGTGTCCGGGAATGCGCGGAACGGGCGTGTCGACCCGGCCCTCGATCTGGTCCAGCTCGGTGTGACAGACAGCGCAGGCGGTCACCCGCAGCCGAAGCTCTCCCGGGCCGGGCAAGGGGGCCTCGACCTCGACCGCGGACAGCGGGTTCGAAGCGCGGTCGATCCGGGCGATCCGTTCCAGTCGCATGGCGCGCATGGCTGCAAGTGTAGCGTCGAAGACGCCGAGGTCCGGCCCTCGACCGGGCCGGAGCGGCCGAGCGATCGACGGTCGGCGCATGAGCGTCGCGCCGAGGCGCCGTTCGGTGTAGGGTTCTGTGGTCCCGCTGTCCATCTTGCGGGGCGACGCATCGGCGGTGCATCGAAGGCTCGTGGACTCGATGCCCCGGCGACTCGCATCCCGATCATCCGTACTTCGACGACCGGCCCCGACTGCAGGAATCGACGCCATGGCACTGTTGAACCCGGAAGACTGGTCGTTGGCCCTGAGCGTGATCGTGTTCCTTCTGTGCGCCGCTTCCATCGGCGTCGTCGGAACAAGGATCACCCGGGTCGTCGATCAGCTCGCCGACGTCACCGGCATCGGCGAGGCGGTCGCCGGCGCACTGCTGCTGGGCGCCGCGACGTCGTTGTCCGGAGCGGTGCTCTCGGTGACCGCGGCCGCGAACGGCAGCGCGGATCTCTCGGTCGGCAATGCACTCGGGGGCATCGCGGTGCAGACGCTGTTCCTTGCCGTGGCCGATTTCTTCCACCGGCGGGCCAATCTCGAACACGCCGCGGCCTCGGCAGCGAACATGCTGCAGAACGCCCTGCTCATCTCCCTGCTGGCCCTGATCCTGCTGGCGCCGAACCTGCCCGACGCCACGATCTGGGGCATCCATCCGGTCACGCCCGCGTTGCTCGCCCTGTACGCGTTCGGAATCCGGATGGTGCGCACGGCGCGGCGCGATCCGATGTGGGTCCCCTCGTCGACGCGCAGCACCGAGCCCGATACGCCGGACGACACGTCCCGCATGCCGCCGAAGGGCCGCTTGTGGACGAGCTTCGCGGTCCTGGCCGGGGTTCTGGGTGTGAGCGGGTGGTTGCTCGAGTCGGCGGCGTCGAACATCGCTGCGGACCTGGGTGTGAGCCTGTCGGTCGTCGGGGTGCTGATGACCGCCGTGGTGACCTCGCTGCCGGAGCTCGTGACCTCGATCGCCGCCGTGCGCCGCGGGGCCCTGACGCTGGCGATCGGCGGCATCATCGGCGGCAATGCGTTCGATACGCTGTTCACGGCGGCATCCGATGTGGCCTACCGCGACGGATCCATCTACCACGCGATGCCCGGCGCGTTGATCGAATGGCTCGCGCTGACCCTGCTGATGTGCGGCGTGCTGATGATGGGGCTGGTCCGGCGCCAGGAGCGCGGCCTGGCCGGCATCGGCTTCGAGAGCGTCGCGATCATCGCGCTGTACGGGCTCGGCGTGGTGCTGATGATCGTCGACGGCGGCTGAGGACCTCGCGTCCGCCGGCCCGCTGGTCCCGCCGGCGCGCTCGTTTGGTGGACAATAGCCGGATGACGAACGAAACCGCGAACCTCCCCTTCGAGCAGATGCCGCTCCGTCAGTACGCCGAGCGCGCCTACCTCGACTACTCGATGTACGTGATCCTCGACCGCGCGCTGCCCCACGTCGGCGACGGGCTGAAGCCGGTGCAGCGCCGGATCGTCTACGCGATGAGCGAACTCGGCCTGTCGGCGGCGTCGAAGCACAAGAAATCCGCGCGCACGGTCGGCGACGTGATCGGCAAGTTCCATCCGCACGGCGACTCGGCCTGCTACGAGGCGATGGTGCTGATGGCCCAGCCGTTCTCGTACCGGTACCCGCTGATCGACGGCCAGGGCAATTTCGGCTCGCCGGACGACCCCAAGTCCTTCGCCGCGATGCGCTACACCGAGTCGCGGCTGGCGCCCTACGCCAAGCTGCTGCTGGCCGAGTTGGGGCAGGGTACGGTCGACTGGGTCCCCAATTTCGACGGCACGCTGAAGGAGCCGAAGCTGCTGCCCGCCCGGGTGCCGAACATCCTGCTCAACGGTGGACAGGGCATTGCCGTGGGCATGGCCACGGACATCCCTCCGCACAATCTCCGCGAGGTGGTCTCGGCGACGATCCGGCTGCTCGAGAAGCCGCGCAGCAGTCTCGACGACCTGTGCGAGCACATCCAGGGTCCCGATTTTCCGACCGCCGGCGAGATCGTCACGCCGCGCGAGGATATCCGCGCGCTCTACGAGACCGGCCACGGCAGCATCCGCCAGCGGGCGGTCTACGAGAAGGAGGGCGACGAGGTCATCGTCACCGCCCTGCCGCACCAGGTCTCGCCGGCCAAGGTGCTCGAGCAGATCGCGGCGCAGATGCAGGCGAAGAAGCTGCCGATGCTGACCGACATCCGCGACGAGTCGGACCACGAGCACCCGACCCGGCTGGTGCTGGTGCCGCGCTCGAACCGGGTCGACATCGAGACCCTGATGGCGCACCTGTTCGCGACCACGGACCTCGAGCGCACCTACCGCGTCAACCTGAACGTGATCGGCAACGACGGCAAGCCGGGCGTGCGCAACCTGAAGGAGCTGCTGGCCGAGTGGATCGACTTCCGGCGCGCGACCGTGACCCGACGCCTCGAGCACCGCCTGGACCAGGTCGTCGATCGACTGCACGTGCTCGAAGGCTTCCTGATCGCGTTCCTGAACATCGACGAGGTCATCGCGATCATCCGCGAGAACGACGAGCCCAAGCCCGTCCTGATGAAGCGCTTCGACCTGACCGGGACGCAGGCCGAGGCCATCCTCGAACTCAAGCTGCGCCATCTCGCGAAGCTCGAGGAAATGAAGATCCGCGGCGAGCGCGACGAGCTCGAGGACGAGCGCCAGACGCTGGAAGCGACGCTGGACTCGCCGAAGAAGCTGACCCGCCTGATCCGCGACGAGTTGCTCGAGGACGCGGAGACGTACGGCGACGACCGCCGCTCGCCGATCGTCGAACGGGACGCCGCTCAGGCGCTGAAGGAAACCGACCTGGTGCCCTCCGAGCCGGTGACCGTCGTGCTTTCGGAGAACGGCTGGATCCGCGCGGCGAAGGGACATGACATCGACCCGGCGGAGATGAACTACAAGGCCGGCGACGGCTATCAGCACGCCGCCCGCGGCCGCTCGAACCAGTTCGCCTGCGCGATCGATTCGACCGGCCGCAGCTACTCGATGCCGGCCCACGAGCTGCCGTCGGCGCGCAGCCTCGGCGAGCCCTTGACCGGCCGCTTCGCGCCGCCCGACGGCGCGGCCTTCCTCGGGGTCGCCGTCGGCGATCCGTCCGACCGGATCCTGCTGGCGACCAGCGCCGGCTACGGCTTCACCACGCGGCTGGAAAACCTCTACACCCGCCAGAAGGCCGGCAAGCAGCTGTTGACCGTGCCCGACGGCGCGGTCGTCCTGCCGCCGGCGCCGGTCGCCGAGGCCGACGAGGCGGTGATCGTCTGCGCGACCAGCGGCGGTCACCTGCTGGCCTATTACCTGAGCGAGCTCCCGGAACTGGCCCGAGGCAAGGGCAACAAGCTGATCCATATTCCCCCCAAGGCCCGCAAGGACGGCGAGGCGATGACCGGGGCGATCGCGCTGGTCAAGGGCCAGGACTGCCTGGTCTGGGCCGGCAAGCGCTATCTCCGCCTTTCCTGGTCGGATACGGAAGGCTACTGGGGCGAGCGCGCGCAGCGCGGCGGCCTGCTGCCGCGCGGCTTCCGCAACGTCGACCGGCTGACCCTGGCGGACTGAATCGGTCGCGTCGGCGCGTCCCGGTCCGGCGGCGCCGGTGCAGCCCGACGCGGCGATCGGCCGGGAATCCGTGACTTCTGGCCGACGACGGTCGAACCCCGGCGGTGGCATGCTGTCGCAAGGGGAGCGTTGTCAACCAGACTGGAAGGAAACCATGATCCGAATCCATCAACGATTCGCGGCGGGGCTTGTCGCTGCGTTCGCACTGCTGTTCACCGTCGCCGCTGCGGCCCAGGACGATGGGCCCGAGCTCGTCACCGAGGTCGAAGGCATCGCCGAATACAGGCTGGACAACGGCCTGAAGGTGCTTCTGATGCCGGACGCGAGCCGGCCGACCACGACCGTCAATGTCACCTACTTCGTCGGCTCCAAGCACGAGAGCTACGGCGAGTCGGGCATGGCGCACCTGCTCGAGCACCTGGTGTTCATGGGCACGCCCGATCACGAGAACATCAAGCAGCAGATCACCGAGCGGGGCGGCTTCGCCAACGGCACGACCTGGTGGGAGCGCACCAACTACTTCCAGACGCTGCCCGCCGACACCGGTGAGGGCGACGACAACCTCGAGTGGGCCGTCCGCATGGAGGCCGACCGGATGGTCAATTCGTTCATCGCCGCCGAAGACCTCGAAAGCGAGATGACGGTCGTGCGCAACGAGTTCGAGATCGGCGAGAACAGCCCGTTCCGGGTGCTGCTGCAGCGGGTCATGGCCACGGCCTACGAGTGGCACGGCTACGGCCGCTCGACGATCGGCGCGCGCGCCGACCTGGAGAACGTGCCGATCGAGCGCCTGCAGCGCTTCTATCGCCAGTACTACCAGCCCGACAACGCGATGGTGATCATCTCGGGCAATTTCGAGCGCGAGCGCGCGCTGTCGCTGGTCGAAGAGTACTTCGGCGCCATCCCAGCACCCGAGCGCGACCTGGACTCGAAGCTGTGGGACACCTACACCCGCGAGCCCTACCAGGACGGCCCGCGCGAAGTCACGGTTCGCCGCTCCGGCGCCACGCCGACGCTGATGGCGGCCTACCACGTGCCGTCGGCGCTGCACGAGGACTTCGCCGCGGTCGAAGCGCTGGCTCATGTCCTCGGCGATACGCCGTCCGGGCGCCTGCACAAGGCGCTGGTCGAACCGGGCCTGGCCAGCGACGTCGGTGCGCTGGTGTTCCGCCTGCCCGAGCCCTCGCTTCTGCTGGCCTACGTCAACCTGCCGGAAGACGGCGATGTCGAAGCCGCCGAGGCCGCGCTGAGCGAGACCCTGGCCGGACTGGCCGCCAACCCGCCGAGCGAAGAGGAAGTCAAGCGCGCCGTGGCCTCGCTGACCAGCGACATGGAGCGGAACCTCAACGACAGCCAGCTGGTCGGCATCGGCCTGTCCGAGTGGGCCGCGACCGGCGACTGGCGGATGATGTTCCTCCACCGCGATCGACTGGAAGCGGTGGAAACGGCCGATGTGGCCGACGCGGCCGCGACCTACGTGACGCGTGACAACCGCACCCTGGGCCGCTTCATTCCCGACAGCGACCCGGAACGCGCCGTGGTCGAAGCCGCGCCCGATCCCGAGACCCTGCTGGCCGGCTACACCGGTCGCGAGACCCGCAGCGAAGGCGAAGCGTTCGAGCCGACGCCGGAGAACATCGAAGCCCGGGTCCAGCGCTACACCATGGACAACGGCGCCGAGGTCGCACTCCTGCCGAAATCCACCCGCGGCGAACGCGTGCGCGGCACCGTCGTCATGCGGATCGGCAACCTCGACGCACTGAGCGGCCTCGATTCGATCCCGGACGCCACCGTGTCCATGCTGTCGCGCGGTACCGAGAACCTGACGCGGCAGGAGATCGCCGACCGGCTCGACGAGCTGCAGTCCGGGCTGATCGTCAGCGGCTCGCGCTCGGTCTCGGTCTCGATCGACACCCGGCGCGAGAACCTGATGGCGGTGCTCGACCTGATGGCCGAGGTCGGCAAGCGCCCGACCTTCCCCGAGAGCGAGCTCGAGGAGTACAAGCGCCAGGCGCTGGCCGGCATCGACCGGGCCAGCGACGACCCCGCATCGGTCGCTTCGCGCGAACTGTCGCTGTATCGGAACAGCAAGCCGGCGGACCATCCCGACTACACCCCGAGCTTCGAGGAGGCGAAGGCCCGCATCGAGTCGTTGACGGTCGAGCAGCTGCGCGATTTCCACGCCCGCTTCCATGGTTTCGGGCCGGGAACCACGGTCGCCTTCGTCGGCGATTTCGATGCCGACGCGTTGCGTGCCAAGCTCGACGAGCACTTCGGCGACTGGACGGCCGACGAGACGTTCCAGCGCTGGTCGGACGACTACGAGCCCGTCGCCCCCACGCGCATGCTGCGCCAGCTCGACGACAAGGCCAGCGCCGTGTTGATCGCCGGCCAGGGCTTCCCGATGAGCGATACCCATCCCGACTTCGTGGCGCTGGAGCTGGCCGGCCACATGCTCGGCGGCGGGTTCCTGAGTTCGCGCCTCGGCGACCGGATCCGCAACGAGGAAGGTCTCAGCTACGCGGTGGGTGGCGGCATCAACGCGCACCCGATCGACGAGAACGGAACCTTCTTCGCCTTCGCCATGTTCGCGCCGGAGAACCTCGATCGGCTCGAAGAGGTGCTGGCCGAGGAACTCGAGCGGGCGGTCGAGGAGGGCTTCACCGAAGACGAGCTGGAGTCGGCCAAGACCGGCTACCTGCAGCAGCTGCTGCTGCAGCGCTCCGACGACGGCTCGCTGGCCGGCCTCCTGTCCTCGGGCCTGTACTTCGACCGCGACATGGACTGGTACGCCGAGCGCGAGGCCGCGATCGAGGCCCTGACCGTCGAAGCGGTCAATGACGCGGTGTCCGAGTGGCTCGATCCGGACGAACTGGTGATCGCGATCGCCGGCGATTTCACCGGCAACGATTCCGAGGACGGGGAGACCCCGGCCGAGGACTGACGAGCCGACCCCGGCCACCCGGCGCCCGGCGCCGGGTGGTGGTCTAGCGGCGCGCGGCGCGCGACTGCATCCCCAGGTAGATTCCCAGCAGCGCCAAGCCGGCGCCCACGGCCTGGAGCGCGACCAGCGCCAGGTCGAACCACAGCAGGTCCCAGAGGATCGACAGCACGGGCTGCAGCAGCAACAGCAGGCCGACCACCGACGCCGGCAGCCCGGGCATGCCCCGGGTGATCGCCAGCCATCCGACCACCTGGCAGACGATGCCCAGCCCGAGCAGACTGAACAGGGTCTGCCGGTCGGGAATGGCAAAGCCGTTGCCTTCGATCCCGTTGATCACGACCAGCATCGCCGCGCAGGCGATCGAAACCTGCAGCAGGCGCGCCTCCGGCCGGATGCCGGGGTTGCGAATCTGGAAGCCGCGCAGGCTGAGCAGGTAGCTGCCGTAGGCGCAGGCGGTCAGCAGGCCGAACAGGATGCCCACGCGGGCGCCCGCATCCAGCGAGGCCCAGTCGCGGCCGAACAGCAGCCACAGGCCCAGCATGGCCAATGCCAGGCCGCCGGCGAAGCGCCAGCCGACCCGCTCCTTCATCCACAGCACGCCGGCGGCGGCCAGTACGAAGACCTGGAAGTTGGCCAGCAGCGTGGACAGCCCCGGACCGATCAGTAGGATCGAGCGGTGCCAGGCCCAGAGATCGACGGTGAAGAACGCGGCGATCAGGATCGACCCCGTCCAGTTTCGCGATAGCCCGACACGCATCGAGGGAACCAGCGCCAGGAGCAGCGCCAGTGCAGCGCTGCCGAACAGCATCCGGTAGACCGCGGACGTCGTCGCCGGCACGTCGGCCAGCCGGGTGAACACCGCCGCGAAGCTGATCATCACCGCGCCGGCGGTCACCAGCACGGCGTTGAGGGTCAGGCGGCGGGCGGCCTCCGGATCCGGGTCTGTGGGTTCGGTGGGGCGCATGCGGCGAAGCATACCGGCACCGGGAACGTGCCGTCGTCGCCTTGCGCGACCCGACCGGCTGCCCTACAGGGCGTCGGAGGCGAAGTCGGCCAGGCGCGACCGCTCACCGCGCTTGAGCGTGATGTGCCCGGCGTGCGGCCAGTTCTTGAAGCGGTCGACGGCGAAGGTCAGGCCCGAGGTCGTCTCGGTCAGGTACGGCGTGTCGATCTGCTCGACGTTGCCGAGGCAGACGATCTTGGTTCCCGGCCCGGCGCGCGTCACCAGGGTCTTCATCTGCTTCGGCGTGATGTTCTGGGCCTCGTCGATGATCAGGTAGCGGTTCAGGAAGGTCCGGCCGCGCATGAAGTTCAGCGAGCGGATCTTGACCCGCGAGGTCATCAGGTCGTTGGTGACCGCGCGCCCCCAGTCGCCGCCGTGCTCGTCGGACTCGGTCAGCACCTCGAGGTTGTCGGTCAGGGCACCCATCCACGGCGACATCTTCTCTTCCTCGGTGCCGGGCAGGTAGCCGATGTCCTCGCCCACCGACACGGTTGCGCGGGTCATGATGATCTCGCGGTAGATCGGCTCGTCGAGGGTCTGGGCCAGCCCCGCGGCGAGGGTCAGGAGGGTCTTGCCCGTGCCGGCGGTGCCGAGCAGGGTGACGAAGTCGATCTCCGGGTCCATCAGCAGGTTCAACGCGAAGTTCTGTTCGGGGTTGCGTGCAGTGATGCCCCAGACGCTGTGCGGACCGTGGGTGTAGTCGGTCGAAACCTGGATCACGAAATGGTCGTCGGTGACGTCGCGGACCATGGCCTCCATGCCGTTGTCCCCGGTCAGGCGCAGGCACTGGTTCGGGTGCCAGTCGTCGTCCTCGACCCGCTGGAGCCGATAGAAGGTGTTGCCGCCTTCGCTCCAGGAGTCGGCAATGGCGTGTCGGTCCCAGAAATCGTTGTCGTGCTCGGACAGCCCGTTGTAGAGCAGGCTCAGGTCGTCCAGTGCGCGGTCGTTGTGATAGTCCTCGGCGGGGATGCCGTGGATGGCGGCCTTGATCCTCAGGTTGATGTCCTTGGACACCAGCACGACTTCGCGGTCCGGATGACGCTGGGTCAGCTGCATCGCCGCGCGGAGGATCTCGTTGTCGGCCTTGGCGCGCAGCGCGCTCGGCGCGTCGTCGACATCCTCGCCGCCGGTCTGGAAGAACAGCCGGCCGGTACCGATGCGGAAGTTCAGGCCGTCCGGCATGGCCAGCGGCAGGCCGTCGTCGAGCTCCGGTCCACCCTGCATCATCTGGCCGATGAAGCGGCTGACCTGGCGGACGTTGCGCGCGACCTCGGTCATGCCCTTCTTGGCCGCGTCGAGTTCTTCGAGTACGACCATCGGCAGGTAGATGTCGTGTTCCTCGAAGCGGAACAGGGCGGTCGGGTCGTGCATCAGCACGTTCGTATCGAGCAGGTAGAGCCTGCTGGAGTCGGTCATGGGCACTTCCTGTGGCGTCGGTGGGGAGGCGGTGACCGGCGAACTCACAGTTCGCGCACCGCGTCGAGGACCTCCTCGGCGTGCCCCGGAACCTTCACCTTGCGCCACTCCCGGACGATGTCGCCGTCGGCACCGATCAGGAAGGTGCTCCGCTCGATGCCCATCACCTTCTTCCCGTACATGTTCTTTTCCTTGATCACATCGAACTGCCTGCACAGCTGCTCATCGGTATCGGCGATCAGGGGGAAGGGCAGGTCGTAGTTGCCACGGAAGTTCTCGTGCGACTTCACGCTGTCGCGCGAGACGCCGACGATCCGCGCGCCGAGCTTTTCGAACTGGTCGTTGAGGTCACGGAAGGCCTCGCTCTCACGCGTGCATCCCGGCGTGTTGTCTCGCGGATAGAAATAGACCACCAGCGGCTGACCGCGGAAATCCTGCAGGGCCAGCTCGGAATCGCCGGTGGCCGGGAGTCGGGGCGTTTCGATCGGAGTTTCGATGTCTGCCATGGTTTCGTGAGGTCGTTTGAGTGGTGAATGCTGGCTTTGTGTTGCAGAATCAGAGGCTTGCTGCCTGGGTTGGGGGGTCCCGACGCGTGCGGGAACGTTCGCCGCAGAATACTTGTCAGACCCGATACCCGCAAGTAGTATGCCCTGCCGATGACCACCCTCGACGACTTTGGACTGACCGGCTCGCTGGTCGCGCTCGTGACCCCGATGGACGGCAGCGGATCCGTGGATCTCGACGCCTGGGATTCACTGCTCGACTGGCACGTCGAATCCGGCACGCGGGGGATCGTCGTCGGCGGGACCACCGGGGAATCGGCCACCCTGTCCGCGGAGGAGCGCGATGCGCTGCTCGACCGGGCCCTGGAGCGCGTCGGGGACCGTTGCCGGGTGGTCGCCGGGACCGGCGCGGCGTCGACGGCCGTTGCGGTGGCGCAGAGCGCCCGGGCCGCCGCACGAGGCGCCCACGCGGTGCTGGTCGTCACCCCGTACTACAACCGGCCGCCACAGCGCGGCCTGGCCGCCCACTACCGCGCCGTGGCGGACGCCTGCGACGCGCCGGTCATCCTTTACAATGTGCCGGGTCGGACCGCGGTCGATCTCGATCCGAGGACGACCATCGAGCTGTGCCGGCACGAACGGATCATCGGCATCAAGGAAGCCGTCGCCGACATGCAGCGGGTGCGCCGGTTGGCCGACGCCGGTATCGGCGTGCTCAGCGGCGACGACCCCACGGCGCGCGACGCCATCCGGAACGGCGCGCGAGGCGTGATCTCGGTGGCCGCGAACGTCGCGCCGGCGCGCTTCGCCGCGATGTGCGAGGCCGCGCTGAACGGCCGCGACGACGAGGCCGATGCGGCGAACGCGGAGCTGGCTGCGCTGTATCCGTTTCTCGGCGTGGAGGCCAACCCGATTCCCGCCAAGTGGCTGCTCGGCGAGATGGGCCGCATCGGCGCCGGCATCCGGCTCCCGCTGGTGCCGCTGGACCGCGCGCATCACCAGGCCGGTCGGGCGCTGATCGACGCACTGGCCGACTGACGAGAATCCAACAGGGGAACGACGATTTCCACTCAGACCACCGTATTCCGCATCCTGGCCCTGCTGTCACTGACGCTGCTGGCCGGTTGCTTCCTCCGCCCCGAGCGGCCGGCCTATGTCTCCAGCGAGGAGATCGCGCCGATCGAAGTGCCCGATGACCTGTCCGAGCCCGAAGTTCGCCCGATCTTCGAGATTCCCGGCTATTCCCTGCCGGAACTGGCCGCCCAGGGCGATGAATCGCTGCCGCCCCAGGTGCTGACCTCGGCCGAGGCCGAGCGCGCTCGCTCGCGCATCCTGTTCGGGTCCAACGGGCTGTACCTCCAGGTCGATGACGAGCCGGCCAGCGTCTGGCGACGCCTCGGTTTCGCGCTGAATCGCGGCGAGATGGCGGTTCAGGACGTGCTGCCCGACGAGCGTCGCTACCGCGTCGCGTTCGAGCACGATCCGATCGTGGTCGCCAAGCGCGGCTTCTTCCAGAAAGTGGTCCTGTTCTGGTCGGCGCCCGAATTCATCGACTTCTCCGGCACCTACCAGTTCGAAGTCCAGCCCGAATCCAGCCGCACGACCCGGGTCGCGATCTTCGACGAGGCGGGGAACATCGTGCCGATGGAGCGAGCGGAGTTCGTGCTCAGCCGCCTCCAGCAACGCCTGGGCTGAAAAATCGGGTCAGGGCTACTGCGCAGGTCGCTGCCGGCGCCGTCCGGTGCTCGAAATCCTCATGCACATCCAAGTGCATTCCGGTTCCTGCGCTCCGGGCGTCACCGGCAGCGACCTTGCTCGCTACGCCCTGAACCGATTTTTCCTGTAGAAGCGTCGGCGCCGTCGGGTGCTCGGAATACTCATGCGCATCCCAGTGCACTGCGGTTCCTCCGTTCCGGCGGTCGCTGACCGCACCCTTGCTCGCGACGCGCTACGGCGATTTCCCCGTAGCTGTGTTTGCGTACCTGGTGCTCGAAATTCTCATGCACCCAGGGACTGTCCGTGGTCCGCGCTTCGTCGTGAGGGTTTCTCGGGTGGTGTGATCTTGAAGTCGGTGGATGGAGTTCGCCGGAGGCGTGGGAGGCCCCACGTCGAGGACGCAAGACTGACGCCGGGTTCGAGAGCGCGCCGCCCGAGGAAGCCGCAACAGAACGCGGGGGCCGCGGGCAGTCCCCAGCATTCCGGTTCCTGCGCTCCGGGCGTCACCGGCAGCGACCTTGCTCGCTACGCCCTGAACCGATTTTTCTTGTAGAAGCGCCTGCGCCGTCCGGTGCTCGGAATCCTCGTGCGCTGACCGAAGGCGGTGACTGTAGGAGTGAGCCTGCGAGCGAATCCGGGGCCGGGGCCTGTTCGCTCGCAAGCTCACTCCCACAGTCGGCCAATGGCTGCGCTCTCCGGCAAGATCGAAGGAATTCCTGTTGGAGGCCGCTTGCGGGCGAAGGGTGGGGTCGGAGAGAGCGGTTCGCGCGCAAGCGCCCTCCAACAGGCCCGAGGCTTCGATCAGGGCCCTTCTGTTGGAGGCCGCTTGCGGGCGAAGGACACGGTTCCGGAAACGGGAGTCCGGCGACTAGCGCTCCAGCAGCTCCCGCTTGTTCTCCTTGCCTTCCCACTCCTCGGCGTCGGGCGGCGGGTCCTTGCGCTCGGTGATCACCGGCCACTCGCGCGAGAGTTCTTCGTTGATCTGCAGGAAATCCTGCTGATCGGCCGGCAGGTCGTCTTCGGGGTAGATGGCCTGGACCGGGCATTCCGGTTCGCACAGCGTGCAGTCGATGCACTCTTCCGGGTCGATGACCAGGAAATTGGGGCCTTCGTGGAAGCAATCGACGGGGCACACCTCCACGCAGTCGGTGTACTTGCACTTGATGCAGTTTTCTACAACCACGAAAGTCATGGCGGATCGCGTCCTGGCTTGGGGCTCGGTCGGGTTCGGCGCGGAGCAGGCGCGGGGCGATCGAGGCCTCTGCGGTGGTAGACTAGCGCGCTGCACGATCTGTCGATATGGATACCGATCCGGATCGCGAACCTGCGGCTGGCGTCAGCCACCCCGCCCATTTCCTACATGAAGCAGTATACCCATTGAGCACCTCACTTCGAGAAATTCCGCGGTCCGAGCACGGCATCGCGCGCAAGTCCATCAGCCGTGAAGCGACCCAGGTCACGGAACGCCTCCAGCAAGCCGGCTTCAAGGCCTACGTCGTCGGCGGCGCCGCCCGCGACCTGTTGCTCGGCGTTTCCCCCAAGGACTTCGACGTCGGCACGGACGCCACGCCGGAGGAAGTGCGCGGCGTGTTCCGCAGCGCGCGGCTGATCGGGCGCCGGTTCCGCCTGGCCCACGTGCGCTTCGGCCGCGAGATCATCGAAGTCGCGACCTTCCGCGGCCTGGCGGAGGACGGCGACGAGGACGGTGACCGCTCGGTCGAAAAGGGCGGTCGCGTCCTGCGCGACAACGTCTACGGCGGGAGCGTCGCCGAGGACGCGATGCGGCGCGATTTCACCGCCAACGCGCTGATGTACGACCCGGCCACGGAGACGATTCTCGATTACGTGGGGGGTTACGACGACATCCTGGCCAACCGGCTGAGGATGATCGGCGACCCCGAGACCCGCTACCGCGAAGACCCGGTGCGGATGCTGCGCGCGGTCCGTTTCGTGACCAAGCTGGGCATGGAGCTGGACCCGGCCACAGAGGCGCCGATCCGCGAGCTCGCGCCGCTGCTGGCCGACATTCCGCCGGCCCGCCTCCTCGACGAGCTGCTCAAGCTGCTGCTCGGCGGCCGGGCCTGGGAAGGCTTCCGGGGGCTGGTCCGCTACGGGCTGTGGGAGCCGCTGTTTCCCGAGCTGCTGGCCGACCCCTCGGCGCCTCCGGTGCTGGTCGAACAAGCCTTGAAGAACACCGATGAGCGGGTCGCCCAGAACAAGCCGGTCACGCCCGGATTCCTGTTCGCGGCCCTGTTCTGGCCCAAGGCGCAGGCCGAGGCCCGGCGACGCATCGACAACGGCCAGCCGCCGGTCGAGGCCCTGGCCGCCGCCGGCGAGAAGGTCTTCGATCGGTACACGAAGAATGTCGCGGTGCACCGGCGCTTCTCGACCATGGCCAAGGAGATCTGGATGTTCCAGCCGCGCTTCGAGCGCCGGCGGGGCAAGCGTGCCGCACGATTGCTGGGCGAGAAGCGATTCCGCGCCGCGTACGATTTCCTGCTTCTCCGGGCGCTCGAGGACCCGGACCTGAAGGAGATGGCCGACTGGTGGACGAAGGTCCAGGAGGTCGACGACGAAACGCGCAACGAGATGATCTTCGGCGGCCCGCGCAAGAACCCTCCGCGCAAGCGCAAGAAGAATCCGGGTTCACCCCAGGGATGACCCGCGCGTTCGTCGGCATCGGCAGCAACCTGGGAGGCCCCGCACGCCGGGTGCTCGACGCGATCGACGCGCTCGGCCGACTGCCCGACACGGAGCCGGGACGCCGGTCCCCGCTGTATCGCACCGCACCCTGGGGCGAGACCGATCAGCCGGACTTCGTCAACGCCGTGGCCGAACTCCGCACGGCGCTGGATCCCGAGGCGCTGCTCGACGAACTGCAGCGGCTCGAGACCGAAGCCGGCCGCGTCCGCGACCCCGAGCACCGATGGGGGCCACGCGTGCTGGATCTGGACCTCCTCTGGTTCGGCGGGCTGGAGATCGACACGCCGAGGCTGACCGTTCCCCACCCGCGGATGCACGAGCGCGCCTTCGTGCTGCAGCCGCTGTGCGACCTGGAGCCGAGGCTCGAGCTGCCCCGGGGGCGGGTCGATGCGCTGCTGGCCGAACTGGGGCCGGTCGGCATCGATCGGGTGCCCGAGGAAGATCCCGAGACCGATCCGGAGGACGTCGAGGGCCGCAGGGAGCCGACGGCATGAGTCGCCCGGTGACGATCGAGGCGCTGGCCGCGCTGAAGCGCGAGCGCACGCCGATTGCCATGCTGACCGCCTACGACGCCACGCTGGCCCGAGCGGTCGATGCCGCCGGCGTCGACTGCATCCTGGTCGGCGACTCGCTCGGCAATGTCGTGCAGGGTCGGACGACGACCGTCCCGGTCACCGTCGACGACATGGCCTACCACACCGCCTGCGTCCGCCGCGGCGTAGAGCGCGCGCTGGTGGTCGCCGACCTGCCGTACCTGAGCTATGCCGGCGTCGACGCGGCCGTCGAATCGGCGCGCCGCGTGATGCAGGCGGGTGCCGCAATGGTCAAGCTCGAGGGTGGGGCGCCCGTGCTCGACGCGGTGCGTCGCCTGACCGAGCACGGCACGCCGGTCTGCGGCCATCTCGGCCTGACGCCGCAATCGGTGCACCAGCTGTCCGGTTACAAGGTCCAGGGCCGGGAAGCCGAAGCCCGGGACCGCCTGCGGCGAGAGGCGCGCGCGCTCGAGGACGCGGGCGCGTCGCTGCTGGTGCTCGAATGCGTGCCGTCGTCGCTGGCCGCCGAGATCGCGTCTTCGCTGAGCATCCCGGTGATCGGCATCGGCGCCGGCGTCGAAGTCGACGGCCAGGTGCTGGTGCTGCACGACGCGCTGGGCCTGGGCGGTGAGCGGGTGCCGCGTTTCGTGCGCGACTTCATGGCCGATTCGGGGACGATCCCGGCGGCGTTGTCGGCCTATGTGGAGGCCGTGCGCTCCCGGTCCTTCCCCGGCCCGGCCGAGAGCTACGGCGACTGACATGGCCGGCCCGCAGGTCCTGCGCAACACTGCCGAACTGGCCGCGTGGCGCGATGCGGCCGCCGGTCCGGTCCGCTTCGTGCCGACCATGGGCAACCTGCACGACGGCCACGTCGCGCTGATCGACGCGGCCCGCGAGGCCGGCGGCCGGGTGCTGGTCAGTATCTTCGTCAATCCCACCCAGTTCGGCCCGGACGAGGACTTCGATCGCTATCCGCGCACCGTCGACGAGGACCTCGCCCGCCTGGCCGGACGCTGCGACGCGGTCTGGTTGCCGGCCATCGACGACCTCTACCCCCTCGGCCCGGACGCCGGCTTCTCGGTGCACGTGTCCGAATCGCTGGGCGGCATCCTGTGCGGCGCGCATCGGCCGGGTCATTTCGATGGCGTGGCCAATGTCGTATTGCGCCTGTTTCACCGAGTGCGGCCCGACGCCGCGGTGTTCGGCGAGAAGGATTTCCAGCAGCTGACGATTCTCCGCCGGATGGTCGAGGACTTCGGCCTGGGCATCGAGATGATCGGGCGGCCGACCGTGCGCGAGGCCGACGGCTTGGCCATGAGTTCGCGCAACCGCTACCTGACCGAACGCGAGCGGGCCGTCGCGCCCGGCCTGCATGCGACGCTGCTCGAGCTCGCCCGGCGGGCCCGGACACTGCCCGAAGACGCGCCTGCGGGAACTTTCTCGGCCCTCGCGCAGTCTGGAAAAGAGCGTCTTGACGCCATGGGGTTCGACACCGAGTACGTCGAGTTCCGGGACGCCCGGTCGTTGGGTCCGCCGGCGGGTCATCCCCTCCGCCTGCTGGCCGCCGCAAGGCTCGGCGGGGCGCGATTGATCGACAATGTTGCAATTTCGCCACAAGCACGTCGCTAAATCGCAAATCGGGGTTGGAAATGCCGAAAAGTTGTGGTACAGTTACCACGAACCTTGGTATTCCAGCAACGGCGATCAAGGTCAGGGCGCGAATTGAGGTACATCACTCCGACACGCTGCCTCTCCCCCTCACCGGGGAGAGGTTTTTTTTTGCGGTGAAGGCCTCCATCTAGACATTTCCGACCGAACGCAGGCGTTCTGCACAGGAACAAGCGATGCAGTTGAATCTACTGAAGGCCAAGATCCACCGGGCCACCGTGACCCATGCCGAGCTCCACTACGAGGGTTCGTGCGCGATCGACGACGACCTCCTCGAGGCCTCGGGCATCCGGGAATACGAGCAGATTCACATCTACAACGTCGACAACGGCGAGCGCTTCGTGACCTATGCGATCCGTGCCGAGGCCGGCAGCGGCACGATCAGCGTCAACGGCGCCGCGGCCCACAAGGCCTCGGTCGGCGACCTGCTGATCATCTGCGCCTACGGGCAGTACGACAGCGCCGAGGCCGACGCTCACCGGCCCCGCCTGGTCTACCCCGACGGTGACAACCGAGTCGCCCGGATCGCCGGCGAAATTCCCGTCCAGGCCGCCTGATCCGGCGTCCGCGACCCCGGAACCCGGCCGTGTCGCAAAAAAACAACACTTCGCATGCCCGTTCGGGCGGCAACCCGATCGCTCGCCTGCTCGAGTCCGAGCCCGGGCGCTCGACGACCATGGTCGCCGAGAGCGGCCGCTGGCGCCTCGACGCCAGCTTGACCCCGATCCCGGTTGCGGACTGGGCCGCGAAGCCCCCGGTCGACGAGACCGCAGCCGTGCGCCGGCTGTTCTCCGGAGAGATCGTCAATGCCTCCGAGCAGCGTGCCGCGCTTCATCCGTGGCTCCGCCGCGAGGGGAGCGGGCGGCCCGAGTCCATCCGTGCCGACCAGCGACGCCTCGCGGAGACCGCGGATGCCCTGTACGCCGGCCGCACACCGGTCAGGACCCTGCTCAACGTCGCCATCGGGGGCTCCGACCTCGGGCCCCGCCTGGTCTTCGACGCCCTGGACCGGCAGGAGTCCGCGGTCGACGTTCGCTGGCTATCGACGCTCGACGATCGCGCGCTGACCCGCCAGCTCGACGACCTGGACCCCTCCACGACAGGCCTGGTCGTCGCGTCGAAGAGCTTTTCCACGCGCGAAACGCTGCTGCAGGCCGGGGCCGTGCGTTCCTGGCTCGGCGCCGACTGGGCCCAGCGGACCTGGGCGGCGACAGCGCGTCCCGAGCGAGCCGCGGAGTGGGGGGTCGAAGACGCGCACGTGCTGCCCTTCGACGCGTCGGTCGGCGGGCGATTCTCGGTCTGGTCTTCGATCGGCCTGGCTGCCGCGGCCGCCATCGGCCCGGCGCGCTGGGCCGAGTTTCTCGACGGTGCGGCCATTGCGGACCATGCCGTGTCCTCGGACCCGACCGGTTCGCTCGCCGGACGCCTGGCGCAAGCGATCGACGGCCTGATCCGCGACCACGGTTTCGGTACCCTGGGCGTGGTCGCCTACGAGCCTGCCTACCGTCGCCTGGCCGGCTACCTGCAGCAGCTGATCATGGAAAGCCTGGGCAAACGCGTGGACGCGGACGGTAACGACCTGGCCGGCCCCTCGTCGCCGCTGGTCTTCGGTGGGGCCGGCACCGATCTCCAGCACTCGCTGTTCCAGACCGTGCACCAGGGGCTGCAGCGTCACCCGATGCTGCTGGTCGGCGCGGCCGATGCATCGCACAGTGCGCATGGCTTCGGCCAGGAGCAGCTGGCGCATCTACTCGGCCAGGCCCGCGCGCTTGCGCTCGGTTGCCACGACGACGACGCACAGCGGGTCCTGCCCGGTGGGAACCCTGTCCTCACGTTGCTGACTCGCCGACCCGATGCACGCGCACTCGGCGAACTGCTGGCCCTCTGGGAGCACGCCACCTACCTCCTGGGCGTGCGCTGGGGCATCAATCCCTTCGACCAGTGGGGCGTCGAGGAGGGCAAGCGCCAGGCGGCCCGGTTCCGGGCCGTGATCGATGGCGAGCAGCGCGCCGACGACGCCGCGCTGAACGAGCTGCTGGCGTGGCTGAGCGCGCCGGAGTCGAACCCCCCGGGCTGAAAGTCGGCCGACCGGCTGGTATGGTGAATGGACGTCGCCGCGGCGAGCGGTCGGCGTTTTCGCGAAACGACGGGTCGACGAACGCGGTCTGGCCGCCGCGCCGAGTCGCTCCGCCAGCGATCGTCATGCATCCCGAGAAGCCAAACCGGAACCACCGCACGGAGCGGGCCCGCGCAGTCGCGCGTCCGGATCCCGTGGCCGTGCCGGGCCCGGTACGGCCCGCATGACGACCGTAGCCCTGATCCCGCATCGGCGAGGAGGTAGTCATCAATTCTACTTTGGCATCAAGTTCAGCGAATAAAAGAACCGTTCGGCAGGATTTCGGCGAAGATCCCGTCGAAGTCCGGGAGTCCGATCACTACCGGCACGAGTACATCGAGCAGTTCGTCGACAAGTGGGACGAACTGATCGACTGGGACGCCCGCTACGAAAGCGAGGGCGATTTCTTCATCCGGTTGCTCAAGGAGCGCGGCGCCGAGCGGGTGCTCGACGTGGCCACCGGAACCGGGTTCCATTCCGTCCGCCTGATCGAGGAGGGCTTCGAAGTCTGCAGCGTCGACGGGTCGGCCGAAATGCTGGCCAAGGCCTTCGAGAACGGCAAGCGGCGCGGGCACATCCTGCGCACGATCCAGGCCGACTGGCGCTGGCTGAACCGGGACGTGCACGCCAGCTACGACGCCGTGATCTGCCTCGGCAACTCCTTCAACCACCTGTTTTCCGAGCGCGATCGGCGCAAGGCACTGGCCGAGTTCTACGCCGTGCTCAAGCACGACGGCTGCCTGATCCTCGACCAGCGCAACTACGACGCCATCCTCGACGACGGCTTCTCGACCAAGCACAAGTACTACTACTGCGGCAACCAGGTCAGCGCCGAGCCCGAGCACGTGGACGAGGGCCTGGCCCGCTTTCGCTACGAGTTCCCCGACGGCTCGGTCTATCACCTGAACATGTGCCCGATCCGCCGGGACTACACCCGCAAGCTGATGCAGGACGTCGGCTTCCAGAAAGTCCACACCTATGCCGATTTCGAGGACGAGCGTGCCCGCGACACCGGGCGTTCCGACGCGCCCGACTTCTACATCCACGTCGCCGAGAAGCGGTACGAGGGCCACGAGACCATCGAGGATGCAGGTGACCAGCCGATCGACGGGGCGGGGGAGGCATGAACGAGACCGGATACACCGAGGCGGTCGAGACGGCGCGCGACTACTACAACAGCGCCGACGCCGACACCTTCTATTTCCACGTCTGGGGCGGCGAGGACATCCACGTCGGCCTGTACGAGGCCGACAACGAGCAGCTTGCCGAGCCAATCGCCGAGGCCAGCCGGCGCACCGTGCGGCGGATGGCCGAACTGGCCGGCGCATTGACCCCGGCCACGCGCGTGCTGGACCTCGGCGCAGGCTACGGCGGCTCGATGCGCTTCCTGGCCGAGGTGTACGGCTGCCGCTGCGTGGCGCTGAACCTCGCCGAGGTGGAGAACGAGCGCAATCGTCGGATGAATCTCGAAGCCGGCCTGGAGCGGAACATCGAAGTCGTGGACGGCGACTTCACCGCCCTGGACTTCGGCGACGCCGAGTTCGACCTGGTCTGGTCCCAGGACGCCATCCTGCACTCCGGCGACCGCGAGACGGTCTGCGCCGAAGCCGCCCGCGTGCTGAAGCCCGGCGGGCGCCTGATCTTCACCGACCCGATGCAGACCGACGACGCGCCGACCGATCGCCTGCAGCCGATCTATGACCGCATCCACCTCGGTTCCCTGGCGTCGCCGGCGTTCTATCGCGAGACCCTGGGCCGGCTCGGGCTGGCCGAAATGCACTTCGACGAACACCCGGACCAACTCGCCCGCCACTACGCGCGCGTCCGGGAGGTGCTGATCGAGAACGAGGGCGACCTGCGAGAGAAGGGGGTCAGCGGCGCCTACATCGAACGGATGAAGTCCGGCCTGACTCACTGGATCGAAGGCGGCCAGAAGGGGTACCTGACCTGGGGCATCTTCGTCTTCGAGAAGGGCAGGGGCGACTGAATTGGAGCGCCTCCGGGAATGACACCGGGCCGCTCGACCGCTATAATGCTCGACTTGCGTTTCGGCGGAAGTCGGAGCGCCCAGGTTCGGAGAGGTGCTCGAGTGGTCGAACGGGTTCGCATGCCTCGCCGAATACGGTACGGGACTTGTAATCTCGTACCGAGGGTTCGAACCGAGGCCGAAGGCCGAGTTCGCTGAAGCGCAGCTTCAGCCATCCCTCCCTCTCGCGATCCGCAGGATCGCCGGCCGGAGGACGCCCCCATCGACCGGGTGGCGAGATGTTGTGCAGTTTCGGAGAGGTGCTCGCGTGGTCGAACGGGCTCGCCTGCCTCGCCGAATACGGTACGGGACTTGTAATCTCGTACCGAGGGTTCGAACCGAGGCCCTTCAGGGCCGAGCTCGCTGAAGCGCAGCTTCAGCCATCCTCCCTCTCGCGATCCGCAGGATCGCCGGCCGGAGGACGCCCCCAATCGACCGGGTGGCGAGACAATTTGGAGCAGTTACGGAGAGGTGCCGGAGTGGTCGAACGGGCTCGCCTGGAAAGTGAGTGTACGGTAACCCCGTACCGAGGGTTCGAATCCCTCCCTCTCCGCCAGAAATGAAATGCCCCGCCTCGCGCGGGGCTTTTCATTTCTACCGAAGAGGGAGACTACGGATGCGAACCCCCCGGTTCGAACCGAGGCTCGCAGAGCCGAGCTCGATGCGATCGGGCGCAGCCCGACTCGCACCCGAAGGGCAAGCGACAAAGTCGCGCCGTCCATCCCTCCCTCTCCGCCAGAAATAAAATGCCCCGCCCCGTGCGGGGCTTTTCATTTCTACCGAAGAGGGATGGCGGTTCGAACCCTGCAGGCTCGAATGAGCCGAACCTTCTCAGGATGCTTCGATCTGCGAGAGGCAATTGAGCCCATCGGAACAAGGGGTTCGAACCGAGGCCGAAGGCCGAGCTCGATGCGATCGCGCGCAGCGCGACTCGCACCCGAAGAGCAAGCGACGCAGTCGCGCCGTCCATCCCTCCCTCTCCGCCAGAAACGGAAAAGCCCCGCGATGCGGGGTTTTTTCGTTTCTAACGACGAGGAGGGGATGAGAACCCGGGTTCGAACCGAGGCCCGCAGAATTGCAGTTTCTTCGACCCGTCAGCGGCTCGGAGCCGAATAAGGCACAATCCAGAATACGGAGAGGTGGCAGAGCGGTTGAACCGAGCGCAGCGAGCTCGATGTGCAGGCCGCGCAGCGGCCGGAGCAACCCGGAGCGCAGCGTAGGGCAAGCGCCGCAGGCGCGCAGTCCATGCACCGGTCTCGCGGCTCGCAGAGAGCCGCCGGTTCGGTCACAATTCAGTTCACCGGAGAGGTGGCAGAGCGGTTGAATGCACCGGTCTTGAAAACCGGCAAGGGTGAAAGCCCTTCGTGGGTTCGAATCCCACCCTCTCCGCCAGACACGAAAGGCCCCGCGAACGCGGGGTTTTTCGTGTCTGGCGGAGAAGGTGACCCGGATGCGGACCCCCGTTCGAACCGAGCCGCGAAGCGGCGAGCTCACGAGCGCGCAGCGCGAGTCATCCCACCCGCCTCATCAAACGCCCCGCGAACGCGGGGTTTTTCGTGCCTGGCGGAGAGGGTGACCCGGATGCGAACCCCCGTTCGAACCGAGCCGCGAAGCGGCGAGCTCACGAGCGCGCAGCGCGAGTCATCCCACCCGCCTTTCGAAACGCCCCGCGAACGCGGGGTTTTTCGTGCCTGGCGGAGAGGGTGACCCGGATGCGAACCCCCGTTCGAACCGAGCCGCGAAGCGGCGAGCTCACGAGCGCGCAGCGCGAGTCATCCCACCCGCCTTTCGAAAGGCCCCTCATCCGCGGGGTTTTTTATCTGGCGGAGAGGGTGTCACGGACGCGAAGCCCGGCTCGAACGGGCCCGGCTTGGCCGCCCCGCCCACCGTTAGCTTCCACGTCGACCGGCCTGCCCACGGGGCTGGAGTACAGTGGTCGCCAAAACCATCTCCCAGAGGCCTGCCATGACCAAGCGATACGCTTTCCTCGCATTCCTTGCGGCGCTGCTCGTCGTCTCCGCACACGCACAGGACGACCTCCCGTTCTCGGTCGAGCCGATCGCGTCCTTCGACCAGCCCTGGGCGCTGACCTTCCTGCCCGACGGCAGGATGCTGGTGACCGAGAAGAGCGGCAATCTTCGCGTGGTGACCCAGGAGGGTTCGATGTCCTCGCCGATCGAGGGACTGCCCGACGTTGACTATCGTGGACAGGGCGGGCTCGGCGATGTCGTCCTGCATCCGGACTACGCCGACAACGGCATGATCTACCTGAGCTACGCCGAGAGCGGGGTCGGCGACACGCGCGGCGCCGCGGTTGCCCGCGGCGTGCTCGAGCTCGGCGAGCGGGGCGGCCGGCTGACCGACGTCGAGGTGATCTGGCGCCAGTATCCGAAGGTGCTCGATGACGGCCACTACGGTCATCGCCTGGCCTTCGACGACGACGGTTTCCTTTGGGTTTCCTCCGGCGACCGGCAGAAGTTCACGCCGGCCCAGGACATGCAGAGCAATATCGGCAAGATTCTGCGCCTGAACGAGGACGGTTCGGCGCCCGAGGACAACCCGTTCGTGAACTACATCGAGCAGGATCCGCTGGTCGACGGCGTGGGGCCCTACGACGAGATCTGGACCCTGGGTCACCGCAACCCGCTGGGCATGGCCTTCGACGCCGACGGCCAGCTGTGGGTGATCGAGATGGGCCCGGCCGGCGGCGACGAGCTGAACCGCATCGTCCGCGCCGAGAACTACGGCTACCCGCTCGTTTCCAACGGCGACCACTATGACGGCCGTGAAATCCCCGACCACGACACGCGGCCGGAGTTCGCCGCGCCGGTCATCACCTGGACACCGGTCATTTCGCCGGGCGACCTGATGATCTATGGCGGCGACTTGTTCGAGGACTGGCGTGGCGACGCCTTCGCGGCCGGCCTGTCCTCGCAGGCGATCGTGCACATCCGCTTCGATGGGGACGGGGCGTCCGAGTACGCGCGCTATGCCATGGGCGCGCGGATCCGCGCCATCGAGGAAGCGCCGGACGGCAGTCTCTGGGTGCTCGAGGACGAGCGCGCGGACAGCCGGGGACGGCTGCTGAAGCTCAGCCCCGCTGACTGAACACGATGTCGGCGGTTGGCCGGCCCGCGCCCGCTCCGGTTTCCTGGGCGCGGCGACGCCTCGAAAGGCCAAGGATTGAAGATGCCTTGAGAAAATGACGCTGAGGTCGGGCCCACGGTCCGGCTGCGGTGGGTCGGTGAACTCGGACGCGAAAATAATTCGCGCAACCAGTGAAAAAGAGCGTATAGTGCACGGCGCTGCATGTCAGCCGTGGTTGATTTTCCAGAGTACCTTCCAGCCACCTTGCTCGACTTGCCGGCCCGCGATTTTCGCGCTGCCCGGCCCGACAAGGCGGTTTCGAGATTGCCCTTCGAATTTCTCCATCTCCTGAAGACCCCGTGCCGAACCGGTACGGACTGCAGCACCCGGGTTTTCGCCTTCGGGCCCCGGTTTTTATCCATTTTTGAAAGAGAGTAGAGATTCAATGAGCAATGCAACGGGTACCGTGAAGTGGTTCAACGAAGCCAAGGGCTTCGGTTTCATCGCGCAGGACGACGGCGGCAAGGACGTGTTCGTCCATTTCAGCTCGATCACCGGATCGGGCTTCAAGACCCTGGCCGAAGGTCAGAAGGTCACCTACGACGTGACCGACGGCGCCAAGGGCCCGCAGGCGTCCAACGTCGTCGCGATCTGATCGCGGCCACGTTCGCGCGGTTCCGCGCGTAACGCTGAGAACGCCCCGCCCCGTGCGGGGCGTTTTCGTTTCAGGGGTTCGGTTCCAGCGACGCCAGGTAGCGGTCGACGATCCGCTGCGGCGCGCCGATGACCAGGTCGGCGTCGGCCGAGTCGCGGCCCCAGCAGTTGGCCAGGGCCACGAAGACGAGTTCGTGGTCCGGATAGACGTACAGCGCGGCCTGCACGCCCGGGGTCGCGCCCGTGATCGAGACGGTCCGCCGTCCAGCGTCGTCCTCGCCGAGGATCCAGCCCAGCGACCAGCGCGAGCGCTCCGGCACGGCGCGGCTCGTCCAGTAGCCCTTGAGGTCCTCCGACCACGGAGACTCGTCCAGCAGCGCCTGCCCGAACGCCAGCAGGTCGTCGGCGCTGGAGACCATGTTTCCGCCGCCGTGGTTGTAGCTGAAGTCCCAGGTCGGAACCTGCAGCAGGTCGTCCGAGGGTGCATAGGTCCAGAGATCGATGTGGCTGTAGTTGCGCACCAGGCGCGATGCGGGCCGCTCGACGCTGCCGTGGTCCGTGTCGACAAGCTCGAGCGGCTGCAGCACATCGCGCCCCACGATTCGCTGGATCGGTAGCTCGTGCACGGCCTCCAGCACCGCGGCGATCAGGTTGTAGCCCGAGCTGGAGTAGAGGTAGTCGCTGCCGGGTTCGAAGGCCAAGGAGCGATCGGCGTAGACCCCGATCGCGCTGGTCGCGTCGTCGAAATGCTGCGCATACAGCGCCCGACGATCCGGGTGCCCGGTGTGTGGGATACCCGAGGTGTGCGCCGCCAGCATGCGCAGCGTGATGCGGTCGGCCCCGTCACCGGGGTAATCCGGCAGGTACTCCGCGATCGGTGCATCGAGATCGACCTGGCCGCGGTCGACCGCGACGGCCAGTGCCGTGCCGATGAAGGCCTTGGTGATGCTCATCACCGGAAAGCGCGAATTCCGCTCCATCGGCACCTGGTGTTCGACCACGGCCAGGCCTGCATGGTCGGCCAGGACGACCTCGCCCTCGTGCGCCATCAGGAACACGTACCCGGTATTGGACTGGGCCGCGTGTTCGTCGCGCAGCATCTGGAGCAGGTCGAGCTTTTCCCGATCGATCGCAATCGCCGTGCTGGTGAGCACGAGCAGGGTAAGGGCCTGAATCAGCAAAGCGGTTGTGCGTCCAGACATGCGGCTGCTCGCTGGTCTGCGGAACTCAGGGCTTGACGCGGGAGTTGCGGCAATGGTCGCAGCGATTTGCTCCGGCCCGCACCTGTTCATGCTGGCTGCGCCTCCGGCGTCCGGCGTGCGCGCACCATCCACTGCAGCAGAAGGAACAGCAGCAGTCCGATCGGGCCGGCGAACAGCGTCAGCGCAAGGAAGGGGATCACCATCCAGTGTGCGATGCCTTCGCGCCGGGCCGTGCGAACCTCCCAGCCGCCGATGAAGAGATCGAAGCTCCGGGAGCCTCGTGACCACGCTGCGAGGAGCGCGTTTGGGTCGGAGGAGCCGCAGATCGTGGTTTGCGGCCGGAGTGACAGTGGCCGTCGCCACGGCCGAGGGCTGCAAGCCGCGAGATGCGGCTTCTCCGGCCGAAGCCGAAGGGACGGGCCTTTGCGGGGCTGCCGCACTGTCTGATCGCGCTCATTTGGAATCACCAAACCACGCTTGCTCAGTGCAGCACGGCCGACCCCGCAAAGACTCCGTCGCGACCTCGCAGCGTGGTCACGAGGCTCCCCGAGTAGTGCAGCCAGCCGGCCATGACCAGGCCCGGAACGGTGAATAGCGACATGACCTCGTTCAGGCTGCCGAAGCGGCCTTCGCCGTCCGGCGCATAGGTGACCAGCATCACCGCGTAGACCAGCGCGAGCAGGGCGGGAATCGCGTAGCCCGCGATCCGGTCGGACCACTTCGGGATCAGCGGCGCGAACAGCAGCGCGAACAGCAGCAGGAGCCAGCCGACCAGGGCCGGCGGGTTGGTGATCTCGAACACGGTTTCCGGGGACATCGTGACGGCCTCGTCGAGGAGTGCCGTCCATCATGCCCCCGGCGGGTCAGAACGACCAGTCGACCATGGCGCGGACGGACGTGCCGGGCTCGGCGAGAAGCGGCAGGACCGGGTCGTCGGGCTGCCGTCCGATCACGTTCGCGTGGTTCCAGTAGCACTCGTCGGTCAGGTTGAACAGGCCGAGGCTGATGGAAAGGTCGGCGGACGGCATCCACTGGCCGAGAAGGTCGATCACGGTCGACCCCGGGGCCGAGAACAGCGCTTCGCCGTCTTCATCCACGAGCCGGCGCTGGTCGCGCGTCAGGGTGGCGGCCAGGCGGACTCGCCAGCGGGGATCGGGATCGTAGTCGAGCGCGACGACGGCTTGCGGCGGGCCGACCTCGGGCAGCGAGCGCCCGGTTTCTCGGTCTTCGCCGCGCAGCCATTCGGCGGCCACGTCCAGTGCGAACGGCCCCGGCAGATTTCCGCGGGCGCGTAACTCGGCGCCCTCGATCCGCACGCGTTCGCGATTGATCGACTGGAACAGCAGCGTGCCGGTGGACGGGTCGACGCCGACGAAGGCGCGCGTGGAGATGAAGTCCTCGTAGCGATTGCGGAAGACGGCCAGCTCGGCGCGGAGCGCGCGGCTGCGATAGCGAAGGCCGGCTTCGAGCGTGTGTCCGCGCTCGGGATCGAGGTTCGGGTTCGGCACCGCCCGGATATTGAACATCGGGATGTCCAGGCCGATGTTGACGTCCGAGAACGGCGGAGAGCGGAAGCCGCGGGCGTATTGGGCAAAGCCTTCGAGGCCGTCGGCCAGTGGCCAGACCAGGCCCAGTCGGGGTGCCCAGGCCGTGGTATCGAGATCGGTCAGTGGCGTGTCGGGAAAGGCGTCTGCATAGAGCGGGTCCGACCGGCTGTCGAGCTCGTAGTATTCGAAGCGAACGCCCGGGCTGAGCATCGGCCCGCCGTTCCAGAGACGGATTTCGTCATACACGTAGGCGCCGAATTCGACGACTTCGGTGATCGGGAAGTCGCGCAAGGGAAAGTCTTCGCCCAGGACCACGTCCGTGGTCGTGCCGTCGGCCAGGGAGGTCTGGAGTCCGTCGCGGCGCTGTCGAAGTTCGCTTTCCTGCAGTTCCAGCCCGTAGCCGAGGCGATGCGCGCGGTCGAACAGATCGAGATCCTTTTCGAGATCGATGCCGAAGCCGCGCGTGTCCTCGCGGAAGTCGAAGCGGCGGAAGAGGTCGACCGGATTCGAGGCCAACGGCCGGGATTCCCGCGTGTCCTGGCGCGTATCAGAGACCTGGTACCACGCCCGCCATTGGCCGCGGTCGGCGATGGTCGATGGCGCCAGTTGCTGGTCGAGCAGCAGTCGGATGCGCTGATTGCGATCGTCGCCGAGCAGCGATGTGGTGTTGCGGAATCGGCCGGTGCCGAGCAGGGCGCGGAGGTCCGCGTCGCGTTCTTCGCGGACCGCGTCGAACGTCATCCGCACCGGCCCCAGCGGCGTATCGCGGGTCAGGCGGACCAGCGCGGCCTGCTGTTCGCGATCGAGTCGATCGAGCGGGGTGCCGGTCGGCCGGTCGGCGACGTCCGTCTCGCTGCCGTGCAGGACGGATGCGGCCAGCAGGCCCGACCAGGGGCCGCTGCGCACGGCGGTGGCCGCGGTCGCGCGCAGGCGATCGGAATCGCTGGCGCCCGACAGGCCGACTCGGGTCGCGTGGTCGGTGCCGAACAGGAGGTCGTCGGCATCGATCAGGGACAGGGCGACCACGCCGCCGAGCGCCTTGCTTCCGTAGATCGTCGAGGCGGGACCGCGCAGGATTTCGACGCGTTCGACCAGGCCCAGCTCCAGCAGCCCGCGACCGGAGTCGGCGAAGTTACCCACCGAGAATCGATTGGCTGCCGGCACATCGTCGACCAGCAGCGCCGTGCGATTGCCACCGACGCCGCGGATCCGGAAGCCGCCGAAGCCGAAGCGCGTGCCGCCGCCGTCGACCTCGACGCCGGGTTCGTAGCGGACCAGGCCCGGCAGGTCCAGCGCCAGGTCGCGCTCGATCCGCTCGGGCCCGATGACCGTGACCGTGCCGGCCACTTCAGAGAGCGCGCGCGGTTGCCGGTAGGCGACGACGGTGACCACGTCCATTTCAAGCGCGTCCTGATCGGCCCGCTCGCTGTTCTGCTGGGCGCTGACGCTTCCGCTCGCCAGCCCGATGACCAGGGCAGTGAGGAAGGCGACGGTAATTTCGGATGTTCGTTCAGACATGGTTCATGGTCTCCAGGCCGATGCCGGATGCGGCACCGAGAACTTCGGCGAATCGAAAGAAAGGAACCCCGGCCGCGCGGCGCGCGAACCGGGGTCGAAAGCGATGCGAAGGCTTCAGTAGACTTCGTGCACCGTGTTGTAGACGTTGAACTTGCCGGTCGGGGTGATGACCTCATCGCCCTTGATCACGTGCTTGAGTTCACGCGTCTCGTCGTCGACGATCACGATCGCCGACTCTTCTTCCATGCCGCTCCAGACCGAGAACCAGACTTCGTCGCCGGCCTGGTTGTATTCTGGCTGGACCACGCGTTTCGGGCCGGGTCCGAGATCGGCCCATTCGGCGATCGGCAGCACTTCGTAACCGGCGTCGAGATCGTTGACGTCGAAGACCGCGACCGACTGGCTGACCGCAGCGTCCGGGTGCAGCGGTGTATCGACCCAGAGATTGCTCGATTCCGGGTGCGATTTGACGAACAACGAACCGCCACCCTGGCCCTGGAGCACCTCGACGACCTGCCAGGCGTGCTCCGGATGGCCCTCGGGATCGGTCGCGATCATCGTGATGTTGGCGTTGCCCAGCGCGCTGGTGACCCAGACCGGTCCGTACTCCGGGTGGATGATGTTGGCGCCACGGCCCGGATGCGGAATGCGCTCTACGGGAATCAGCGCTTCGAGTTCTCGATCACGCGCATCGACCACGGCGATGCGGTCGGATTCGTTGGCCGCGGTCAGGAAATAGCGATTGGTGCGATCCCAGCCGCCGTCGTGCAGGAAGCGCGCCGCATCGATCGTCGTGACCTGAAGATTGTCGAGGTCGGCGTAGTTGACCAGCAGAATCTTGCCGGTCTCCTTCACGTTGACGATGAATTCCGGGTGCTCGTGCGACGAAACGATGGCCGCCACGCGCGGCTCGGGATGATATTCCTGGGTGTCGACGGTCATGCCGCGGGTCGAGACGATGCGGCGCGGCTCCAGCGTCAGGCCGTCCATCAACACGTATTGCGGCGGCCAGTAGGCTCCGGCGATCGCGATCTCGTCTTCGTAGCCTTCGAACTTGGAACTTTCGACCGAGCGAGCCTCGAGGCCGATCTTCAATTCGGCGACCTTGGTCGGCGTCTCGTAGTAGAGGTCGATCAGATCGATCTTTCCGTCGCGGCCGATGGTGTAGATGTAGCGGCCGGAGCTGGATGTGCGCGAGATGTGCACGGCGTAGCCGGTATCGATGATGGCCGCGATCTCCTTCGTGTCGCCGTCGATCAACGCGACCTGACCGGCGTCACGCAGCGTGACGGCGAAGAAGTTCTGGAAATTGCGCTCGGACTGCGGTTCGGTGGGTCGATCCTCGACCGGTACGATCAGGTTCCAGGTCTCCATCATCTCCGGCATACCGAACTCGGGCGGATCCGGCGGCTCGTGCTGCAGGAAGCGCGCCATCGCGTTGATCTCGTCCGCGGTGAGTTCGCCCGAAGTTCCCCAGTTGGGCATGCCGGCCGGCGAGCCGTAGTTGATCAACGCCTCGAGGAAGGCGGTGCCGCGTTCCTGGGTGATGTCGGGTGTCAGCGGCTTGCCCGTCGCGCCCTTGCGCAATACGCCGTGGCAGCCGGCGCAGCGTTCGAAGTAGAGCTGCTGCGACTGGGTGAATTCCGCCTCGCTGATATCGGGTGCGCCCGGGGTGGTGATCATTTCGCCGGGCGGAACGGTGGTCGGCGTGCCCTGGTACTTCATCTGCCCTTCGGTGACGCTGGGATGACGCTGCCCCTCGGCGCGGTCGGTCTGGCCGAGCTGGCTGCGCTGTCGAGCGACATCGTCCAGTGAAACCGGCTCGGCATCGTTGCCCCAGGCGGTCAGCACGTGGTTGACGGCGCCGGCGATTTCCTCGTCGGTCATGTGCTGCATCGGCGGCATCACGCCGTTGTAGGTGACGCCGTCGACGACCAGCTCGCCCTGGCGGCCGTTGAGCACGGTCGAGATGACGTAGTTCGGGTCACCGGTGACGTTCGGATTGCCGGCCAGCGGCGGAAAGGCGCCCGCAAGACCCTGGCCCGATGGCTGGTGGCAGGCCCCGCAGTGCGCGGAGTAGGCCGCTTCCGAGGCCTCGGCGCCGGTTGCGCTGCCCTTGGCGACTTCGGCGTCGTGTACGGCGGTGTCCTGGGCCCAGAGCGGCGCGCCGAGCGCCAGCATCGCGGCGCAGCCCAGCGCACGCATGCGCGGATGCAACAGGTTCGAAGCTTCGGATTTCATTTCGGACTCCCGATTGATGACTTACAAATTCACCTTAACAAGCGCGCCGGCTGCACTTCAAATGCGGCCCACGTGCCACGAACGTCGGCGGCCGGCACTAGGGCCAGGCCACCGAGAGTTGCGTCCAGACCTTGGTGACGTCCCGGAACGCGGCGGAATCGCTTTCGAAGCGCGCCGCCTTGATCAGGAGCGAGGTCGACTCGAACAGCGGGATGACCAGGGAGGCATCCAGCTCCCGGCCGTAGCGGTCGCCACCGGCTTCGGCGCGGAACTCGTGCGCAGTCAACTGCCACGTCAATCGGCCGGCTCGTCCGCCGAGCCCGGCGTACAGGTCGTCGAGGCCGCCGTCGGGCGTGACCAGAAAGCGGTCGGCCCAGCCGTTGAACGCGTGCAGCGTGGCCAGCGGTGTGCGGAAGGCGCGACCGGGCCGACGGCTGCCGCCCAGGCGTTCGAAGCCGATTCGCGGCGAGAGCGTGGATGCGAGTACCGTGCCGACCTCCACCCGGAAGTACCCGGCCGAGTAGTCGACCGGCGCGGCGTCGCCGGCATCGCTCTGCAGCGCGGCTTCGGCGAGCCAGCGGACCGGCCGTTCACCCCACTCGGTGCGGCCGGCGTAGCGCAGCCCCAGCGTGCGATTGGACAAGCTCGGCTGCTCGCGATCCTCGATCTGGTAGAGATACGTGGCCAGGCGGTGGCCGGATGCCAGGTCCCGGGAGAAGTTCAGAAGGTGTGTGCGATGGTCGTGCCGGCCGGCATCGAGGTCGGAAGCGAAGATCCGGTTGACCCGGCCGACCCAGCCATAGAACAGAGACCAGTCGCCGATGGCTCGGCGCAGCGTCACGCCGTCGTAGGTCTGCTCGTTCTGGCGCCACCCGACGTTGCCGACGAAGCGGTCGTCGTCGAGCTTGATGCGTTGGCGTCCGGCCTGGATGCGCGTGCCGGCCGACGAGGTCCAGGCGAGCCAGGCGCGCGCCAGCCGGGTGTCCTCGGGGTCGGCAACCACCGGGAACCGGGTGCGATTCGGCGTGGCGCCAGCTCCGGCGTTGTAGTCGTCGGCGCCGATCGCGACGATGTTCGACAGCTCGGCCAGCAACTCGAAGCCGTTGTGGCGAGGGGTGCGATAGGCGAGACGGCTGCGCAGCGTCGATGCCGTCGCGTCCTCGTCGAAGCTCTGCTCATCGACCCACTCGAAGCGGTAGCGCGCGTCGGCGAACCAGCCTGCCTCGTCGGCGCGGGTGCCGCCGGTGGCGAGAACGAGAACCCCCAAGAGAATCGACGCCGCGACCAGCGGCAGGGGCGAGGGCGGTTTTCGTACCTTCATCCGGACGATCCTCTTGCGCGGTTGCAAAAAGTATCCCTGATACATCTTCAGGAAGATTGATCCCGGTCAATTCCGTACCCGATCCTTTCCGCGAGTCGTGCACGGCACCGAGCCCGTTAATTGACCGGTCGGCCAGTTCATGTCTATACTGATCCGGAGCGCACAGCAGCTGGGAGCAGGCAATGGACGCGACGATGGCCCCGGATGCCTCCGGCCGGAAATCCCGGCTTCGGCCGCTCGGCTACTGGCTGATCTTCACCGTGCCGGCGCTGATGCCGGCGGCTTGGTGGCTGGTGCAGGCCACGGGCTCCTACGTGTGCACCGCGCTGCCACTGGTCTGGCTGTACGGCGTGCTGCCGGTCGCCGACGTGCTGATCGGCCGCGATCGCGCGCCGCCGGTTCTCGCGCAGGACACCTGGCTGAACCGCCGATTCATTCCCTGGCTGTGCCTTCCGGTGCACCTGATCACCATCTTCGGCTCCCTGTGGCTGCTGCCGCAGATGCCGTGGTGGGCCGGTGCGCTGTGGATCGCGTCGCTGGGCTACGTCGGCGGGGTGATGGCGATCAACGTCGGCCACGAGCTGATCCACCGGAAATCGAGGCTCGACCGCACGGTCGGCGGCCTGCTGCTGTCGAGCGTCAACTACGCGACCTTCAAGATCGAGCACGTCCGCGGCCACCACGTCTGGGTCGCCACCGAGCACGACCCGTCCTCGGCCCGGCGCGGCCAGACGCCGTACACCTTCGTCCCAAGAGCCCTGGTCCGGAACACGCTCAACGGCTGGACGCTGGAAACGGCCCGCCTGAAGCGGATGGACCTGCCGTGGTGGAAGCACGAGATGCTTGGCTGGACCGCCGTCGTCGCGGTGTTCGCCGTCACGGCCTGGTTCGTCGCCGGCGGGATCGGCGTGCTGGGCTTCTTCGCCCAGGGCCTGGTCGCCGCGGCGACGCTGGAGGTCATCAACTTCGTCGAGCACTACGGCCTGGAGCGGAAGAAACTCGAAAACGGCCGCTACGAGCGCCCGACGCCGCAGCACTCCTGGAACTCCGATTTCTGGTTGAGCAACGGCCTGCTGCTCCAGCTCCAGCGCCACTCGGACCACCACGCCAACCCCGGCCGCCCGTTCACCCAGCTCAGGAGCTGGCCCGAGGCCCCGCAACTGCCGCTGGGCTACTCGGCGATGCTCCCGATCGCGCTCCTGCCGCCGGTGTTTCGGAGACTCATCCACCCGCGCCTGGATGCCCGAAAACGGGCCTCGTCCGGTTGACAATCGCGCAAAAATTGAGATAATGCACGGCTTGCAACGCGCCCGTAGCTCAGCTGGATAGAGTACCTGGCTACGAACCAGGCGGTCGGAGGTTCGAATCCTTCCGGGCGCGCCATTTCAACGAAAACGCCCCGCCTCGTGCGGGGCGTTTTCGTTGAAGCGCCCGGAAGGATGCGAACCTCCGAAAAAAATAAACAATGCGGTTCGAACCGAGGCCCTCCGGGCCAAGCTCGCTGAAGCGCAGCTTCAGCCATCCTTCCGGGCGCGCCGAGCGAAGCCGCGACCCTTCCTAAACCGGCTCCGTTGATGGTCCTCCGAGTTGGAGAAGCGGTCCGCGCGGGGCCTTTTTCATTGGCACGCCCGGAAGGATGCTCCCTCCAGCCCGCTGGAACCTCGAATCCCGTGTCCGTATAGTGCTTTGAATGCAACGAGACGGAGAAGCGGGGATGCGCGGACGAGTCGGTCAGACGATGCCCTTCTTGCTGCTGTTCTTCGGCTCGTTCGCCGGGCCGGTCGCGGCTCAGCTCCTGGTCGAGAACAACCAGAAGCTCTACCACCCGACCGGGTCCGGCAGCTTCGGCGCGGCCATCGCGATCGCGGACATGGACGGCGACGGGTTCCCGGACCTGGTGATCGGCAATCCGGAGAAGATGTTCTTCGGCCAGTTTTCCGATTTGCCGAATGCGGGCGAACTCGCGATCATTCCCAACCAACAGGGCCAATTCCCGACCGACTCCTTTCTCTGGGAGCGGTACGTCCAGTCGACATCGCAGCAGCCCAACTTCATCGGGCGGGTCGACGAGGACGACTTCTTCGGACACGCGGTCGCGACGGGCGACTTCGATGGCGACGGCCAGAGCGATGTCATGGTCGGAGCGCCAGGCGATCACTTTCCCGTCGATGGAATGCCGATCCGCCTCTCCCTGGGCTCCGCCACGGTGGCCTACGGCGATGCGGCAATCGGCCTGAACCGCATGCGCATCTGGCGGCAGGCGGCTCCGAACGTGAATTCGCAGCTGACCTCGATCGTTCCGGGCAACGCCGAAGACGGCGAGCGATTCGGCTGGGTGCTCGCGGTCGGCGATTTCAATGGCGACGGGATCGACGACGTGGCCGTCGGCGTGCCCGGCGAGACGCTGGACGGCACCGCGAACGCCACGGGCGCCGTCAACGTGATCTACGGCAGTTCCCCAGCGGGGCTGACCGAGGACGACGCGCAGTTCCTGCACCAGGGCACGCCCGGAATCGTGGGCGCGCCCGAAGCCGGAGACGAATTCGGCCATGCACTCGCCGCAGGAAACTTCAACTGCGACGCCTACGACGACCTCGTGGTCGGTATTCACAAGGAAGACATCGGCGACGTGACCGATGCCGGCGCGGCGGTGGTGCTGTACGGTGGGCCGTCGGGCCTTGGAACCGAGGTCCTGCCGACCGAGTCCTTCCACCAGGGGCGGGGCGATGTGCGAGGCGACGCCGAGGTGGGCGACCGGCTCGGCTCGTCACTGGCCAGTGGCGATTTCAACGGTGATGGGTGTGATGACCTGGCCGTGGGCGTTCCCTTCGAGGCGGTAAGCACGCTCGCGACGGCCGGCGCCGTTGCGGTGTTCTACGGATCGTCTGCAAATGGCCTGACCGCGGACGACGATGAGTTCATTACGGGCGGCTGGGCCGAAGACACGGAATCCGGCGACCGCTTCGGTACAAGCTTGGCGACCGGCGATTTCAACGACGACGGCAGGGACGACCTGGTCGTGTCCGTACCGGGCGAGGACTACGACGGTGGACCGGTCGACTCGGGGGCCGTGAACATCCTCTACGGGTCGAACGCCGGGCTGGTGGCGGAGGGCAGCGAAGTCTGGCATGCGGGTACGCCCGGCATCATCGGTGACCCTCAGCCGACCAGCGAGTTCGGCACCGGGCTGGCCACCGGTCGGCTCAATTACGGAGACAAGGACGATCTCGTCATCGGCGTGCCGTGGGACCCGCCGGAGTGGGGCAGCGTGAACATTTTGCTGACCGACGGTCCCTTCTTCCTCGACGGTTTCGAGAGTGACTGACAGCGCGGTTCAGGGATCGGCGCTGGAGTCGCGCGAGGCGGACCTCGACGACCCGCGGGTGCAGCGTCTCCTCGAGACGCACACCCTTCGAGCCCTGGCCAACGCCCGCTGCCGCGAAGGCCACGCCCTCGACCTCGATGCACTGCGTCAGCCATCCATCGAAGTGCGCGTCCTCCTGCTCGACGGAGAACCCGTCGCCGTCGGCGCGCTGCGCACCCTCGATGCCACCCACGGCGAACTGAAGTCGATGTTCGTCGCCGACGAGGCCCGCGGGCAGGGCGTCGGCCGAGCCCTGCTCGACCATCTGGTCGACGTTGCACGAGGCAAGGGCATGACCCGTCTGAGCCTGGAAACCGGAACGTCGGACTATTTCGACGCCGCCCGTGCGCTCTACGCGCGAAACGGCTTCGAGACCTGCGAGCCCTTCGCCGACCTGCCGCCGCACGACGACAGCGTATTCATGACGCGAGCGATCTGAGTCGACCGATCAGCCCTCCAGCGCCGCGTCCATCGTGATCTCGGCGGTGAACAGCTTCGAGATCGGGCAATTCGCCTTGGCCGCCTCGGCGGCCTCGGCGAACTGTTCGGCGCTCGCGCCCGGCACGGACGCGCGGCAGTGCAGGTGGATCTTCGTGATCGCGAAGCCGCCGTCGACCTCGTCGAGTTGGACGGTGGCCCGGGTGTCGATGCGCTCGGCGGTGAAGTCGTGCTGGCCGAGGATCATCGACAGCGCCATCGAGAAGCAGCCGGCGTGGGCCGCGCCGACCAGCTCTTCCGGGTTGGTGCCGTTCTCGTCCTTGAAACGGGTCTTGAAGGAGTAGGGCGTGGAATCGAGCACGCCGCTGTCGGAGGTCAGCGTGCCCTGACCGTTTTCCAGGTTGCCTTTCCACTGTGCGGATGCAGAACGTTTCATTGCGTGTTTTCCGATACGAATTGATCCCAGCCTAACAAGCACGGATCAAGGCGGTCCCGGTGTCCGGCTCCTGGCCCGCTACAATCCCGGGCGTCCTTGCACCGATCGCCGCAATGAACCCGACCGCCCTCCGCGTGCTGTTTCTCGTCGCCGCCGCCGCGATGCTGCTGCCGTGGCTCACGGCGCCGATCGGCCTGGCGGCCGGTGCGGTCTTCGGCCTGCTGCTCGGCAATCCGTACGCAGAGCGAACCGGGAAACTGGCCGGCCAGCTTCTGAAGGTCTGCGTCGTCGGCCTGGGCTTCGGCCTGTCGCTGCCCGCCGTGCTGGAAACGGGCGCGACGGGGCTCTGGCTGATGGGGCTCTGGGTGATCCTGGTCCTCGGCACGGGGCTTCTCCTGGCACGCGCCTTCGGGGTGGAATCGGCCACCGGTCGCCTGGTGTCGGCCGGCACGGCGATCTGCGGCGGCACGGCGATCGCCGCCGTCGCGCCGGTGCTGCGGGCGAAATCGGAGTCCATCTCCACCGCGATGGCCTGCGTGTTCGTGCTCAATGCCGTCGCGCTGTACCTGTATCCGTGGACCGGTCGCCAGCTGGGCCTGAGCGAATCGCAGTTCGCGCTCTGGGCGGCGGTCGCGATCCACGACACCAGTTCGGTGGTCGGCGCGGCCTCGGCGTACGGGCCCCAGGCGCTGGCCGAGGCGACGGTACTGAAGCTGGCCCGCGCGCTGTGGATCCTGCCGCTGGTGCTCGGCTTCGCGCTGCTGGTCGCCCGCGACGACGGCACGTCGCGGCTCGCGGGCTTCAAGCCGCCGGTCTTCATCGGCGTGTTCGTGCTGGCGGCGGCGGCGCGCTCGCTGCTGCCCTCCGGCGAGCCCCTGTTCGATGCCCTGTATCTCGCGGCCCGACAGGGACTGGTGCTGGTGCTGTTCCTGGTCGGCGCGGGGCTGTCCCGCGATCTGCTGGCCCGGGTCGGCTGGCGCCCGTTCGCGCACGGGCTGACGCTGTGGCTGCTCGCGACCGCAGCGAGCCTCGCGGCGGTGCTCGCCTGGGTCACATGACCGCGGGTTCGTTCCCGATCTTCAGCAGTTGCTTCAGCGGCCCGACCTTGCCGTTCGGCAGCAGGTCGGCCAGCGTGTGGTCGCGCAGGACGTCGAGGTAGGCGCGGGTCGCGCGAGCCAGGAGCGGCGGAAGCGCACAGGCCGGAGTGATCACGCAGGCGTTATCCGGCCGCATGCACTCGACCATGCCGAAGTCCGGCTCCATTTCGGAAACCACGTCGGCGAGGTTGATCTCGGCCGGCGGCCGGCCCAGTTGGAGTCCGCCCCCGGCGCCGCGCCGGGAGTCGACGAAGCCGGCGGCGGCCAGGCGCTGGACGACCTTCATCAGGTGGTTGTTGGAGATTCCGTAGGCCTCGGAGATTTCGCGGATCCGACACCGCTGGCCCGGGCGGAGCGCGAGGTAGATCAGGACGCGTAGGGAAAAATCCGTGTACTGGGTCAGGCGCATCGTTGCACTCCGGTCAGCCGGGTCGACCGTCGACGCGAGGACGGGTCAACGGACGATAGAAGGATAGCCCGAACAGCAAGAACGCGACGATCCAGGCCAGCGCGGAGGCTTCCAGCACCGGGTCGCGCGGCAACGTGCCGACGGCGACGAGGGTTCGCAGCAGGGCAGCCAGGGATATGCCGCCGAAGGCGAACGCGGTGAGTCCGGAGACCTGCAGGGGGCGACCCGTGTGACCGAGCGTGACCCGCGCCATGACCCCGATGATCAAGGTGCCCATCGCGCCGATGCCCAGCGCATGCATCCACGCCCGGTTGGGGATGCCGGCAGTCATCAGACCTCCGCCACGCAACAGAAGGGCCAGGACGATCCAGGCGTGGCCGAGGTGGAGGACGACGACCAGTGGGTCGCGCAGCGCCCTCCAGCCCCGCCAGAAGGGAAGCCTGGCCGCCTGCAGCGCGGCAGCGGCCAGGCACGCGGTACCGACCAGCCGGAGCGGCACATCGAACTGGGCCAGCGCGGCGGCCACCAGCACGGCGGCCAGGGCAATTCGATCCAGGGGCATCGGACTGCCTACGTCGTCGGCGGGCAGGCCGTTGCGCTTCAGCCAGTTACGCGTGAACAGCGGCGTGATGCGACCACCGACGACCAGCAGCATGACGAGGTAGATGTCCAGGGCCAGGGTCTCGGCGCGCACGGGGTGGTCGCCGATCAGGAACATCGCCTGGGCGCCGGCAAGGACCAGGAGCAGGACCGGCATCGCGTAGTTCCGGCGATTGCCCTCGCCGAGGATCGGCCGGGCGACGGCCACCGCCAGGGCGGGGAGGAACAGCAAGGCACCGAGGACGGCAATGGTGTGGAGGGTTCCCGGCACCAGGTTCCAGGTCGCGACCCGGCCGGCCAGCCAGGCCGCGACCAGCAGGGCGAGCCATCGACCGCTCAACGGTGCGGTCGAGGTCCAGTTCGGAACGGCGGTCAGGAGAAAGCCGGCGACGACCGCCGGGGTGAAACCGAACAGCATTTCATGGACATGCCAGAACACCGTCGGCTCGGCGGCGGGCGGAAGCACGCCGGCGATCATCGCCGCCCAGAGCGCGATGCTGGCCACCGCGTGGACGGCGGCGAGCAGGAAGAACGGTCGGAAGCCGGTGGCCAGCAAGGTCTTCATTGCGCACCTCGACGCGGCGCTGGTCGGCTTGCGATCCAGGCGGCGATCGCGGCGAGAAGCGGGAGGACGATCGCCCGCGCCGCTTGCGGAAGGTCGGTCACGACCAGGACCAGCGCGCTGGCCGACAGCAGGGTCAGCGCGAGGCACTTGGCAGACCGGGGAACGGCGCGCTGGTCTTCCCAGTCGCGTACGGCCGGCCCGAACTGCGGGTGCCGGCGGATTCGTTCGGCCAGTTCGGGTGCTCCGCGGGAGGCGGACCAGGCCGCCAGCAAGAGGAAGGGCGTGGTCGGGAGCAGGGGCAGGACCAGGCCGATACCGCCGGTGGTCAGGCAGACCAGCGCGAGCGCACGGTGCACCCGCTGCATGCCTCGTCGAGACCCTGGATCGTGAACGCTCATCGGATTGCCGGTCTCCCGAAAAAAGATGCGCACAGTATACATCTTTAGTAAAAAAGTATCTATAATGCATCTTGAGTCGTCGGCGGTCCGGCGATCCCCGACCTGGCCCCGATGCCGGGCGGCCAACAAGGAAGCCCCGCTGGGGCGCGTTAACGAGAAAAGGGAAGGAGACAACGATGGATCCGACACGAAGACTCTGGTGGATTCTCGGCGTGATGTTCGCGCTTTCGTTCGGCGCATTGCTGTTCATCGGCTCGGAGATCTACCGCGAAATGCCGCCGATCCCGGAGCAGGTGGTCAGCGAGGACGGATCGACGATCTACACCCGCGACGACATCCAGCGCGGTCGCCAGGTGTGGCAGACGCTCGGGGGTCAACAGACCGGCTCCGTCTGGGGCCATGGCGCCTACGTGGCGCCGGACTGGTCGGCCGACTGGCTGCACCGCGAGGCGGTCGCGATCCTCGATATCTGGTCCGAAGGAGAGTTCGGAACGTCCTTCGACCGCCTCGATGGCGAGCGGCAGGCCGCACTACGCGCCCGGCTGGTGCCCGAGATGCGGACCAACACCTTCGATCCGGCCGACGGCACGGTCGTGGTGTCGGTCGACCGGGCCGAAGCGATCGAACAGGTGCACGGGCACTACCAGGCACTGTTCGGAAGCGACCCGGAGTTTCACACCCTGCGAGAGCAATACGCGATCGCCGACGGCGCCCTGGCTTCGACGGAGCGGCAGGAGTTGCTGCCGGCGTTCTTCTTCTGGGCCTCCTGGGCGGCGAGCACGGAGCGCCCGGGCTCGGACATCACCTATACCAACAACTGGCCCCACGAGCCGCTGGTCGAAAACACGCCCAGTACCGGAATGGCGATGTGGTCGATGGCCTCGATCATCCTGCTGCTCGGTGGCGTCGGCGCCCTGTGTTGGTACTACGTGGCCACGCGCCACGAGGGCGAGCTGCCCACGCCGCCGGCCAACGATCCGCTGCTCGGTGGAGGTCCCACGCCCTCCCAGCGAGCGGTGGCGAAGTACTTCTACACGGTGATCGGGCTGTTCCTGGCCCAGATGCTGCTCGGGATGATCACCGCCCACTACGCCGTCGAGGGCCACGGCTTCTATGGCTTCAACCTGTCCGAAATCCTGCCGTATTCGGTCGCCCGGACCTGGCACACCCAGCTCGGCGTGTTCTGGATCGCGACGGCCTGGCTGGCCACGGGTCTGTACGTGGCGCCGGTGATCTCCGGCCATGAACCGAAGTTCCAGAAGCTCGGTGTGGACGTGCTGTACGTCGCCCTGCTCGTCGTCGTCGTCGGCTCGATGGCCGGAGAGTGGTTCGGGGTGATGCAACGCTTCGATCTCGACACCAACTTCTGGCTCGGGCACCAGGGGTGGGAGTATGTCGATCTCGGCCGGTTCTGGCAGATCCTGCTGTTCGCCGGCCTGATGATCTGGCTGGGGCTGGTCGGGCGGTCGCTCTGGCCCGCCCTGAAGCAGCCGTCGGAGAACCGGGCCCTGATCGTCATCCTGTTCCTGTCGACGATCGCGATCGGGCTCTTCTACGCGGCCGGGCTGACCTGGGGCAAGCACACGCATCTTTCGATGGTGACCTACTGGCGCTGGTGGGTGGTCCACCTCTGGGTCGAGGGCTTCTTCGAGGTGTTCGCGACCGCCGTGGTGGCCTTGCTGTTCACGCGCATGGGCCTGGTCCGCGCGAAGCTGGCGACCCACGCGGTGCTGTTCGCGACGATCGTGTTCCTGTTCGGCGGCATCCTGGGAACGCTCCATCACCTTTACTTCGCCGGCACGCCGACGAGCGTGATCGCGATCGGTGCGGTGTTCTCCGCCCTCGAGGTCGTGCCGCTGGTGCTGATCGGCTTCGAGGCCTGGGAGAACTTCCAGATGCGGCGGGCCGCCCCCTGGGTCGCTCGCTACAAGTGGCCGATCCTGTTCTTCGTCGCGGTGGCGTTCTGGAACCTGGTCGGTGCCGGGCTGCTCGGTTTCCTGATCAACCCGCCGATCTCGCTGTACTACATCCAGGGCCTGAACACGACCCCGGCACACGGCCACGCCGCGCTGTTCGGTGTCTACGGCATGCTCGGCATCGGCCTGCTGCTGTTCGGCCTGCGCGGGCTGACTCGCGATGCCGGATGGAACTCCCGCCTGCTGAAGCCGACCTTCTGGCTGCTCAACATCGGCCTGGCGGCCATGGTGTTCGGTTCGCTGCTGCCGGCCGGCGTCTACCAGGCGTTCTGGTCCATCACCGAGGGACTGTGGTACGCGCGTTCTCCCGAGATCATCCATTCGACCGTCATGGAAACGCTGGTCTGGCTGCGCGTGCCGGGTGACATCCTGTTCGCCGCCGGCGGGGCGCTGCTGGCCTGGTTCGTGTTCGGGCTGTGGCGGGGCGGGCGCCTCGAAGCACGGCCGGTGGACACCTCTGCACCGCAACGGCCGGCTGACAGCGAGGCCGGTGCCGAGCCGGCCGTGGTCCGGTCGGTCGGAAAGCCGTAGCGCTCCCGACGGCCCGTCACCTGCACCTCACGCCGCCCGGCTCCCGGGCGGCGTTTTCGTATCCGGTCGAGCGATCCGGCTTGGCATACTGGTTGGCCGCTTTTCCAGGAAATTCCGATGCGCGCCATCCAGGTTCACGAATTCGCCGACCCGTCGAAGGTCGAAGTCCACGAGATCGACGACGCCCCCGAGCCCGGACGGGGTCAGGTGCGGCTGACGGTGGCCGGCGTCGGCATCGGCTATTTCGACGGTCTGCTGGTCAGCGGGCAGTACCAGATCCGGCCCGAGCTCCCGTTCGTGCCCGGCAGTTCGATGGCCGGCATCGTCGAATCGGTCGGCGACGGGGTGACGCACCTGAAGGCCGGTCAGCCGGTCGCTTCCTTCGCCCTGCACGGCGGCCTGGCCGAGCGCGTCGTGCTGCCCGCCGCGTCCTGCGTGCCGCTGCCGGCATCGGTGGACCCGCACGCCGCGGCCAACTTCTTCGTGTCCTGGGCCACCGGTCTGTACGGCCTGCGCGAGATCGGCAAGGTGCGGGGCGGCGAGACCGTGCTGATCCTCGGCGCGGCGGGCAGCACCGGGACCACGGCGATCGAATGCGCGAAAGCGCTGGGCGCGAAGGTGATCGCTGCCGCATCGACGGAGTCCAAGCGCGTGCATTGCCGGGACCACGGCGCCGACGAGGTGGTCGACTACACCGCGGACGGCTGGCGCGACGAGGTCAAGGCGATGACCGGGGGCAGGGGTGTCGACGCGGTCTACGATCCGGTCGGCGGCGAGTCCGCCGAACCGGCGCTCAGGCTGCTGGCGCCGGGCGGGCGCTACCTGGTGGTCGGCTTCGTGACCGGCATCGCGAAGATACCCCTCAACCTGCCGCTGCTCAAGCGCTGCAGCATCCACGGCGTGAACTGGGGCGGATCGGTCATGGCCGATCCGTCGGTGGTGCCGCCGGTGCTGTCGACCTTGGTCGAGTGGGCGGCCTCGGGAACGATCGATGCGGCACCGGCACAGGTCTACCCGCTGGCTCGAACCGGGGACGCGTTCGCGGCGCTGTTCTCGCGCGAATCCACCGGCGCGCGGGTCGTCGACCCACGCGCTTGACGCAAGCTGCGTATGCTCGCCGTCTACCGATTGCTGCAACGAGGACGATCCATGCCCCTTCGAACCGAATTCATGCTGGCGACCGCCGGCCTGCTGGCGTTGTCGACGGCCGTCGCCGCCGACGTCGACCGCCGGACCGCCAATTCCGGAAACGTGGTGCTCGAGGACGTGCCGGAGATTCCGGCCGAGATCGGCGAAGCGCTGACGCGCTACCAGAACGTGCGCTCGGCCAGCGTTGCCGGCTGGAGCGCCGACGGCGAGTCGATCTACATCGAGACCCGCTTCGGCGAGGTCAGCCAGCTGCACCGGGTCGACCAGCCCCTGGGCATGCGCCGCCAGCTGACCTGGTTCGACGAACCGGTCGGCCAGGTCGCGCGGCGGCCGGGGTCGGACCAGATGGCTTTCACCATGGACGAAGGCGGCAGCGAGTTCGCGCAGATCTTCCTGTTCGATCCGTCGACGGCGACGCACCGCATGATCAGCGACGGCGAATCGCGCAACGGCGGGCTCCAGTGGTCCGACGACGGCCGCTACCTGGCCTTCCAGTCCACGCGCCGCAACGGCCGTTCGAACGATATCTGGTTGATGGACATGGAATCCGACGGCGAGCCGAGGATGGTGCTCGAGTCGCCGGACGGCAGCTGGTGGGGTCCGGTGGATTTCGCCCCGGACAACTCGAAGCTCCTGATCGTCCAGTACATCAGCGCCAACGATTCGCGCATCCACGTGCTCGACCTTGAATCGGGCGAGCGGGAGCGGATCGCCGGCGGCGGTGAAACGATGTCGCGCAACCTGCCGTCGGGTTTCTCGGCCGACGGCGAATCGGTGTTCCTGGCCACCGATGCCGGCAGCGAATTCGCCCAGCTCGCGCGCCTCGACCTGGACACCGGCGAGACCACCGTGCTGACCGCGGACATCCCGTGGTCCGTGGCCGGCGTGCAGCTGAACCATGCACGCGATGCGGGCGTGTTCGTCACCAACGAAGGCGGAATCAGCCGCGTCTATCGCTTCGATCCGGCCTCCGGCGAGTACGAACGCATCGACTCGGTGCCCGAGGGCGTGGTCGGCGGTGGCGTGTTCAGCCCCGACGATTCCCGGATCGCGATGGTGGTCAACAACGCCCGTTCGCCGAGCGACGTCTACGTCTTCGACTGGGCAAGCGGCGAGCGCACGCGCTGGACCGCCAGCGAAGTCGGGGGCCTGGACCCCGACGGCTTCGTCATGCCCGAACTCATCGACTACCCGACCTTCGACGAGGTCGACGGTGAAGCCCGCCGCATTCCGGCCTTCGTCTATCGTCCGGACGGCGAGGGGCCGCACCCGGTCATCATTTCCATCCACGGCGGCCCCGAAGGCCAGGCCCGCCCGACCTTCAGCTCGACCTACCAGCTGTGGATCGACCGCGTCGGTGCCGCGGTCGTGGTGCCGAACGTGCGCGGTTCGTCCGGCTACGGCAAGAGCTACCTGCAGCTCGACAACGGCTTCAAGCGCGAGGACTCGGTGCGCGACATCGGCGCCCTGCTGGACTGGATCGCCGAGCAGCCGGAGCTCGACGAGAACCGCGTCGCGGTCTACGGCGGCAGCTACGGCGGGTACATGGTGCTGGCCTCGGCGGTGCATTACAGCGACCGCCTGAAGGCCGCCGTCGACGTCGTCGGCATCTCCAACTTCGTGACGTTCCTGGAGAACACGCAGGACTACCGCCGCGACCTCCGCCGCGTCGAGTACGGCGACGAACGCGATCCGGAAATGCGGGCCCACCTCGAGGCCATCAGCCCGTTGAACAACGTCGAGAAGATCGACGTGCCGATGTTCGTCATCCAGGGCGAGAACGACCCCCGGGTGCCGGTCACCGAGGCCGAGCAGATCGTTGCCGCCTTGCGCGAGCAGGGCAGCCCCGTCTGGTACATGAACGCCCTGAACGAGGGACACGGCTACCGGAAGAAGGAGAACCGCGACCTGTACGCCGAGGCGGTGGTGCTGTTCCTGGAGACCTATCTGCTGGATTGAAGCGCAGGAAGCGGCGGGCCCGTAAGTGACGGCTCCCGCCCGCTTTGCCTGCTGGAGGGGGCTCCGACCGAACCTCCTGCGAGTCGCTGGGCACCGGCTCGGAGGCCGGGGTGACCGGCATGATGATCGAGGGCGGAAAGGTCCTGTGGGAGCGAGCCTGCTCGCGAACGAGCCCGATAGGAATTCAGGAGCCTTGACGGAACCCCCTGAAAGTCACTGGGTCCCGGCTCGGAGGCCGGGGCGACGGTGATGGCGATTGGGGTCGGGGGCGACGGTGGTACGCCTGCAGGAGTGAGCTTGCGAGCGAACCTCCCGCAATCCGGCGCCAGGCCGGCGCATTCGCTCGCAAGCTCACTCCCACAGATCAAGGCCCCGCCCACAAGCGCCCCGCCCTCCAACAGGCCATGATCACTCCGGTGCGTCTCCGAGGGAGAGTGAGGACTTCGACACCGGGCGAACCATCGCCTGCGCCCGCTGCGATTCACCGCCGGCACTACTTGCCCAGCAGGCTCTTGATCGTATCGATCGGTACGGGAAACACGACGGTGGAGTTCTTCTCGCCGGCGATGTCACCCAGGGTCTGGAGGTAGCGTAGCTGGATGGCGTTCGGGCTCTCGGCGAGTTTCTGTGCGGCTTCGACGAGCTTCTGGGCGGCCTGCTGTTCCCCTTCGGCATGGATGACCTTGGCCCGCCGCTGGCGTTCGGCCTCGGCCTGCTTGGCGATCGCGCGAATCATCGATTCGTCGAGGTCGATGTGCTTGATCTCGACGTTGGTCACCTTGACGCCCCAGCCGTCGGTCTGTCGGTCGAGGATGACCTGGATGTCCTCGTTGAGCTTGTCGCGTTCGGCGAGCATCTCGTCGAGTTCGTGCTTGCCGAGCACGGAGCGGAGCGTGGTCTGGGCGAGCTGGCTGGTCGCGTCCATGAAGCGTTCGACGTTGATGATGGCCTTCTCCGGATCGACCACGCGGTAGTAGACCACGGCGTTGACCTTGACCGATACGTTGTCGAAGGAGATCACGTCCTGGGTCGGAACGTCCATGACCACCGTACGCAGGTCGACGCGCACCATCTGCTGGACGATCGGGATGACCAGGATGATGCCGGGGCCCTTGACCTTGTCGAAGCGGCCGAGGGTGAAGATCACGCCGCGCTCGTACTCGCGCAGGATCTTGATCGTGTTGGCCAGCAGCAGGATCAGCAGAAAGCCGATCACGCCGGCGAAGCTCAGGACGTCGATGTTCATGCGATTCTCCTGTCGTACGTGATGCCGGTGGTGGATCGACGACGGGCGCCGGCCCGGTCGATCCCTTGCGTTCAGGGCGTTTTCGATTCGCCCGCTGTCCGGGGGTCGTCGGCTTCGACCTCGAGCACGAAGCCTTCGTCCTTCATGCCGACGATTCGTACTCGCTGTCCGCGCCGGACGGCATCGCGGGACCGGGCGAACCAGTCCTCGCCCTGGACGTGCACGCGGCCGCGGCCTTCGTCGAAATCGTCGATCGCCTCGGCCGTGTGGTCGATCAAGGATGCGCGCCCGGTCATCCGGGGCCGCTGCAGCGCGCGCCGGGCCATCCACACGATCATGCCGAACAGGACGGCGCCGGACACGGCCAGGCCGGCGATCAGACCGTCGTTGACCGCGAAGCCGGGGATGTCTTCGTCGAACAGGATCACCGAGCCGAACACGACGGCGATCAGTCCGCCGATGCCAAGGATGCCGAAGGACGGCACGAACAGTTCCACGGCAATCAATGCCAGGCCGAGGGCCATCAGCGCGAGGCCGGCGTAGTTCACGGGCAGGATCTGGAACGCGTAGAGCGCCAGCAACAGACTGATGCCGCCGATGACACCGGGCACCAGGGCGCCCGGGTTGTAGCCCTCGAGCAGCAGTCCGTAGACGCCAACCAGCAAGAGGATGTAGGCCAGGGTCGGGTTGGTGAGGATGGACAGCAGTTCGAAGCGCCAGTCGGGCTCGACGTCGGTCACGGGAAGGCCCTGGGTCCGGAGCGTCACGCTGCGGTCGTGGAGTTTGACCTCGCGGCCGTCGATGGCCGTGAGGAGCTCATCGACGTTCTCGGAAATCACGTCGATCACGTTGGCCTCCAGCGCTGCGGGGGCGGTCAGCGTGGCGGCGTCGCGCACCGCGGCCTCGGCCCAGTCGGCGTTGCGACCGTGCCGCTCGGCCAGGCCGCGAATATAGGCAATCGCGTCGTTGAGTGATTTCGCGCCGGAGGCATCGGCCGGTTGTCGATCGGGCGCCGTTGACCCATTGGCTTCCGGGTCATCTTCGTTCGCGCCGGCCTGGTCGTCGCTTGACTCGTCTTCACCTGCCGGCGCCGGCGAGGTGCCACCGATCGGCACCGGGGTGGCGGCGCCGAGGTGGGTGGCCGGCGCCATCGCCGCCACCGGGCTGGCCAGGAGGATGTAGGTGCCGGCGCTGGCGGCGCGCGCGCCGTCGGGTGCCACCCAGGTCGCGACCGGGACGTCGGCGTTGAGGATCTTCGAGATGATGTCCCGCATCGAGGCGTCGAGCCCGCCGGGCGTATCAAGCTTGAGTACGACCAGGGCGGCGTCCTCCTCCTCGCCGCGCTCGATCCCGCGGACGATGAAGTCGCGGGTCGCCGGGCCGATCGCGTCGGCGACGGTCAGCTGGAGGACCCGGTCGGTCTCGTCGTCCTGCGCCGCGGCACCCGCGAGCAGCAGCAGGCCGGCCAGTAGCAGGCCGCCGGCGGCCAGGCGTCGGCGAAACCCCCGAGTCGATGGCTTCGACATCGTTCGCATGACTCCATCATCCCGGACCGGTGTGCACGGTGCGTGCAGCCGGGCCCCGTGTTCGTCGACGCGCCGTCCCGTCGCCGCGTCGCTCAGTCGTCGAGCATGTAGTCGATCGTCGTCACGACGCGGACCAGCTTGTCTTCCGGCGACGTCGGGTCGCGTTCGGTGATCGTGAAATAGCCCTGGCGCGCCGAGCGGATCGCGCCGACCCGGCTGCCCGAATCCTCGGCGAACTGGTCGGCGGCGCGTCGCGCGTCGGCGGTGGCCTCGGCGATCATTTCCGGCTTGATGTCGTCCAGGCCGGTGAACAGGAACTGCGAGGCATTGCCCCAGTCGGGCATCAAGGGAACGCCCTGGCTGATCAGCTCGGCGGCCTGGTCCATGGCCTGGCGGGTGGCCTCGACCTTGGTCGTGCGCAGGGTCAGCGTTCGCTGCGCTGCATAGCGCTCGGCCGGTCGCTGGTTGTCGTAGGCGTTCAGCCAGCGGTCGGTGACCTGCGGCGGATTGCGGCGAATCTCGTCGTCATTGAATCCGTTGAGCTTGAGGTAGGCCACCACGGATTCGTCGGTCCTGTCCATTCCGGCGCGCAATGCCTCCAGTGTCTCGGCGGACAGCGAGTAGGTGATCGGCCAGATCGCCAGGTCGGCTCGGACCTCGCGCTCGGACAGGCCCTTGACCTCGACGAAGCGATCGCGCACCGCGAAGTCGCGCACCGCGTCGGCCAGGAACAGGCTGGCCAGCACCAGCCCGATGGCCAGAAGCAGCGGTCCGAACCAATCGCGTTCGCGGGCTGTCGTTCGTTCCTGCGTCATCGACGAACCTCCCGTGCAACAATCGAGTCCATGATCGTTTCCATCATAGTCGCAAGGCCCGTGCTTGCAGGCCGTGTCCGTGCAGGGCTTGGACTCCGGCGACGAGGCGAAGTGCCATGTGCCTGATCGCCTTCGACTGGCACCCCGACCGGGAGCGGCCCCTGGTGCTGGTCGCCAACCGCGACGAATTCCACGCCCGGCCGACCCGCGCCCTGCACTGGTGGAGCGGGCCGACGGGGCCGCTGGCCGGGCGCGACGAGCAGGCCGGCGGCACCTGGCTGGCGGTCCGCCGCGACGGGCGCTTCGCAGCGCTGACCAACGTGCGCGATCCGGCGGCACCGTCCGGAGAGCGCTCGCGCGGCGAGCTGGTCGTCGAGGCGCTGGTGGGCGACGGAGACATCGAGACGTTCGTCTTCGACGTGCACGCCCGGCGCCACGATTACGGTCCGTTCAACCTGCTGGTCGGAAGCCCCGAGCGGCTCTGGCAGGTCGGCAGCCATTCCGCGCCCGATCGCGTGACACCGGGTCTGCATGCCCTGTCGAACCAGGCGCTCGATACGCCGTGGCCGAAGTCGATCCGCGCGGTCCGCCGGCTCGAGGCGGCGCTGGACGGCGCCCCGCTGGACGATGCCCCGCTGGACGATGCCTCGCTGCCGATCGGGACCCTGCTGCGACTGCTCGACGACCGCGACCCGGCGGCCGACGACGAGCTGCCCGAAACGGGCGTGGGCCTGGACCTCGAGCGGCTCCTGTCGGCGCCGTTCATCGTCGGTGACCGCTACGGCACGCGTTCATCGTCGGCGCTGGTGCTGGGCAGGACCGCGCGGATGGCCGAACGGGTCTTCGATGCGGACGGGACGCGGATCGGCGAGCGCGCGTTCAGCTAGAGGATGGGATGAGCGAAGGGCAAGCGCGCGGTCGCGTGATCTTCAGCCATGGACTGGATTCGGGGCCCCGGGCGAACAAGATCGTCGCCCTGCGCCCGATTGCCGACGCCGGCGGCTGGGCCACCGAGGCGGTCGACGATCGCGACGTCAACGACGACCCCGTCGCGCGGATCGACCGGCTGGTAGCGCGGATCGAAGCCGACGATCGCCCGACCGTGCTGGTGGGCTCGTCGATGGGCGGCTTCGTTTCGGTGATGGCCGCCGAACGCGTGGAGGTCGCCGGCCTGTTCGTGATGGCGCCTGCGCTCTACCTCGAGCACCGCCATCCGGGAGCGGTGACCCGGGAGCGGTACAGCCCGAAGGCGGGCGCGATCCACGTGGTGCACGGCTGGCGAGACGATGTCATTCCCTGGTCGCACGGCCTGAAGTTCGCCGAGCAGCAGAAGGCCTCGATTCGCCTGCTGGATGCGGGTCACCGACTGGAGAGCGTGATCCCCGAATTGAAGCGGGAGCTCGAGGCATTTCTGGGAAGGGTGGTTTCTCGCGGCGGATGATGGACGGAGACACCTGTCGGAGGGTTCTTGCGCCCGAAGCCATTCTCTGCCTGTTCGCTCGCAAGCTCACTCCCACAGTCGGCGAGGGATCAGGCGATCGAGGCGGCTGACAGGCAACTCCTGTGGGCGCGAGCTTGCGAGCGAAACCCTCACCGGACTCGACCGCCGGCACGGCCCGCTCCCACGGTCCAGCCCGGATCCGGGATCGAGTACTCCCCCCGAAAACGAAAAACCCCCGCACGGGGCGGGGGTCTTCCTTGCTTCAATTCGAAGCGGGAATCAGACCGGGTTGACGTTCGCGGCCTGCGGACCCTTCGGTCCATCCTGCAGTTCGAATTCGACCTTCTGACCTTCAGCCAGCGACTTGAAGCCGGAGCCCTGGATCGCGCTGAAATGCACGAACACATCGGCGCCGCCGTTGTCCTGGGAGATAAAGCCGAAGCCCTTGGCGTCGTTGAACCACTTCACGGTTCCTGTAACCATTTTTCTACTACCTTTTCATATAACAAATGGGTGAAATGCTGCCAACTGCTCTGAAGCGTCGTGCAAGGTCGAGAGGGTCGTCTGGAGGATCTTTCTGTCGAAGGGTACCGCCGAACTTTCCACTGCCGTGCTGCGCAGCGTCTCCTACTATACGCCTGTACATGGCGAATTGCGAGTGGCCCGGATGAATTTTCGATGACGGCCCGAACGCCCCCGCGCGGGCCCCGATTCGGGGTTTCGGCCGCCGTCGCGCCATCGAACGCCCCGAAGCGCTGTGCGATACTCGCCGCGAATTCCCGCCGGTCGACTGGCTGACTTCATGAACCTGTTTCCCTCCGCCGTGGCCCGGGCGATCCGCCTCTGGGGGTCGGCCATGGTCTCGCCGTTCACCGAGGGACGGCGGCTCCGGGGTGCCGTGCTGCTGGTCCTGGCCTGGCCGCTGTTCGCCGGTCTCCAGCTGCTGCATGCGATCGGGTTCCTGCTCGACGACGTGTTCTTCCGCGGCTGGCGGCGGGTCGACGTCGAGCGGCCGGTGTTCGTGGTCGGCCCGCCGCGCTCGGGCACCACGCACCTGCACCACGTGCTGTCGGCCGACGAACGCTTCACGACCTTCCGCACCTGGGAATGCCTGTTCGGCCTTTCGGTGACGGCGCGGAAGCTGCTGCGCGGCGCGGCGGCCGTCGACCGCGCGATCGGGCGCCCGGTCGGTCGCCTCGGCGGCTGGATCGGGCGTCGGTGGCTGGCCGACATGGACGACGTCCACCCCTTCGCGCTCGACGCGCCGGAAGAGGACTTCCTGGCCCTGATGCCGGTCATGCAGTGCTTCATCCTGGTCGCGGTCTTTCCCGCTGCACCGTGGCTGTGGCGCATCGCCCGGCTCGACGAGCAACCAGAAGCGGTGCGTCGGGCCTGGGCGCGCTACTACGCCAACTGCGTGCGGCGCCACCTCCACGCCGCCGGCCCCGGGGCGCGCTTCTTGTCCAAGAACGCCTCGTTCACGGGCAGCCTCGAGACCCTGCTCGACAAGTTTCCGGACGCGGTGCTGCTCGGCTGCTCCCGCGATCCGATCAAGACCGTGCCGTCGCAGATGAGCTCGCTGGAACCGGGCCTCCGGGCCGTCGGGTTTCCCGACATGCCCGACGAACTGCGCGACCGCCTCGCCGACCTGCTCCGGTTCTACTACCTGCACCAGGCCGACGTGGCGAAACGCCACCCGCAGCGCGTCGCGCTGCTGGACAACCACGCGCTGCGCGATCGCCTGGCCGAGTCCGTGACCGATGCGTTCGAGCAGGTAGGGCTGGAGATGACGCCGCAGTTCGCTGCGTCCCTGGACGAGGCGTCCCGCGCCTCGCGCGGCTTCAGCTCGGGTCACCGCTATTCGCTGGCCGACTACGGCCTCGACGAGGTCTCGTTGCGGACGATGTTCGAGCCGGTCTACGCGCGCTACCGTTTCGGTGAGTCGGCGCGCGACGGCGTGCTGCGCAACGCGGAGGCCGCGGCATGAACGGGGCCACGGAAGTGCGTGCCGCCTTCGTCTCCGACTCCGAGCCCGAGCGCAACGGCGTCGGCGCCTACTACGCCGACCTGATCGACCAGCTTGCCGATCGCCGCGTGGACACCCGCTTCGTCTGCCCGGGACGCAGCGGTCAGAAGGGCTTCTCGTTCCCGCTGCCGGGCGATGCGACGCAACGGATCTACCTGCCGTCGCCGCGACGCTTGTGGAGGGCGCTTCGCGAGTTCCGGCCGACCGTGATGGTGGTCGCCACGCCGGGACCCTACGGCCTGATCGCGTCGAAGTGGGCGCACGACAAGAACATTCCGCTGCTGATCGGGTTCCACACCCACTACGCCGGCGTGACCGACCTCTACGGGAAATCGCTGCTGAAGTACTTCTCGCGCGGGTGGTTCCGCTTCGCCGACCGCACGCTGTTCCGCTACGGCGATCGCGTGCTGGGCAACTCGGAGGACATGACCGAACTCGCCGATCGTCTCGGCGCGAAGGACACGCGCCGGATCGGCACGCTCGTGCCGCGTGCGGTGCTCCGGACTGAACGCCGGCCCCTCGGCGACCGGTTCCATCGCGTGTTGTATGCCGGTCGCCTGGCCGCCGAGAAACGCCTGCACACGGTGATCGATGCGGCCCGGGCCCTGCCGCAGATCGAGTTCGTGATGGCCGGCGACGGGCCGCTGCGTGCCGAGGTCCTGCGGGCGGCATCCGAGCTCGACAACCTGACCGCCACCGGCTGGCTGACCCGCTCGCAGCTCCTCGAACAGATGGACGCCGCCGATGCGCTCGTGCTGCCGTCGGAGGTCGAGTCCTTCGGCACGGTCGCCCTCGAAGCGATGGCGCGGGGACGACAGGCGGTCGTTACCTCGACCTGCGGCATCGTCGACTGGCCCGCGCTGGCCGACCACCTGGTGGTCTTCGACCTGGACGACGAACTCGCCGACGTGCTGAAGACGCTGGCCGACGAGCCCGTCGAGGCGCGTCGCGAGCGCGCCGAGGCCGGATGCCGGGCCGCACACGCGTTGAACGAGCGCAGCCTCGACGACTGGGTCGACCTGCTCCGTGACCCGCTCGGATCGGACGCCTGAGATCCTGATGAAGCTCCTGGTGTCGATCCACGACGTGATGCCCGAAACGATCGACCGGGTTCGCCGCATCTTCGATCGGCTGATCGACGCGCGCATGCAGCCCGTCACGCTGCTGGTCGTGCCCGGCCGCGACTGGTCGTCGGCGGCAATCGACGAGCTTCGCACCATGGTCTCGCACGGCGCCGAACTCGCCGGCCACGGCTGGACGCACAAGGTCGAGCGCATCAACGGCGTGAAGCACGCGCTGCACAGCGCGCTGATCTCGCGCCGTGCCGGTGAGCACCTGGCCCTGTCGCGCATCGGGATTCTTCGATTGATGCTGAAGAACCGGGCCTGGTTCGAGACGCAGGGCCTCCCGGCTCCAAGGCTCTACGTGCCGCCCGCCTGGGCCATGGGCCCGGTGCCCCGGACCTTGCTGCGTCGCCTGCCGTTCGATGTCTACGAGACCACCGGCGGCGTCTATGACGCGACGGCCGACCGTTTCCTCCGCCTGCCGATGGCCGGCTTCGAGACCGACACCGCCTTCCGCGCCGCCGTCGTCCGCCCGTTCAACGCCCTCAACCGGTTCTGGGCCCGCCGCTCGGGCCGACCGCTGCGCCTCGGAATCCACCCCGACGACTTCGAGCTCCGTCTGGCCGACGACCTCGAGGCCATGATCGCCGCCGGCGGCGAGTGCCTGAGCTATCGCGAACTGGCTTGATCCTGGTTGGTGGCTTCGGCCGTTTAGAGGATGGACGCAAAGGCGCGAAGCGGCGAAGGAACGCAAAGGAAAACAAAGAAGAAGGTCGATTCAACTGCAAGGTCAAGAGCAGGTGATGAGCGCGAAGACGCGAAGGCGCGAAGAGAAATGCTGGAAGAAAAAAAAGATGAGTGCTTGGAAGCGAAGAACTCAATTCGCAGTGCTCGTGCCGCCTCGGTTCGATGTTTCTTGAAGTTCCAGGTATTCAGGTGTGCCCTTAGCGCCTTCGCGTCTTCGCGCCCATCCTCTGCTCTTGCAGTTCTTGCTCTCTTCGACTTCCCAGCTCAGTCGAGCCACCAAGCCATCGATAGAAAAACGCTCTGTGGGAGTGAGCTTGCGAGCGAACGAGTTGCGGTGCAGGTCGGTCGTTGATTCTTCTCTGTATCTCCGCGTCTTTGCGAGAAACAGAATTCGATCCCGGAATGGGACCTTCGCGTTCCTTCGCCCCTTCGCGCCTTTGCGTCCATCCTCTAAAGGCTCAAGTCTCAGACCTTCGATCAGAGCCCCGAACCCCGGCCACGAGCCAGGTTTCGAGTTGGCGAGCGGTGGCGTCGTCGAGGTCGCCGGCGTCGATCAGGGCGGCGAGGCGTTCGGCGGTGGTGACTTCGCGGTCGGCGGCGAGCACGCCGCGGTGGGCCAGATAGTCCTCGAGCTGGTCGATCTTCGCGGTCTGGAAGCGCTTGACCCGGCCGTCGCGCAGGGCGTCGATCAGGGCCGGCCCGTCGCCGCCGAGCGCGCGGTTGAGGTCGGACACGGCCTCGAAGAAGGTCGGCGTGATCGCCTCGGAGTCCTGCAGGTCGGCGTCGGTCACCGGCGCGGGGTGACCGCGGCGCCAGCGCTCGATCCATGCCCGGACCGCGGCGGCGCGCCCGTCGATCTGCGCGGCGAGTCGGTCATCGATCGGAAGCCGCAGGCCGATTTCGCGCGCATGTTCGTACTCTCTCAGCGTCTCGATGCCCCGCCGGGCCAGGGCGACGAGGGCCTCGAGGTCGTCGCGCAGGAGGTGGAACAGCGGCACGGTGCGGACATCGGCCCAGGGGTCCAGCGGCGCCACGCCGGCGCGCTTCGCCCAGTCGCTTGCCGCCCGCTTCGGGTCGGGCAGGTCGGGTCGGTCCGGGAGCGCGAAGTCGAAGGTCTCCTCGCCCATCGGCGCCAGCTCGATGACCTGGGGCTCGGGGTCGCCGGCGAAGCGGCGCCAGGCTTCGGCGTCGGCGGGCTGGGAGGAAAGGTAGAGGACCTGGCGGCCCTCGCGGACCAGCTCCTGCACGGCGTCGACCACGGCGCGGTAGCGTTCGGGGTCGGTGGTGGCCAGCACTTCGTCGAGGAACAGCGGAAGGTCGGGCCCGCCGTGCTCGTTGCGCTCGATCCAGGCCAGGCGCAGTGCCAGCAGCAGCTGGATGCGGGTCGCGGTCGACAGCTCGGCCAGGCCGAGCTGGAGCCCGGTCCGGGCATCGGAGGCGCCGAAGTCGCTGCCGTCGAAGTGCAGTTCGAAGCGCGATCGGGTCATCCGGCCGAACAGGTGCGCCGCGCGACGCAGCAGCGCCGGCTGGTGGTCGCGGCCGTGGCCGGAACGGGCACGCTCGATCAGGAACCGGCCGACCTCGGCGTCCATGCGTTCGCGGCGCGCGTCGTCGAGTTCCGCGCGCAGCCGCTCGCGCTCCGTGTTCAGGGCCTCCAGCCGGCGCTCGGTCAGGGCGGTGCGTCGTTCGCTCTCGATCGTGGCAATGCGCTCGCCGAGTTCGTCGCGGGCGTCGGCGCGTGCCTCCAGCTCGGCGCGGAGATCACCGAGCGCGGCCTCGTCGCCGGCGTCGACCCGCTCGAGCAGATCCGGGTAGGCGGCCAGCTCCTCCCGATGCGTCCGACGCGCGTGGTCGAGTCCGCGCAGCTCGTCCTGCCGGGCGCGGTACTCGCTGTGCAGCCGGATGCGTTCGGCCAGCGCGTCCGCGTCGCGGACGCCGGCCTTGCCGAACAGCGTGCTGCGGCGGGCGTGGAGTTCGCGCAGCGCCTGCTCGTTGCGTTCGATCGCCTTGCCGGCGTTCCGCGCACGCTCCCGCGCACCGCGCGCCTTCTCCACCCGCTGGTCGAAGCGCACGCGCCAGACCCCCAGCGCTTCGGCGCTCCAATCGGAGGGTGGTTCGTGCCCGGCTCGTTCGAAGCGCGCTTGCAGCACCTCGTGCTGCTCGGAGATTGCGCGCTGGCAGGCGGCGGCCTCGCGGCGGGCCGCGTGCAGGCGATCGCCGGCGCTTCGCCAGTCGGACAGCGCCTGGAGTCGCAGGCGGCCGCCCGCGTCGAGCACGGTCTCCGCATCGAGGCCGGCGGCCCCGGCGGCGGCATCGACGGCCTTGCGCGCGCCCGCCACGCGTTCGCGCGCAGCGGCAAGCTCGAGACCGAGGTCGCGTGCGCGCTCTGCGTCGGCCTCCTGGCGCTGCAATCCGGCCCGCTTTCGCTCGAGTTCGTCGAGGCGCCGGGCCACGTCGGGGATGCGCCAGCGCTTCGGGGGCTCGACGGCATAGACCGGGAAGTGGCGGCGCGTTCGGCGCGCGGTCAGCCCGCGGCCGGCCAGCAGGATCAGCTGTCCGAGCGGAAGAAGGCCCGCGCAGGCCGCGGCGATCGCGGGCCAGCGGAGTCCTGCTGCGACCTCCAACCACGCGCTGCCGGCCACGGCCGCGACCAGCAGCAGCGCCCAGGCCACGCCGGCGGCCGGCATGGGTGCAGGCGTGCGCAACCAGGCACGCAGCGATCGGACCGCCGACTCGGTCGCGGCGAGTGCGTCGCGGTCGGGGGCCTGCTCGGCGTAGCGGCTGCGGCTGCGCTGCAGCTGTTCCCACTCCGCACGCGCCGCGCTCCAGCGCTCCGCTGCCCGCTCCAGGGCGCCGAGCCGATCGGCATCCAGCGCCTGCCGGGCCGCCTCGGGACGGCCGCCGGCGCGCTCGGCGGCGGTGCGCTCGTCGTCTTCCAGGGCGGCGACCCGCTCGCCGAGATCGGCCAGGCGCCGCTCGTCGCGCTCCAGGGTCTGGCGCCGCTCGGCGATTTCCGCGCTGAACGCCGCCGCCGCGTCGACGTCGTCGATGCCGATCGCGGCGGCCGCCTCCCATGCCTGTTCGCGTTCGCGACGGCGCTCTTCGAGTTCGAGCTCGAGGCGGGTCTCGTCCTCGCCGAGCTGGGCCAGTCGCTCGGCTTCGCTGCCGTCGAGCCGCTCCATGCCGTCCGGAAAGGCGTCCAGGGCGTCCCGGATCGTGCCGGCCGAGCGCTCGATGCGCAGCAGCTCGGTCGCTCGGTCGACGAGGGCCAGTTTTCGCCCGGCCTCTATGCTCGCGTCACGCTGCAGGCGAAGGTCGTCGAGCGAATCGACCTGCTCGGCCAGACGCGCCTGCTCGTGCTCCAGGCGATCCACGGCCTGCTCGGCCTCGGCGAGCGAACGGGCCAGGCCGCGGGGCCTGGCCGGGATCGAGAAGCCCGGCGCGGCCGCCAGCGCGTCCAGGTCGTACCCACCGGCCATGGCGCGTTTCAGCGTTGCGGCGAACTCGCTTTCCGGTTCGCCGGCGGCGCTCAGGGCATCGGCGCGGATGAGGTAGGCGGCCAGGGCGGCGGGACCGGGCCAGTCGGGCCGTTCGGCGTCGGCGCCGTCGATCCGCCAGCTGCGGGTCGGGCCCAGGGCCCGGCCGAACACGGTCGATCCGCCGTCGTCGAATTCGGCTTCCAGGTCGATCTGCAGTGCCTTCGGATCGGGATCGAGCAACAGGCCGAGCGCACGCAGCAGGCTGGTCTTGCCCGAAGCGTTCGGTCCCAGCACGATGCAGGCGCGAGCGGGGTCGGGGGCGATCTCGATGGGGCGATGCAGGCCGGGCAGCGTGCGAACCGTGAGCCGGACGAGCTTCATCGCCGCTGCTCCAGCAGTGCCGCGAGCGCCGCGCGACCGGCCCGCTCCAGCGCGTCGATCGCATCGGCCTCGCCGACCGGGCCGGCGACTGCGTGCAGGTCGCTGATGCCGCCGGCGGCCTCCATTCTTGTGCGGGCGTCGGCGACCAGCCGCCGCCGGTCTTCGCAGTCCGGACCGGCCAGGAGCCGGAGGTCGCGGGCCAGCAGGCCGGCGGGGCTGGCTTCCTGGGCCAGCGTGTCCAGGTCCAGGGGCGGAGCGAAGGCGGCGTCGAGCCGATCGATGAAGACCCGGCAGCCGCGCTCTTCGAACACCGGCGAGGCGTCCAGCAGCGCGCGTACGGTCGCGGTCAGGGCGGACGCCTCGGCGTGCTCGCCCACCAGGCGGATGCGCAGGCCCAGCGCATCGGGCAGCGCATCGCGCTCGGCCCGGCGCGCGACCGTGCGCCGTCCCTCGGCGAGGATCAACGCGTCGAGCGCGTCGGCGTGGTCGAGGGCGCCGACGTCGATGTCCTGCGCTTCGTACGCCAGCGGTGCCAGTGCGAGCTGACGGGCCGACACCTGCCGCTCCTCGACGTCGATCAGCCACGGTCCGCGCACCCCGGTCTCGGTGGCGCGCAGCGCGCTGATCGAGCCCAGGTAGCCGGACGGGCGGTCCGGGTCGTCGCCGAGGTCGGGCTTGTGGATGTGGCCGAGCAGCCAGGCATCGAGACCGGCGCGCTCCAGCTGGCGCGAGGTCACCGGCGCATGGGCGCTGTTCGCCTGGTCGCGATCGCAGTGCAGCAGGCCGATGCGCGGGCGCGCGCCGTCCGCTTCGGTCCATTCGGCCAGGGGCGAGCGGGTCACCCTGCGGCTCGGAAACGACCAGCCGATCACCGAGCCGGCCGACAGGGCGACCGACTCCCAGCGCCCACCGCGCCCGATCAGCTCCAGACCGTCGACGTGGTCGGCCAGCCGCGGCAGGACGTGCGTGTCGTGGTTTCCGGCCACGGCGAGTACGCGGATGCCCGTGCCGAGCAGTCGCTCGACTCCCTCGCGCAGCGGGTCGTAGCCGGCAAAGAAGTCGCGTTCCCGGTCGACCACGTCGCCGGCCAGCAGCACGGCTTCGACGCCGTGCTCGATCGCGGCGTCGACCGCGCGGCGCCAGGCGATCTCGGGACCCAGCCGGCGTGCGTCGCCGGTCAGCGCCTCGGGCAGCGACGCCGGCACGCGGCCGAGGTGCATGTCGCCGACGGCGAGCAGCTTCACCGCGGCATCCTCATCGCGTCAGCCATGGCATTGATGGTTGGCATGGTTGCAGGCGAGGCCCTCGTCCGGCTCGGGCTGAAGGGTGGGGTGGTCGATGCCGAAGCGGTCGAGCAGCAGGGTATTCAAGCGATCCAGCAACCCCGGCCAGGCCTCGAGGTCGTGCACCACGACATGGGCGGACAGCGCGATCCGCTCGCTGCTGATCTGCCAGATGTGCAGGTCGTGGATCTCCACCACGTCGCGGTCCTCGCTCATCGCGGCGCGCACGTCCTCGAGGTCGATCGGTCCCGGCACGCCTTCCATGACGATCCGCAACGCGGTCCGCAGCAGGCGGGTCGCGGCGACCAGGATCAGGCTGCAGATCAGCAAGGACAGGATCGGGTCGATCGGCGTCCAGCCGGTCAGCAGGATGATCGCCCCGGACGCGAGCGCGGCGACCGACCCGAGCAGGTCGCCGATCACGTGCAGCATCGCGCCGCGGACGTTCAGGTTCTCCTCGCCGCCGTGCAGCACCTTGAGGACGGCCAGGTTCACGACCAGGCCGATGGCCGCGACCAGGAGCACGGCCAGCCCCCGGACCTCGACGGGATTCTGGAACCGCTGGATCGCGTTGTAGACAATGACCCCGACCAGCACGAGCATGGCGGTGCCGTTGATCAGGGCGGCGACGATCTCGGCGCGGCCGTGGCCCCAGCTGTGACCGGCGTCCGCCGGCCGGGTCGCGATCCAGGCGGCCAGCGCGGCCAGGCCCAGGGACGTCGAGTCGGTGAGCATGTGGCCGGCGTCGGCCATCAGCGCGAGCGAGCCGCCCCACCAACCGACCACGAACTCCACGCCGGCGAAGGCCAGCGTGATCAGCAGCGCCCAGCGCAGGGCCCGGCCGGAGCCGTGATCGTGGGAATGGTGATCGTGTTCGTACACCCGACCTAGCTTATTCGCTTCCGCGCTCCACTGCAGTCGCCGCTGCGGTCGAGTCGACGTCCGGCACCGCGCCCGGCGATGCGTCGAGGTCGCTGGTCGATCCGCTCTCCAGGCCGGCCAGGGCGTCCCGCGCTTCGGCGGCCAGTTCGGAGGTCTCGCCCAGGTGCTCCTCGGCGAGGGCCAGGGCGGCGACGACGTGCTCGCGCGCCGCTTCGACGTCCCCCTCGGCGCGGCGCAGGCTGGCGACCGCAAGGCGCGAATCGATGCTGTCGGGATGGGCCTCGCCGAGGGCCTCCAGGCGGATCGCCAGCGTTCGCTCGATCCAGGGCGCCGCCTGCGCCGGGCGACCGCTGTGCAGGTACAACTCGCCGAGGTTGTTCATGGTATTGAGCGTCTGCGCGTGCCGCTCGCCGAGCACGTCCATGCGCAGCTCGACGAGGTCGGCATACATGGCCTCGGCCCGCTCGATCTCGCCGAGCCTGCGGGTGACCGTGGCCAGGTTGTGCAGCGCGCTCAGGGTCGTGGGGTGACGATCGCCCAGATGTGCGCGCTGTCCGTCGTGGACCCGCTCGAAGACGTCGCGGGCTTCGTCCAGCCGGCCCAGCTCGAACAGTCCGTGGCCGATGCTGAGCATCGTGGTCAGCGCCTCGGGGCTGCCGGGTCCGCTGATCGACTCGACGATCTCGAGCTGGACACGGTCGAGTTCCAGCGCGCGCTCGATCTGGCCGGCGCCGGCGTAGGCATACGACAGGTTGTGCAGCGTCGACATGGTGTCCATCGAGCGACCCAGCACCTGCATGCGACGGGTGAACGTCGGCTCGAGGAGGTCGATGGCCGCGTCGTAGTCGGCGAGGTACAGGTGGAACCGCGCCTCAGCATGACGGGCGGCCAGCGTCCTCGGGTGGAGTTCGCCGAGGGCGGCGGCGAGGCGGTTCGACGCCGCGCGCGCCAGCGGCAGACCGGCATCCGGCTCGCCGAGGGAGAGCAGGGTGGACGCCACGGTTTCCTCCACCGTGGCCCGCGCCAGCGGCGGCAGGTCGGCGTCGTCCAGTTCGGCGGCCGTGCGCTCGAGCAGCTGGCGGACCGTGGGCGATTCCCCCTGGGCGATCGAGGGATCGGCCGACTGCAGCATGTCCTGGAAGAAAGCGAGGACCTGCACGGCGCGCTCGGTTTCGCGTTCGGCGTCGGCCCGGGCCTGCTGCGCCCGCCACGCCTGTCCGGTCGCGACCGCGGCCAGCGCGGCCAGCGCGATCACGAACAGCAGCGACGCGGCGACCCCGGTCCGGTAGCGGCGCAGGAACTTGCCGACCCGGTAGCCGACGCGGTCGGGGTGCGCCAGGACGGGTTCGCCGCGCAGGTGACGGCGCAGGTCGGCGGCCAGGTCGCCGGCGCTGGCGTAGCGGCGCTCGGGTTCCTTGCGCAGCGCCATCATCAGGATGGCGTCGAGATCGCCGCGCATCGAGGCGTCGCCGGCCGCCTGGCTGGGGCGCTCGGGGAGCGTGCCGCGGACCTGCTCGAGGAGGGCGGCTAAGTTCATGCCGTCGCAGGCCAGCGGCGGGCGGCCGCAGAGCAGCTCGTAGGCCAGCGCACCCAGGGCATAGACGTCGGTAGCCGTGGTGACCGGCTCGCCGGCGAACTGCTCCGGGCTCGCGTACTGCGGCGTCAGCGCCAGCTCGCCGGTCCGGGTCAGTCGCACGTCCTCGTCGGCCCCCAGGATCCGGGCGATGCCGAAGTCGACCAGGCGCGGGCGGCCGTCGCGGTCGACGAGCACGTTGGCGGGCTTGATGTCCCGGTGGACGACCAGGTTGCGGTGGGCGAACTGGACCGCTTCGCAGATCCGGATCAGAAGTTCGATGCGCGCCTCGCGATCGATTCCGTGGGCCTCGCAGTATCGATCCACCGGTTGCCCGTCGACGTAGTCCATCGCCAGCCACGCGGTTTCGGGATCGAGCATGCCGGCGTCGAGCGGGCGCGCGATACCCGGATGGTCGAGTCGCGACAGGACCCGGGCTTCCTGGGCGAAGCGATCGAGCAGGGCCGTGTCGCCGGGCCGGGTCCGCACCACCTTGATGGCGACCTGCTGCTCGAGACCGGCCTCGTCGCGCCGGCCGCGGTAGACCGTGGCCATGCCGCCGTGGCCGAGCCGTTCGAGCACGCGGTAGGGTCCGATCGACGCCGGCAGCGGGTCGGCGTCGGCGAGGTCCAGCGCCGGGCGCTCGAGAAAGCCCGGCGCGCGATCGAGGCTGTCGAGCAGCGATTCGAGCTCGCGGGCCAGGTCGGGATGATCCGCGCGCAGGTCGGCGAGGCGCTCGGCGCGCTCGGCCGGGGCCGCCTCGGCCAGGCGGTCGAACTCGAGCGAGAGCTCGTTCCAGTCGAAGCCCCGGCCTTCCGTGTCGCGTCGATCCATGGGTGGAGTCTAGCGCCGCCGGGCCCGTTTGCAGGCCATGGCGGGTACTCGGTAGACTGCAGGGGAGCCGTTGCGGAATCGCCCGTGGATCCTCAAGACACTCCCGACGCGGGCCTGACGGCACTGCTGAATTCCGATGATCCCGCCCCGGAGCGCATGGGAGCGGCCTTCGAGCATGTCTACGGCGAACTGCGCCGGCTCGCCCAGCACCACCTCGGGCGAGAACGATCCGGCCACACGCTTTCGGCGACCGCACTGGTCAACGAGGCCTTCATGAAGCTGGCTGGACAGGATCGTGCGCGCTGGGCCAACCGGGCCCAGTTCTTCTCCGTGGCCAGCACAGCCATGCGGCGGATTCTCGTCAACCATGCGCGTGACCGTTGCCGCCTCAAGCGAGGCGGCGACGCCGAGCGGATCGATCTCGACAGCCCCGCGGCCGAGGCCGGACTGATCGCCGACGACCGCTGTGAAGAGGTGCTGCTGGTCGACGAACTGCTTGGCCGGCTCGCCGCGATCGACCCGCGCGCGGCCCAGGTCGCGGAATGCCGCTACTTTGCCGGCTACACGTCGCCGGAGACCGCCGAGGCGCTGGGCGTGAGCGAAGCCACGGTCAAGCGGGCCTGGCGGCTGGCTCGGGCCTGGATGGCGCGCGAAGTCGATGCCGGTGCAGGAGCCGCCGGCGCGCGCAGCGGCCCGGCGCCGGACTGACGCCGCGTTCCGCCGGGGCCGACCGAACCGCGTCACGGCACGCTCTCGAAGCCGTCGACGAACACCTCGTCGAACACCAGGAAGCGGGGCTCGGTCGGCGCGTCGCGACCGTCCAGGCCCGGCGGTGACTCGATCACGCCGAACACGCGAAGGCCCGGGGCTCCGGCGAGGCTGCTTGCCTGCAGGGCCCGATCGCTCGTGCCGATCCGTTCCGGCACGGTCCACGCGGCGCCTTCGAGGGAGGTCGACCACAGCACGCCGTCCTCCGACCAGGTCACGCCGGGTCGTTCGCCGCCGGCCACGCGCGCACGGGCGAAGGCGGCGCTGACCCCGTCGTCCATCGACGGGTCCGGGGTGGAGAAGGCGACCGTGCTCCCACCGCCGGAGGGCGAACCGCTGACCACCTCGTTGCCGGATCGCCAGAGCACCATCGGTACGCCCAGGCTGTCGTAGTACGCGTGGGGGCTGTCGTCGACGACCGAGTTGAACGAGAGCGCGACCGGCGCGGACCAGCCGTTGGCGTCGGAGCCGATCGCGAGGACCTCGCGGTCGGTTTCGGTGCGGTAGTCGGCGTCCGCGTCCTCGACCCAGACCACCGTCCGTTCGTCGGCCGAATGGGCCGCGGCCGTCCAGCCGAAGGTCCAGGCCAGCCCGGTGACGACCGTCTCCTCACTGCTCCAACCGCCGCCGGCGGTCCAGCGTGCCGTATGCAGCGAGGTCGGCGACGCGGGCGTTCCGGTGATCTCGATGCCGTCGGCGCGCTGCCAGAACAGGTGGACACCGCCGCTCTCGTCCCGGACGAGCGAGGGGCCGAAGTCGGTCGATGCGTTCTGGGTCAGCGTGCCGGAGGCCGTGACGGTGCCGGTTCCGGGGTCGATCGTCGACCAGCCGAGCTCGTAGCCGTTGGCATAGACCGCCTGCGCTGCCGGATCGAGAGGATCGGCCGGCGCAGCCAGGGCGTTGCGCATGTAGACGACGAGCAGCTGGCCGGTTGCGTCGAAGGCCGCCACGGGAGCCCGGGCGGCATCGTCGCCGATGTCGATCGACACGGGATCGCCCCAGGCGAGATCCTCGAACAGGCGGACGTCGATCCGGCCGTCCGGCCGCGACTGGCCGGCGGGCAGGGTGGACCAGGCCACGGCGCCCAGGACGCCGTCCGCTTCGACGATCGCGTCCATGGCCGGCTGACCGTCGACCTCGACCCAGCCGGTGCCCCGGGTCGGCCTCGGCGGGGCGCGGCGCCCGCAGCTGTCGCCGAAGGGCAGGGTCTCGTCGACGCTGGCGCTGGCGCCGAGAAAATGGACCGATGCGCCGGCTTCGAGCGAGCCGCCGAGCGTGTCGATGCTGGGCGAGGGTGCGACCTGGACATCGATGCAGCCGGTGGCGCTGCCGTAGACGCGCACGCCCGCGATCGACCCGATCGGCGTCGGCAGTCCGGCGCCGAAGCTGATGCCGCCGCCGAGTTCACCGTTCAGCGAGCCGGCGGTCCACTGCATGGGGCCGCTGTTGCCGGCGTAGTCGCCGCTGCCGCCGAGCGAGGCGGAGGCCGAGCCCTTGATACCGAAGCTGCCGATCACGTCGCAGAGGAACCCGCTCAGCGAACAGGCGGCCGCTTCCAGGCCGGGAATCACCGTGAGCGGATTGACCGTCTTCTGCCAGTTGGCCGGCGGCAGGCTGAAGGCGCCGGAGCCTTCGGTCGTCAGCGCGGTGCAGCTCAGCGTGCTCGTGTTCGATCCCGCCATGGTCAGCGAGCCGCCGCGCCCGGCGAGCTGGGCCGAGACCGTGAAGGTCGACGTCCCCGCAGCCGGGCTGCCGCTGGAGTTCGCGTTGGCGATGTATTCCGAACTGAGCCCGCCGCTGAAGCCGTAGGGGCCGTCGAACAGCGGCATGCCGCCGACGCTGCTCGCCGCATCGAACGAGGCCGGCCAGTCGATGGTGCCCGAGTAGGTCACGCCGCCGCTGCCGGTCCAGTTGCCGGTCGATCCGGCCCAGGGCGGCAATTCGACCTTCGGCGTGGCCACGCTGTAGGGCAGCGATTCCTCGCCGCTTCCCGCGATCGCGACGGCGGTGATCGAGGTGCCGGGCTGGCCGGCGTCGAAGGTCCAGGGCACGGTGTCCGCGCCGGCCACCGTTTCGATCGTGCCGCCGTGGGTGAAGCGAACGCTGCCGGGCGGCTGCCCGCGCCAGTCGATCGTCGCCACGACCTCGGTCATCGCCGGGACTCCCGCCAGGAACGCGCTGGGTTCGGTCAGCGCCAGAGCGGTGACGACGGGGGTCTTCGCCTCGGCCGACAGCGACACGCTCTGCGCGACGGTGACCACGTCCTGGACGAAGTACTCGTTGTGGCGCTGAGGGCTCGACTGGGCGCTGGCCGGCGCCATCAGCACGGGTTGGTAGGGAGACGGGTTGTAGTAGGTATTGGCGCCGTTGACCTGCAGGCGGTGCAGCACGTCGTCGACCCAACTCGATCCCGACCGCGGCTGCACGGTGGGCTGCCAGCTGCCGGAGGACGGGTCGTACGGCCCGCTGAGCAGCACCTGCTCCGTATCGCCGCCGATGTCGAAGTTCTCGAGGCCGCTCATCGGATCCTCGAAGAACAGGCAGTCGTCGCTCCAGGCGTAGTTGCCCGAGGCCTGGATCGTCGCGTCCAGGACGTCGTAATCCAGTTCGAGCGTGCCGCTGCCGGTCACGTTGCCGGTGATCGAATAGCTGCGGTCGATCGTGACCGTCCAGTTCATGTCGTAGGGAACGGGAAAGCAGAAGTCGCTCCAGTAGTGGAAAGGATGCTGCGCGATCTTTGCGATGGTGCCGCTGATGCGCTCCGAGGCCTGTCCGGTCACCGTGCCGTCGCAGGCCACGTCGATGAAATTCGCGGACGGCCCGCCGACGCTCTGGACCGAGAGAACGCCGTCGGTCTGGTAATCGTCGAAGAGTTCGCCTCCGCCGTCCGGATCGTTGGCATAGACGTCGAACACCTCCAGGCCGCTCAGCGTGTAGGCGCCGCTGATCGACGACAGGTCCCAGCGCCCGCTGGCGAACTGCGAATCGATCGCGCAATCGGGCGGCGGGATCGTCGGGCAGGAAAGCGCCTGCGCCGGTGGGGTCGCGGCCAGCAGGGCGGCAAGCGAGGTGGTGAGCGCGAGCAGAACGACAGGGGCGCGGTGCGACACGATCGGCTCCGAATACGAGGGTCCTGACCAGTCACGCACCGGGACGCGGTCCTTCGGGTCAACCTCGACAAACGCCGGACCATCCGCTGACCCGATTTCGCGACCGGGGGTGCGTAACCGGACGAGCCCCCTGCATGGACCGCCCATGAATCGCCTGTTCGCCCCGTTCCGTTCGCTCGTCTCGCCCCGGTGTCCCGTCCGGCCCCTGCGCTTTTCCCGGTTCGCCGTCGGCCGCGCCCGCGCGCAGCTGATCGCGCTCGCCCTGGCCGCCGGGTTGCCGCTGGCGGCGGCCCATTCGGCCACCATCGTCGTCAACTCCACCGGCACCCTTTCGTCGCCGGGGTACGCCGACGACGGTCAGTGCACGCTGTTCGAGGCGGTGGCGTCGGCGAACGACAACCAGCCCAGCGGGACCCTGCCGGGCGAGTGCATCGCCGGCGAAGCGGGGGTCGCCGACCGGATCGTGTTCGATCCTTCGCTGATCCCAGGGGCGATCACGGTCGAGACGGCCCTGGTGGTGACCGACCCGGTCGAGATCGTCGGGCCGCACCGCGACCTGATGACGCTGCAGGGCATCGCCAACGACCGGATTCTCGACATCAGCACGCAGTCGGCGTCCGGCGATTTCCTGATCCGGGGCCTGACCCTCGACGGCGGTTACGCCGGGGCCAGCGACCCGCTGCTGGGCATCGGGGGTGCGATCCACGCCCGCCACTCGGTGGTCGAACTGAGGATCGAGGAAGTGCGCTTCAGCAACAACGGCGCGTCCTACGCCGGTGGCGCGCTGGCGATCGCCTATGGTTCGAACGGCACCACGACCATCGTCGACAGCGTGTTCGAGAGCAACACCGCCCAGGGCATCGCCGACGTGAACGACGGTGGCGGCGGTGCCATCTGGATCGGCGGCTCCCAGTCGGTGACGATCGAGCGATGCAGCTTCGTCGAGAACGATGCCCTGGGCACGTCCAGCAACAACCCTGGATCGGACGCGGGCGGCGGTGCGATCTGGATGCTCTCGTCGAGCGCCGCGGCCGTGTCCACGCTGGACGTGTTCTCCAGCACGTTCAGCGGCAACACGACGACCGGCGTCGGCGGGGCCATCGCGATCGGCGGCCCGGTGTTTCCCGCCGACCATTCGGTGGTCGGCATCCGCCATTCCACGCTGACCCTGAACGTCTCCGACAGCGACTCGGACGCGGACTTCCGCAGCGGCGGAGGCATCTACTCGTCGGCCTCCGACGACGTGGTGCTGTACAACACCATCATTGCGCGCAACGTGGACGAGTCCACCTCGCCGGGTCCGAACCTGACCGGGGTCTTCGAATCGCTGGGGCACAATTTCGTCAGCAACAACACGGGGGTGGAATCGTTGTTCCCCTTCGGCATCCCCAATGCGAACAACGACTTCGCCTCCCAGCCCGATCTCGACCCGGGCCTGGAGCCTTTGACCTACGACGGCGGGCCTACGCCCACGCACCCGCTGACCGACGACGCGCTGGTGCTCGACCAGGGCCGTTGCGGTTCGCAGGCCATCGACCAGCGGCACACGCACGACAGCACGGCGCAGACCCGCGCGGTCGATCAGCCCGACATCGACGACCTGTTCGACGGCTGCGACATCGGCGCCTACGAAGAAGGCGCGACGCCGGCGGCCATACCGCGACCGGACCCGGATGCCTACACCGTGCTGGAAGACGGCGTGCTGATCGTCGACGACATCGACGGCAGCCTGACGCCCGGAAATTCCGACGACGACGGGGTGCTGGTCAACGATACGCACGACAGCGGGCTCTCCCTGGTGGTCTACGACGTCGGGACCCTCGCCGCGACGTCCACGGACATGAGCGACGGCGGCGTATTCGAGTTGTCGTTCGACGGCGCGCTGGTCTACACGCCGCCCGCCGACGAGTCCGGCACGGCGGAGTTCTTCCATCGCGTCACGGAAGGGCTCTGGACCAGTGGATCGTTCACCGACATCACCGTGCTGCCGGTCAACGACGCGCCGTCGTTCCAGGCGATCACGAACTCGATCGATGTGGGTGTGGCGCGAGGCGGAAGCGCGGGCTACGCCGTCGACATCGACGCCGGCGCACCGGACGAGGCCGGGCAGACCCTGTCCTTCGAGCTGACCCTGATCGACGGCGATGGGGGCTTCTTCAACAGCCCACCGACCATCGATCCGGTCACCGGCCGCTTGCACTTCGACCTTGCGCCGGGGGGATCGGGCCACGCGCTGTACGAGGTGGTGCTGCGCGACGACGGTGGCACGGCCAACGGGGGCGTGGATGCGTCGGACGCCGCGAACGTGCTGCTGTACTCCGACCGGATGCCGCCGACGCTGACGATCCAGTCGCCGAGCGACGGCAGCAGCTTCGATGCCGGCGTACCGGTCACCTTCAGCGCCGAGGCCTTCGACGGCAGCGGCATGAACATCTCGTCGCAGGTCGAGTGGGGGTCGGATCGCGACGGGGCGCTCGGGATCGGTGCTTCGATCCAGGTCGACTCGCTGAGCAGCGGCGCGCACCGGATCGGGGCCCGCGTGTTCGACAACGACGGCGTGCCGGTGACCGACTTCGTCGACGTGGTGATCGTCGCGTCGCTGACGCCGCCGCAGGTCTTCATCGACAGCCCGCTGAACGGCGAGACTTTCGAGGCGGGTGTCCCGGTCATCTTCGACGGCGAGGCCTTCGATGCCGAAGACGGTGTGCTGGACGGCGCGCTGCAGTGGTCGTCGAACCTGCAGGGACCGATCGGCAACGGTTCGACGTTCCAGACCGACCAGCTGGTCGTCGGCGATCACGTGGTCTCGGCCCGGGCGATCGACAGCGACGGCATGGCCGGCATCGACCAGGTCGACGTGACCATCGTTCCCGCGCCGACCGAGATCCTGTTCCGCGACGGATTCGAGTCGCCCGGGGCGCGCTGACGGCCCTCGGTTCGCGCCCCGGGCCGAAGGCAGGCCGGCTACACTGCCGGCCATGTCCGAGGCCTTCCAGCTCCGCCGCCACCGCCGGGCGCGCCGCGTCACGCTGCGCGTCAAGGCCGACGCCAGCCTGGTCGTCACCGCGCCGCCGCGCGTGCCCGAGCGGGTGATCCGGGACTTCCTCGCCGAGCGCGCCGACTGGATCGAGCGGGCGAGGGGACGATTGCAGGCCGTGCGGGACCAACGACCGGAGCATCTGAACGATACCCACCCGAACACGATCGAGCTGCCGGCCATCGGGCGCGTACTGGACATCCGCTACGCGGAAGGCGACCGTCCCCGCTGGCGTGCCCGGGGTGTGGACTGCATCGAACTGCAGGCCGCGGAGGCGTCCGACGATGCCCGTGCGCTGCTGATCGATCTTCTGAAGGCGATGGCGCGCGGTTCGCTGGAACCGCGGGTGCTGGAGTTCGCGGAACGGCACGGCCTGAAGCCCGGCCGGATCACCTGGCGCAACCAGGTCTCGCGCTGGGGCAGTTGTGCCGCCAGCGGCAATCTCTCGCTGAATGTCCGCTTGCTGCTGCTCGACCGCGACGTCTGCGACTACGTCCTGCTGCACGAACTCGCCCACCTCGAGCACCCGAACCACTCGCGGGCGTTCTGGGCGAAGGTCGAAGCGATGTGTCCCGACTACAAGCTCAGGGAGCGCGCACTGAAGGCGGCATCGAGAGCGATGCCGGTGTGGGTTACGGGCTGATCTCCGAACTCGAGGACCGCGTCGTAATGTGGTCTTCGGTGTTCGCTTCGGACCACGGATTCTCGCAGTCGATGTCCATCCGCTCTGCGGCTCGATTCACGGCCTCGAGCGGGCCGACCTCGATGAGCTTATCCAGCCACAGTTTGACCGCGGCGGACGTCCAGTCGGGCATTCGGCGACGGACCCAGCGCTCTCGACATCGGTACCGCGCCACTTCCTGTTCCACCGGCGGGAGACGGCCGAACGCATTCGGGCGCTCGCGGGTGTCTCCGAACATTCGAACATTGCCGATCATGTCCGAAAGTCGGTGTCCTAGCCGCCATTCTTCGATCGAACGGTGTTCGTTGATCAAGCGATCGGACAGTCTCTCGCACTGCCGAAGGACAGGTTCATTCACGATCGAATCGAGGATCACCCGACCCTCGCATAGGTCGTAGAAACGGCTCAACCGGGGGTGGCTCTGTGTGCGTGCAAATTCGAATGCAAATTGCATGCGCTCACCGGGGCTCTCCAAACCGCTGATTTCGCCCACGGACTGCAATGCGTTGAACCAGACCTGCGTCAGTTCGGCGTGGTACCACGCAATCTTCGGCTCTTGCTCCAGCGAGCCCAGTAGCGCATCCGATTCGGCGACCCACGCCCGGGTAAGCAGATTGGCGCCGTCGAAGCGGATAGCCGTTTCGTCCAGCAACCATGATTCGCACCATGCCGGTTCTGGACTAAGAATGCCGCAGACGGTTGCAACCCACTGCAAGGCTGGACCGTCGTGGGCGGTTGCGGAGAGGTCCACGAATTCCCGAATCACCTCCGGGTCGGGCATTCTCGGACGGTCCATCGCGGTGAGAAGGTACGCCAGGGCCGCGGCTTGCGTTCGCTCCGAGGTCTCGTCGCGCATGGCCTCGGCCAGAGTGCGCATCGTCTCGTAGAGCTGCCTATCCTTGTCGCTGAGGTCGGTATGGAAGTAGGTTTCCGTCGAGTGGGAGCCGGTGTCGCTTGCCGGATCAATTCCTTCAATCTTCGTACCTGCAGTTCGATCCTGCCGGGCACTCGCGATTGCCGGATTAAGTGTCGGAAGCAAAACAACCAGCGCGATGATCGATCGCAGTATGTGAGTGCATTTCGGCGACTCCGTGTCTCCAAAAGCTCCGTCGCTCGGCCGTCGCGCCTTCGAAAGAAATGCCGGACATCGAGGGTGTGGAGCGTCCATCAATGTGATGCGTTCTCGGACAGAAGCGTCGGGTTCGAGCAATCGACGCCAGCGCGCTCGGCGGCGCGGGCGTAGGCGCGAAGTTCGCCGTACTCAAGCTGCTCGGCGATCCAGGCCTCGACCTCGTCGCGAGTCATGGTTTCCCAAGTCGATCGGAGTGCCTCCGAGTTACAGATATGAGTAGCGTAGACATCCTCTGACTGGCCCTTCAATATCTCGTCCTCCTCCGCATTGCCGGCGCGTTCAGCCAATTGGCGACGCAAGGCCATTCCGACCATGTGCTCGAACAACGTCCGACCGGTTTCGACGAATTCATCGCCGAATCGAGCGCAGGCTGCGGTGGCGTCGTCCTCCGGGTCTTCCCGCAACTCACAGAATTGCGCGAGTGGGCCGAAGCTGGGCACGGCGAAAGAAGACTGAATGATGGCGGCGGACATGACGAACATCGGATAGCTCATCTCCAGTTCGAACTGTTCGTCATCGCGGAGCGTCTCTAGCTCGGGATATAGCTCGGGATACCAAGTGGCGCCGGCTTCGTCGTAGTACGAGCGGACTCGCGTGCTCTGCAGAAGGGCGGACTCGATGGTCGTCTCGTCAAGCAGCGGAAGGCGTGGCAGCAGGTTGCCGGAATCGTGTTTCACGATCGCTGCGTCCAATCCTGCGGCCAAGCAGAAATTCTCGATATTGTTGTGGCTGCAGGAAGAGGCCAACCAGGCCAATGCGGCCGGGTCGGTGATGGATTGGATCTGCGCCTCGAGTTCGTCGAGCTTTTCATCGGGTGCTTCGATCGGATGCAACAAGTTGGTCAGTTGCCAGGCCAGACCTGCGGCGCGCTTTCGATCGTCCGTCGACGCCACCATGTCCTTCGCAACGGAGGCGACGATGGCGTTGAACGCTTGGTCTCGTTCATCTCGGCCTTGATCCTCGAGGAGCAGTGAAGGTGGGTCGGAGCAGTCGATTTCGTGCTTTGCGGCCAGCCGCTCCCAGGCCTCGAATTCGCCGTGGCGCTTCAGAAGACCAATGAATTCTCGAATGCCCTCGTCGCCGATTGCCATCAGTTCCGGCTCCAGCGCGCCCATCTGGCATGCCGCGCGGTCGCTGGCGATTGTGGCGGCGGTTCGTTCGTCGTCCCCGGCAGGCTCGCCGCGTCGCTGGATGGCGCGGCCAATCATGACGCCCAGCATCGACTCGCCGCCCTCGACCAAGCGGCCGGCCAGTTGCTGGCAGGCGCTGTCGAGCTCGGCACCCGGGGTGGCGCCTCGGCAGGTCTCGACCAGCGGCGCGAGCGCCGGCGTGGTCCAGGCGGCGCTGATCGCGAACGCATGGGCAAGGTCTTGATAGGCTTTCTCGCTCGTCGCTGCAGCCGGTCCTTTGGACAGCGCTTCGTACCAGGCTTCGACCAATGCGAAAACGTGCATCGACTCGCGCCTGGATTCGATGATCAGGTCGGCAATGCGGTCGCGGGGATAGAGTTCGGCTCGCGCGAAGAGGTTGGCACTGTCATAGCGGACGATCGCGTCATCGAGGCCGGCGTCGAGGCACTGACGCTGGATGCCTGCGGCACGGCAGGCGTGGGCCAGCCACAGCATCGCTGCGACGTCGGTCGTCGCGCGCACGTTCTCGATGATCACGGCGCTTCGATCCCGGTCAGCATCGAATGCGAGCACGACCAGGCCGGCAGCGCGCTGGCGCGCTTCGGGCCGGTTCAGCATCCACTCGGCGGTGTCCAGGATCGGCCCGGGGATGGCTGCGGGGGCCGATGCTTCGCCTCCCGAAGTCGGATCGTCGTCGCTGGCGAATCCAGCGTCGAGCGGGACCAAGGCCATCAGCAGCGACAGGGCAACGGAGTGAGCGCAGGCCGAGTACCAGGGTTGGGAAGAACGAACAGATCGGAGCATCGAGCGATTCCCTTACGTGCCAACGTCCAGACAATCTAGCACGCTGAACGCTGAAGCTCAGGCCTCGGCCTTCAACGCCTCGAGCTGCTCTTCGGCCTCCATCCACTCGGCCTCCAGCGCCTCGACCTTGGTCGTCAGTTCACCGTTCTCGGCCAGCAGTTGCTGCAGTTCGTCGGCGCGGTCGGACTCGTACAGCGTGGTGTCGGTCAGGAGCTGCTGCACTTCGCTGCGGCGGGCTTCCAGCGTTTCCATGTCCTTCGTCAGCTTGTTGACCCTGTTGGTCAGCGGCTTGAGCTTTTCGCGGACCCGGGCCTTGCGGCGGCGCTCGTCCTTCTTCGATCCGCCGTCGTTGCTCGACCCACCGGACGGCTTGCTGCCGGTCTCGCCGCCGCCGGAAAGTCGCTGGCGGTAGGCGGGCAGGCCGCCGGGAAAGGGGTGCACGTTGCCGTTCTCGATCAGCCAGTAGGCGTCGACGGTTTCGTTGAGCAGGTGGCGGTCGTGGGAAACGTTGACCACGGCACCCTCGAAGCCCTGCAGCGCGACGGTGAGTGCGTGGCGCATCTCCAGGTCGAGGTGGTTGGTCGGCTCGTCGAGCAGGAGCAGGTTGGGTGCGCGCCAGATGATCATGGCCAGCACCAGGCGCGCGCGCTCGCCGCCCGACAGGCGCGAGCACGGGTCGGTGGCGAGGTCGCCGGAGAACGCAAAGCCGCCGAGGAAGTCGCGGAGCTTCTGCTCCGGCGTGTCGCCGGCGATGCGCGAGAGGTTCAGCAGTGGGCTGGCCTCGGTATCGATCTGCTCGACCTGGTGCTGGGCGAAGTAGCCGATGGTCAGGCGGCGATCGGTGTGCAGGTCGCCGGCCATCGGTTCGAGATCGCCGGCCAGCGCCTTGACCAGCGTCGACTTGCCGGCGCCGTTGACGCCGAGCAGGCCGATCCGGTCGCCGGCCGACAGGTTCAGCGACACGTTGTCCAGCACACGGTGATCGCCGTAGCCCAGCGCCACGCCGTCGAGCTTGATCAGCGGGTCGGCGGCGCGCCCGGGTTCGGGGAATTCGAAATCGAACGGGCTGTCGGCATGGGCCGGGGCGATCTTCTCCATCCGCTCCAGCGCCTTGATCCGCGCCTGGGCCTGCCTGGCCTTGGTGGCCTTGGCGCGGAAGCGATCGATGAAGGACTGGAGGTGGGCGCGCTGCCGCTGCTGCTTGGCGTACTGGGCCTGCTGCAGCGCCATCTTCTCGGCGCGCTGTCGCTCGAAGTCCGAGTAGCCCCCGCTGTACCGGTTCAGCGACCGGTGTTCGATATGCACGATGTCGTCGACCACGGCATCGAGGAAGTCGCGGTCGTGGGAGATCAGCACCAGCGTGCCCGGGTAGCGCTTCAGCCAGTCTTCCAGCCAGACCACGGTCTCGAGGTCGAGGTGGTTGGTCGGCTCGTCGAGCAGCAGCAGGTCCGACGGGCTCATCAGGGCCCGGGCCAGGGACAGCCGGATCCGCCAGCCGCCGGAGAATTCGCCGACGGCTTTCGAGTGCTCGTCCGCCGAAAAGCCGAGACCGTTCAGCAGCGCGCCGGCGCGCGCTCGCGCATCGAAGCCCCGGGCGTCGTCGAAGGCCTGGTGGGCGTGGGCGATGCGCTCGCCGTCGCCCGAGGCGTCGGCGGCGTCCACCTCCGCTTCGGCCTTTCGGAACCGCACGTCGCCGTCGAGCACGTAGTCCAGCGCCGAACGATCGAGCTCGGTGATCTGCTGGGCCATGTGGGCCACGGTCCAGTCCCTCGGGATGCGGACCGCGCCGGCGTCGGCATCGATCCGACCGAGCAGCAGCGCGAACAGGCTCGACTTGCCGCAGCCGTTGGCGCCGACCAGGCCGATCTTCTGACCGCCGTGGACGGTCAGGTCGGCCTCGGCAAGCAGCGGCTCGACGCCACGGCGCAGGGTGATGTTCTCGAGCTGGATCATTCGTCGCGGCCGGAGAGCATGTCCAGCAACTGGTCGATGCGCCGTGCCCGGCTGCCGCGTTGGTCGGCATCGGCATTGTTGAGCATCGAATCGCCCGGGCGGATCCGGGCCCGGGCGAGCAGGCCGCGCAGGGCCGCGATTCGCGATTCTTCCAGCTCGGCGAGGCCGGCTTCGACCGGCGAGGTGCTCGCATGGCCGCGCTGTTCGAGCGCTGCGATCAGGGCCAGCTGGCGTCCGGCCAGTTGCAGCAGCGCGGGGTCGTCGGCCTGCAGGCGCAGCGTGCCGCGGGCCTTGTCGAGCAGGTTGCGGCCCGGGATCCAGGCCGCGCCGAGCCCGCCGCCGATCAGCGCGCCGGTGACCGTGGCCGCGCCCAGCGACATGCCGCCGACGGCCAGGTCCAGCGCGGCCCCGGCCGCCGCGCCGGCCCCGGCCCCGGTGCCCGAGTGGCGGGCGCTGTCGGCCAGCAGGGCGGGGTCGAAGGGACTGGCGGTCCAGCGGCCGTCGTCGAGGGGGAGTTTCACCGCCAGGTAGATCGCGTCGTCGAAGCGATAGAGCGCCAGCAGTTCATCGACGCAACGCTGCTCGCGCGCCTCGATCCGCTTCTTCAGCAGGTCGCGTCCGTTGCGGGCGGCGGGTGGGTCGTCGATCGGCACCTTGTGCTGGGCGCCGGCGGCATCGACCAGCAGTTCGGCAACCGAACGCAGGGCCGCGGCGTGCTGCCACGCGGCCCGCTCGCGGCGCTCGTCGACCAGCGCCTCCAGCCCGCCGGCGCGGTCGTCCAGCAACGTGGCGAGCTTCTTCCACAGGCCGGCTTCGGCCTCGAGCGTGAATGCGACCGTGTCGAACTCGGCGATCGCATGGAGGTTGACGCGGGCCAGGGCTTCGCGCCATTCGTCGGCGCGGTTCGCCGTCGCACGGCCCGGCGCGCCGACGAAGTTCAGCACCGGCAGGATCGGCCGGGCGCACAGCGCGAGGACGGCCAGTTCGTCCTGGTACTTGCCGAGGACCGGCTCGCGCGCGTCGACCACGAACAGTGCGGCGTCGCTGGCCAGCAGCTGCTCCAGGACCCGGCATTCCTGGTCGAAGCGGCGACGGGCCTCCGAATCATCCAGCAGTGCGCGGACGCGGTCCGGGCCGTCGTGACGGCCCGGGCCTGTCGCCTCGAGCGCATCGAACACGGCCCCGGCGTCCTCCATGCCGGGAGTGTCGAACAGCTCGACCACGGTCCGACCGTCGACGGCCAGCGCGGCGCCCTCGACCTGGCGGGTGGTCGCCGCGGTCGGCGCGACCTCGCCGAAGGTCGCGTCACGGGTCAGCGTACGCAGCAGCGAGGTCTTGCCGGTGTTGGTATGGCCGACGACGGCCAGCGTCAGCGGCCTGGTAGATCGCTTGGTCATCTCAGTCGTCCCGCTCCGGGGCGTCGAGGCCGTAGTCGTCGGCCAGGCGAGCCCAGTCGGCGGCGCGGGCGTCGAGATCGTCGCCGCGCTCGCGCGCCTCGCGGGCTTCCACCAGCCGGATCGCCACCGGCGAAATCGCGTCGAGTTCGGCCAGCCAGGCGCCGGCGCCGCGGTCCGGGGTGCGCGCCATCGAGCACAGCACGACGACGGCTTCGGGCCGAGGCCGGCGCGTGCCGATCGCTTCGAGCAGCGTGCGCCGCGCGCGGCGGTCGTCGGCGGCGCCCAACCACTCGGCGTCGGGCACGAGCTCGGACTGGGCGGCGTGGTCGGTGTTCAGCTCCAGGCCGACGGCGACCCGTGGGCCGTTGCCGGGCGACGCGCGCGGAAGGGTGCGCTGGCTCAGGCGCGCCGGTGGCTTCGGCCCGACCCGGCCGGTCGACCCGCCATCGTCCGGGCGCAGCACGCCGGCCAGCGCGACGTAGCCCGGGCGCGACAGGTCCAGCGCGAGCCGCTGGCGCCGGTGGGCGACTAGGAAGCCGGCGGCCAGCAGCAGCCGCGGCAGCAGGCCGCCGAGCGCCAGCACGGCCAGCAGCACGCCGGCCCACGCGCCGCGGTCGGCCGGCGGCGAGCGGTCGATCAGCAGGGCCCGGATCGCTGCATCGTCGGGTGCGGTGATGCCGGGCCACAGGGCGGCGATGCGGCCCAGGCCGTCGACCACCGGCGCGAGGGTTTCCGTGCCGAGCAGCGTCGAGCCCCAGGCGAAATCGAAGCGAAGGCCGACGAAGGCCGCGGCGAGCAGCGCGATCGCGCCGGCCAGGTAGCCGGCCCAGAACAGGTGGGTCGCCGCACTGGCGATGCGCGCGCCGCCGGCGCGCCCGTAGTCGGCCAGGGCGGCGCCGATGGCCCGGCCGTGGCCGCTGGAATCGAAGCGCCGCGCCAGGCCCGCGATCGCGGCCCACAGGGCACGTCCCGGCAGCCCGCGGGCGGCCCGCTTCGGCCACGCCCAGACCACCAGCCACAGGGCCAGCAGCAGGGTCGGCAATCCGAGCAGCGTCAGCAGCGCCCACGACAGCTGGACCACGCCGTTGTCGAGCTGGGCGCGGGCGGCCAGGGCACCGAGCAGGCCGCCGAGCAGCGTCAGCAGCGCCAGCGTCCATCCGACGCCGGCCAGCGCACGGCCGACCGACGCCGCCAGGCGCTTGCCCTCGACATGCAGGCGGGCGCGCACCGCAATGCGCTCGACCAGCGTCCCGTCGGTCCGGGTCGCTCGCCGGGTCGCCGGGTCATCCAGGCTCGGGCGGCCTTCGCGCTCCTCGAGTCGGCGCAGCGCTTCGCACTGCAGCCAGTCGGCGGGGGACAGCGGCGGTTCGGGGCGGCTTGCGGTCATCGTGCGCATGATACCGGGGCGGGCCCGGTCCGGCGCTGCGCGGGCGCGCTCGGTGAAGACTTGATCCGAATCAACTCTCCCGGCGAGGCCAGCCGCGAGAATGCCGCTCGAACGCTGCCATCGGACTTTCGAACTCATGGAACAAGCACCTACCTACAACGACCGGGTCATCACCCAGTTCGCGGTCATGACCGTGGTCTGGGGCATCGTCGGCATGGCCGTCGGGCTGCTGATCGCGGCCCAGCTGATCTGGCCCGACCTGACCTACGGCATCGAGTGGCTGAGCTACGGCCGGCTGCGTCCGCTCCACACCAACGCGGTGATCTTCGCGTTCGGCGGTTCGGCGCTGTTCGCGACCAGCTATTACGTGGTCCAGCGCACCTGTCACGCACGGCTGTTCGGCGGCCCGCTGGTCGCGTTCACGTTCTGGGGCTGGCAGGCGGTCATCGTCGGCGCGGCCGTGACCCTGCCGCTGGGCATCACGATGGGCAAGGAATACGCCGAACTGGAGTGGCCGCTGGCGATCCTCGTGGCGATCGTCTGGGTGGCCTATGCGGTGGTGTTCTTCGGGACGATCGCGAAACGGCGGATCAAGCACATCTACGTGGCCAACTGGTTCTACGGTGCGTTCATCCTGACCATCGCCGTGCTCCACATCGTCAACAATCTGTCGATCCCGGCCGGCCTGTGGAAGAGCTACCCGGTCTACGCCGGGGCGGTCGACGCGATGGTCCAGTGGTGGTACGGCCACAACGCGGTCGGCTTCTTCCTGACCGCCGGCTTTCTCGGCATGATGTACTACTTCGTGCCGCGCCAGGCCAATCGTCCGATCTACTCCTACCGACTTTCGATCGTGCACTTCTGGTCGCTGATCGCGATCTACATGTGGGCCGGCCCGCACCACCTCCACTACACCTCGCTGCCGGACTGGGCGCAGACCCTCGGCATGGTGTTCTCGCTGATCCTGCTCGCGCCCAGCTGGGGCGGCATGATCAACGGGATCATGACCCTGTCGGGCGCCTGGTACAAGCTGCGCACGGACCCGATCCTCCGGTTCATGATCGTCGCGCTGTCGTTCTACGGCATGTCCACCTTCGAAGGTCCGATGATGTCGATCAAGACGGTCAATTCGCTGTCGCATTACACCGACTGGACGATCGGCCACGTGCACGCCGGTGCGCTTGGCTGGGTCGCGATGATCTCGATCGGCAGCCTGTACACCCTGTTTCCGCGCCTCTGGGGCGTGGAGAAGATGCACTCGATCAAGGCGATCGAGTGGCACTTCTGGACCTCGACGATCGGCACCGTGCTCTACATCACCGCGATGTGGGCGGCCGGCCTGATGCAGGGCCTGATGTGGCGGACCTTCAACGATGACGGCACGCTCACCTACACCTTCATCGAGGTGCTCAAGCGCACCGAGCCGTTCTACATGCTGCGCCTGCTCGGCGGCGTGGTCTTCCTGAGCGGCATGTTCTTCATGGTCTGGAACGTCTACAAGACCTGGCAGAACGCGCCGAAGCGTGCGGAAGCCACCCCGATCCCGCAGCCGGCCTGAAGGAGACACGACCGTGGCAAAGATGAACCATGAAACGATCGAGAAGAACATCGGCCTGATGGCGGTCCTGGTGCTCGTCGTGATCAGCGTCGGTGGCCTGACCCAGATCATCCCGCTGATGTTCCGCGCGACCATCGTCGAACCGGCCGAGGGCGTCGAACCCTACAGCGCCATCGAACTGGCCGGTCGCGACGTCTACATCGCCGAGGGCTGCTACGGCTGCCACAGCCAGCAGATCCGTCCGTTCCGCTCCGAGACGGAGCGCTACGGCCATTACTCGGTGGCCGGCGAGTCGGTCTACGACCGGCCCTTCCAGTGGGGCTCGAAGCGGACCGGGCCGGACCTGGCCCGGGTCGGAGGAAAATATTCCGACGACTGGCACGAACTGCACCTCCTCGATCCCCGTGCCGTCGTGCCGGATTCGAACATGCCGGCCTATCCATGGCTGGCCGAGCGGCTCGTCGACCCGACCGAGATTCAGGCACGCATGCGCGCGTTGCGCAAGGTCGGCACGCCCTACACGGACGAGCAGATCGCCGCGGCCGCCGACGACCTGATCGGCGTGACCGAACTCGACGCAACCATTGCCTACCTTCAGGGCCTCGGCACGGACTGGACCGGTCAGCGCGTGGCGTCGCAGGTGGCAGGAGGTTCGCAGTGAGCGGCGGCATCGTCACGCTGCTTTCGCTGCTCGGCTTCCTGGCGATCGTGGTCTGGGTGTTCGTGATCAAGCGCAAGGCCGACTTCGACGAACAGGCCAACCTGCCGCTGGAAGACGCCGACAAGGACTCGGAAAGCACGAAGCGTCACGCCGAAACCAAGCACGGGGAGCACGAGTCATGAGCACGTTCTGGCACTGGTACATCATCGTCCTGACGGTCGGCTCGCTGATCGTCACCGCCTGGTTCCTGGTCTGGTCGAGCAAGCTTCGCGTGCAATCGACGAAGGAAGAGGACGGTTCCGAGACCACCGGTCACGTGTGGGACGGCGATCTGCGCGAGTTGAACAACCCGCTGCCGCGCTGGTGGCTGGGCCTGTTCTGGATCACGATCGTGTTCTCGGTCGGCTACCTGATCCTGTACCCGGGCCTGGGCCGCTGGGACGGCGTGCTGGACTGGTCGCAGGAAAAGCAGTACCGGCAGGAGATGGAGACGGCCCGTGAAGCCTTCGAAGCGCGCTTCGCCGAACTGGCCGCAATGGACCTGGAGCAGCTCGCGGTCAACGACCGTGCCGTGGAGATGGGTCGCAACCTCTACGCCCACAACTGCTCGACCTGCCACGGCTCCGATGCGCGCGGTGCCACGGGCTATCCGAACCTGGCCGACGATCACTGGATCTGGGGCAGCGCTCCGCAGCAGGTCTACCAGACCATCCTGGGCGGCCGCCGGGCGGCCATGCCGGCGTTCGGCGAAGCGCTCGGCGAGCAGGGCGTGACGCGCACCGCGGTCTATGTGCAGCAACTGGCCGGCAAGCCGGTCGATGCCGCCATGGCCGCGGCCGGGCGGCAGCAGTACCAGCAGGTCTGCGCGGCGTGTCACGGGGCCGAAGGGAAGGGCAATCCGGTGCTCGGCGCACCGGACCTGACCGCCGGCGTCTACACCTACGGCGGCGACCTGGACACGATCCGCGCGACGATCCGCAGCGGTCGCAACGGCGTGATGCCGGCCCAGGAGGGCCTGATCGGCGAGACCCGGACCCGTCTGGTCACCGCCTACATCCTGAGCATGCAGGACCGCTTCGCCGCCGAGTCGGCGGACGACGCGTCGGCCGAAGGCCAGAGGACCGAAGCGCCTTGAGCGGCGGCCCGCATCCGGCGCCGAGCGAGGCCACGACGCGACCGCGTTCCGATCGCGTCGAGCACCCGCCGCGTCCCCTGGCGCATCGCCTCGGGGCCATCCTGTGGCCGTCGTTCTTCGCCGCCGGGGTCGCCACCATGGTGCTGTTCGCCTTCGTCGACCCGCTCGAGCTGGCCGCGATCAGCGTGCCGGAGCTCGAGATCTCGCGCCAGGCGGGCTACACGATCGCCTTTCTCGGGTTCTGGCTCGGCTTCGCCTCGGCCTGCACCTTCACCTGGCTCCTCCTCCGCCCGCGGTCCAGGTTCCACTGTGCGAACCGCGGAGGCTCGTCGGCAAGGCAGGGGACAGGAAACCGCAGATGAACGCAGATCGACGCAGATGAAAAGCGAAAGTGCTTACGGCATCGGTCGAATGCTTCCTGAACGAGGCAGCATTCGATCGTGTGCAATGCAAGGGTCGGATCGGCCGATACGCTTCATTCGTCGTCATGGGTCGAATTCGACTGCGGTCGTGGTTTCTTGTTTCTGTCTGCGTTCATCTGCGTCCATCTGCGGTTCCGGCTTTGCGAGTGATCGAACATGACCAATCCGGGCTCGGACACCCCCGAGGAGCTGAAGCTCTACGTCAAGGCGCCGAAGGTGTATCCGCGCGAGACCGAGGGGCGGTTCTCGCGCCTGCGCGTGGTGGCGGCCTGGGTGCTGCTCGGCCTGTTCTACGTGCTGCCGTGGATCCACCTCGGCGACACGCAGATCGTGCTGTTCGACCTGCCCGCGCGCGAGTTCCACGTCTTCGGCCTGACCTTCTGGCCGCAGGACTTCTTCATGCTGGCCCTGCTGCTGGCCATGGCCGCGATCACGCTGTTCTTCTTCACGGCCCTGGCCGGGCGCCTGTGGTGCGGCTACGCCTGTCCGCAGACGGTCTGGACCGAGGTTTTTTTGTGGATGGAACGCACCGTCGAGGGGCCGCGGAACCGGCGGATGCGCCTGGACAAGGGGCCGTGGACGGCGGAGAAGGTGCGCAAGAAGGCGACCAAGCAGTTCCTCTACGTCATCTTTTCCCTGTGGACCGGCATCACCTTCGTCGGCTTCTTCACGCCGATCCGCGAACTGGTGCCGGCGCTGGCCACGTTCAGCGCCGGCGGCTGGGAAGTGTTCTGGACCCTGTTCTACGGCTTCGCGACCTACGGCAATGCCGGCTATCTGCGCGAACAGGTCTGCAAGTACATGTGCCCGTACGCGCGCTTCCAGTCCGCGATGTTCGACGACGACAGCCTGATCATTTCCTACGACCGCGAACGCGGCGAGCCTCGCGGCAAGCGGCGCAAGGATGCCGATCGGGACGCGCTCGGGCTCGGCGACTGCATCGAGTGCCAGGGCTGCGTCCAGGTCTGCCCGACGGGGATCGACATCCGCGACGGCCTGCAGATCGAGTGCATCGCTTGCGCGGCCTGCATCGATGTCTGCGACCAGGTCATGGACAGGATGGGCTATCCGCGCGGTCTGATCCGGTACACGACGGAAAACGCGCTGACCGGCCGGCCTACGCGCATCCTGCGGCCGCGCATCTTCATCTACGCCGGGGTGCTGCTGGCCCTGACCACGCTGTTCGGCCTGGTGCTGACCGGTCGCGAGGCGATCCACGTCGACGTCCTGCGCGACCGCACCGCGCTCTACCGGCTGGCCGGGCCCGAGATCGAGAACCCGTTCGCGCTGAAGATCACCAATCGCACCGAGCAGGTCCAGTCGCTGACGGTCTCGGCATCGGGCCTCGACGGTCTGCGCGTGGTCACGCCGGCCGGTTCGATCGAGGTGCCGCCGGGCGAGGTGGTCAACCGGCCGATGACGCTCGCGGTGCCGGCGGACCGGGTCGGTCCGGGCATGCGGGCCATCGAGGTCCGGCTGGCCGGGCAGGGCGAGGACGCGCCGGAGACGACGGCGGAGACCCGCTTCTTCGTGCCCTCGGGCCGCTGAGGACGCGCAGTCCATCGCCAACGTGAAGCTTTGATCGGCATCAAGTCGGACGCCGCCCTCCCGAGGGATCATGTCCGGACGACTGGAGAACACCGAATGTCTTCCGAAACCCCGACCGCGCGAAGCGCTGAATCGTCCCCCTGGTACCGCCAGTTCTGGCCCTGGTTCATCCTGGCCATTCTCGGCTGGGGCGTCGTCTCGGCGTCGATCACCCTGGCCGTTGCGGTCCGCAACCCGCCCCACATGATGACCGGCGACTACGCTCGCCTGGGCAAGGCGCTGGTCGACACGCACCAGCGGGCGGACCGTGCGGCGGCCCTGGGGCTGGTCGGCGAGCTGACGCTGGCCGCCGGCGAGGTCGCGGTGTCGCTGCCGGCCGAAGGCGCGGCCGCACTCGGCGATTCCCTGCTGCTCCTGGTCCAGCACCCCACCGACGCCGCCCGCGACCTGCAGGTCGTGCTCAGGCGCGCAGGCGAGGTGCGCTACGCCGCGCCGGCGAGGGACTGGCCGGCGCGTGGCCGGCTGATCGTCTCGAACCTCGACCAGGACTGGTGGATCTCGTCCGACTACCGCCTGGCCGGGGACGAGCTGGCGGTCCGCCTCGAGCCCGAGCGGCTGTAGCCCGGCCCGGATTCCGATGAGCGCGCCCCGATGAGCACGAAGGACTGCTTCCACTGCGGCGAACCCGTGCCGGCGGGCGTCGAGCTCTCGGTCGAGATCGACGGCCGGGCGCGCCCGATGTGCTGCAGCGGCTGCCGGGCTGTCGCCTCGATCATTCACGACGCCGGACTCGGGCGCTACTACGAATTCCGCGACCGGCTGCCCGAGCGGCCCGACCCGGAACCGTCCGGGACGGCTCCCGGCAGGTTTGCCGCCTGGGACCGGGACGCCGTGCTGTCGCACCACGCCAGGGCGGTCGGTGCCGGCAGCGATCGTGCCGCGGCCGGGGGTGAGGATCGGCGTGCGGCGCCGTCCGCCGTCCGCATGGTCCTGGTGCTCGAGAACGTCCACTGCGCGGCCTGCGCGTGGCTGGTCCGACGCTACCTCGAGGCCTTCGACGGTGTCACGGACGCCCGGCTCGACGTCGGCGACGGCCGACTCCGGCTGCAGTTCGACCCCGCACGCACACCGCTGTCCTCGATCGCCGGTGCGCTGGACCGGCTCGGCTACCCACCGCACCTGGATTCGCCGGACGCCGCCATCGATCGCGATCGCAACGAGCGGCGCCGGATGCTGCGCTACCTGGTCGTCGCCGCGCTCGGCATGATGCAGGTGATGAGCTATGCGCTGGCCAACTACCTCGGCGCCGGAGCCTTCGGCGGCATGGACGCCGAAACGGAGCACTTCTTCAAGCTGATCAGCATGCTGGTCGCGGTGCCGGTCACGCTCTATGCGGGGCAGCCGTTCTTCCGCTCCGCGGCGGGTCACCTGGCCCGGCGCCGCCTCGGCATCGACGTGCCGGTGGCCGCCGCCATGCTGCTGGCCCTGTTCGCCAGTGTGATCATCACCTTGTTCGGCCATGGCGAGGTCTACTTCGACTCGGTCGTGATGTTCCTGTTCTTCCTCCTGCTCGGCCGCTTCGCGGTGCTGCTTGCGCGCCAGCGCTCGGGCGCCGTCCACAGCGCACTGGCCCGAGCCCTTCCGGACCAGGCGCGCCGCCTGGTCGATCGCGACGGCGGCGCGGTCGAACGTGTCGGCCTGGTCGAACTGCGCACCGGCGATCGCGTGCTGGTCGGCGACGGCGAGGTCGTGCCCGCGGACGGGACGGTGATCGAGGGCCGCGGCCGGGTCGACGAGTCGCTGGTCTCCGGCGAGTCCGAGCCCCGAGGGCGGGCGGCCGGCGATGCGGTCCTGGCCGGCTGCCTGGTCACCGGCGGATCTTTGACGGTCGAGGTCGAAGCCGTCGGGCAGGGCACGGTGCTGGCCGGGATCGCCGATCTTCTCGGCGAGGCGCGCCGACGGCGGCCGGAGCTGGCCCGGCTGGCCGACCGGGTCGCTGGAGCGTTCATCGCCGTGATCCTGCTCTCGACCCTGGCGGCCGGGATCGCCTGGGGGCTTCACGAGCCTGATCGCGTCATCCCGGTGGTGCTGGCAATGCTGGTGGTCGCCTGTCCCTGCGCGCTTGCGCTGGGCACGCCGACGGCCCTTGCCGCGGCGACCCGGAGCCTCGCCGAGCAGGGTGTGCTGACCGCCGACCCGGACGCGCTCGAGGCGCTGCCGCGGATCACCCACGTGATGCTCGACAAGACCGGCACCCTGACCGAGCCGCGGATGGACCTCGCGGAGGTCCGCGCCGAGGATCCCGGCACGATGCTGGCTGTCGCCGCCGCGCTGGAGCGTTCCAGCAACCATCCGATCGCCAGTGCGTTCCGGGCCCACGACGACGGTCGCACCGTGGCGAACGCCCGAAGCGTGGCCGGGGCGGGCATCCACGGCGAGGTCGGCGGCGCCACAGCGTGGCTGGGCACGCCGGCCTGGGTCACCGAACGCAGCGGGCAGTGCGTGGACCTGCCGGAGAAGGGGCTCTGGATCGCGCTGGCCGTGGACCGTGCCGGCACGGCCGGGTTCCGGATCGACAGCCGCTTGCGTCCCGGGGCGCGCGAGCTCGTTGCGACGCTGCACGCTGCCGGCGTGGACGTGCGCCTGGCCTCCGGCGACCGGAAGGCGAACGTGGCGGCCATGGCCGAGCGGCTCGCGATTCGCCACGCCGAAGGAGAACTCTCGCCCGAAGGAAAGCTGGACCGGATCGCCGCGCTCCAGGCCGACGGCGCCCGCGTGGCGATGATCGGCGACGGCATAAATGATGCGCCGGTGCTGGCCGGCGCCGATATCGCCATAGCCCTGGCCGAAGGCGCCGCGATCGCGCGGACCCAGGCCGACCTGGTCGCCACCGGGCGCGACCTGAAGCCGCTGCTCGCGCTGTTCGGCCGCGCGCCCGCGGTGCGCCGCGTGATCCGCCAGAACCTGGCCTGGGCACTGGCCTACAACGTCTGTGCGCTGCCGCTGGCCGCAGCCGGCTGGATTCCGCCCTGGGCCGCGGCGATCGGCATGTCGGCCAGTTCCCTGGCCGTGGTGCTGAACGCGCAGCGGCTCGGTCGGCGACGACGGCATCGCGCCGCGCCGCAGCAGGCCGTCGCCGACGCACCGATGGCGGGCGCGGCATGAGCATCATCTACCTGCTGATTCCGCTGTCCCTGCTGCTGCTCGGTTTCGCACTGTGGGCGTTCTTCTGGGCCGTTCGCAACGACCAGTTCGACGACCTCGATTCCCCGGCGCTGGACGTGCTGGACGACGACGATCCGGCCGCTCGGACGGCGTCCAGGTCGGCCGACGACGGCCGCGAGCGATGACGCCCGGCGCCGCCCTCGTGACCGGCCTGCTCGCCGGGCTGTTCGGGTCGCTGCACTGCGCGGCCATGTGCGGGGGCATCCTCGCCGTGCTGCACGGCCAGGTTCCGCGCGGACGCGACCGCCTGGCCGTGGGCTTCCACGTCGGCCGGCTGACCAGCTACCTCCTGCTGGGCCTCCTCCTGACCGCGCTCGGGGCCCTGCCCGAACGCATCCTGCCCGGTGGTGCCGCGAGCGGGCTGCGTGTCGTCCTCGGCCTTCTGCTGGTGCTGCTCGCGGCCTACATCGCGCTGCCCGGCCGCCTGCGCGATCCGCTCGGCGAAGCGGTCGCGCCGCTGACCAGGCGCGTGCTGCCCCTGTTCGGTCGCCTGCTGCCGGCCGACCGCTTCGACAAGGCCGTCGGCCTGGGCCTGCTGTGGGGGGTGCTGCCCTGCGGCCTGCTCTACGGCGTACTGGCCGCGGCGTGGTTGCTGGGCGACGCGAGCGCCACGATCGCGCTGGTGCTCGGCTTCGGTGCCGGCACGCTGCCGCTGCTGCTCGGCGGCGGGCTGGTGGCCGCACGCCTGCGCAGCCGGCTGCGCGCGGGCGGGCTGCGCGGCGCAGCGGCGGTCGTGATGGCCGGCACCGGCGTGCTGGTGGCTGCGGGTCCGTGGCTGGCCGCGCAACTGGACCACTCGGCGGTGCGGTTCCTGGTCGACTGCGTCGCCGCCTGACGCGTCCAGTGCCGCGGCCCGGCCCGGGCCGCCAAAGTTGATGGTGGTCAACTCCCGCCGGGTCGCGCGCTCCTAGACTGGACCCATCGACTCGACCGGTCCGCTCGCGATGAGGCCCCTCCGATGAATGCTCCGAATCCCCGTTCCCTCCGCCCCGACCCTTCGGCGGTCCGCCCGCGCTTCGACGGGGACCTGATCGCGCGTCACGGCGGGGAGGGGCCGCGCTACACCTCGTATCCGACGGCGCTGCAGTTCGCCGAGACCTTTGGGCCGATCGACTGGACCGCGGCGCTTGCCGAGAGCAACCGCCTGCCGATTCCCGCCGACCTGTCGCTCTACGTCCACGTGCCGTTCTGTGCCAACCCGTGCTTCTACTGCGGCTGCAACCGGGTCATCACCCGGTCGGCGTCGGCCGGGAGTGAGTTCCTGGTCCACCTCGAACGGGAGCTGGACCTGGTCGCGCCGCACATCGACGACGATCGCGTGGTCCGACAGGTCCACCTGGGCGGCGGCACACCGACCTTCCTGACGCCGCCGCAGATCGACCAGCTGATGCGCCTGCTGCGCTCGCACTTCCACTTCGCCGACGACGCGGAGATCGGCCTGGAGGCGGACCCGCGCTCGCTCGAGCCGGCCGACCTGCGCGCGCTGCGGGAATCGGGCTTCAACCGGCTTTCCATGGGCATCCAGGACCTCGACCCCGCCGTCCAGGCCGCGGTCAACCGAGTCCACGATCTGGCCTGCGTCTCGGGGCTGCTGGGCGCCGCACGGGGCGCGGGCTTCGACTCGATCTCGGTCGATCTGATCTACGGCCTCCCGCTTCAGACCACCGAGGCCTTTGCACGGACCATCGAACACATCGTCGCGATGAACCCGGACCGGATCTCGCTGTTCAACTACGCCCACATGCCCGACCGCTTCAAGGCCCAGCGGCAGATCCGCAGCGAGGACCTGCCGTCGCCCGAGACCCGGCTCGCGCTGTTTCGCAACAGCCTCGACCGGTTGCTCGACGCGGGCTACGAGTTCATCGGCATGGACCACTTCGCGCGGCCGGACGACAAGCTGGCCCGGGCCCGTCGCGCCGGGACCATGACGCGCAACTTCCAGGGCTACTCCACCCACGGCGGACTGGACCTGCTAGCCTTCGGTCCCAGCGCGATCAGCCAGGTCGGCGACGCCTTTGCCCAGAACCATCGCGCGCTGCCGGACTGGCAGATCGACGTGACCTCGGGCCGGCTGCCCGTGGCCCGCGGTCGAAATCGATCCGTCGACGACCGGCTACGGGCCGAGGTCATCAGCGACATCATGTGCAGCGGCGAGATCCGCTTTCGCCGCTACGAGCGCGACTACGAGCTTCGGTTCGAGTCGTACTTCGCCGGTGCGCTGGCCGCGCTGAATCCGCTGGTCGAGGACGGCCTGGTCGAGCGCTTCGACGGCGGCTTCCGGGCCAGCGCCGACGGGCGGCTGTTCCTGCGCGCCATCGCGATGCCGTTCGATGCCTACCTGCGGCCGGCTGGCGGTCGGAGCGCTGCGGAAGCCCGTTCCACCTCCGGGCGCACGACGCGCTATTCCCGCATCGTATGACGGCGCGCCTGCGCCCGGCGGCTCGGTACTTCGGGGAATCGGCGACCGTCTCTGCTATCCTGCGCACGGTCGGCGCGTGCGCGAGGTCGAGCGATGAGTGATCCCATTCCGTTGAAGGAAGCCGGCAAGGCGCAGGCCTCTTGCCGCGACTGCGGTCTGTTCGACCTGTGCTTCGCCCAGGACGTGGCCGAGTCCCGTCGCGAGGAGCTCGACCGCATCATCCGGCGCCAGCGCCCGCTGTCGCGCGACGTCCACCTGTTCCACGCCGGCCAGAAGCTCAAGAGCATCTGCGTGGTCCGCAGCGGCACGGTCAAGACGTACCAGATTTCCCGCGACGGCGACGAGATCGTCACCGGCTTCCACCTGCCCGGCGAACTGATCGGCCTCGACGCGATCGGCAGCGACGCACACCCGGAGTTCGCCGTCGCGCTCGAGGACAGCCGCTACTGCGAGATCCCGTTCCGCGAGTTCCAGCGCATTCTCGACGAGAGCCCGGAACTCAACCAGCTGATCCTGAAGCTCCTGTCCCTGGACATGGCCGAGACGCGCGAACTGATGCTGGTGATCAGCCGCATGGACGCGCGAGCGCGCGTCGCGACGTTCCTGATGAACCTCTCGCGCCGCCTGACCCGTCGCGGCAAGGACGGCGATCGATTCCGCCTGAGCATGGATCGGCGGGATATCGCCAATTACCTCGGACTGACGATCGAGACCGTCTCGCGCACCCTCAGCGCGATGCAGCGCGACGGCATGCTCGCCGTGCGCGGCAAGCTCGTCTCGATCGAGGACGCCGACGCACTGCTCGACGTCGCCGGCCGCGATCACGAGGACCTGCTCGTCGGCACCGCCTGAAGGCTCTCCCGCTTACAGCAGGCGCCGGACCGACCTCCGGTCCCGGCGCCGATGATCCGACCGGCTACTGCAACTGCGTGCGGCCGATCCGTTTGCTGTGGAACAGGGCGTTGGCGAACAGCTTCTCGGCCCCGGCCCAGTAGCCGCGGAACAGCACGTCGTCGGCCATCCGGATCACCAGGCCGTCGCCGAGGCGGTCGGCGCCGAGCGCGGTCGTGCCGGCCAGGTCCTCGGCCACCGGGTCGGCCAGGTAGCCGGCAACCAGCGGTGACTCTCCGTACACGCCGGGCCGGGCGTAGACGTTCGTGGACGTGCGCAGCACGTGCGCTCCCTGACGGAACAGCACCAGGTCGTCGGTGTCGTAGCCCCAGGCCAGCGGGTGGGTCGGATCGATCTCGACGGTCAGCGCAGAGCCGCCGATCAGGCGGCGCGCGAAGTCCAGTTCGTGATCGCTGTAGCGCTTGCGCTCGGCCGGCTCGTCGCGATCCTCCTCCGGGTCGTCGCCTTCTTCGACGAAGCTCCATTCGAGCTCCAGGTCCTCGACCCAGCGGGCCGAACTGCGCAGGGCGACCAGCGTTCCGCCCGAACGGACGTAATCGACCAGCGCCGTCCGGAACGCTTCTCCACGGAATTCGTGGTTGCCGTCAGGCAGCACGAGGTGGGAGTAGCGGTCGAGATCGGCCGGCAAGCGATTCACGTTCAGCATGGTCATGGGCTGTTCAAGGTGAACGTCGAACCAGCGCCACACGGTGCCCGCGTTGTAGGGGTTGATGCCCGGCCCGGTCAGCATCGCGACCTTCGGGGTGTCCATCACGGCCACGCTCGGGCTGCCCAGGTCGAGGCCGGCCCGGGCCAGGCCCGACCCGATCGACGCGACCTCGACGCCGAACCGTTCCGACAGCTCGGCCAGCCGTGCGCCGATGTCGGGCAGGTCGGCCGGCTGGATGCCCGAATGCACGACCAGGCTGCCGCGGCCGAAGGTCCGTTCGCCCTCGGTCGTCGACAGCGCCGTGGGTTGCTCGGCCGCCTGCACGCGGTAGCCGTCGGCGAGCAGCGCGGACAGCAGGGCCGGCGCCCGGTGCTGGCTCCAGTCCACCGCCCAGGCCAGGGCGTCCGTGTCGACCGCCGACGGCGCCGACGGGGCGGCCAGCGGCTCGGCCAGTGCGTCGCCGGTGGCCGGCAGTCGATCGACCGCTTCGAAGGGAAGGTCGAACGCGTGCTGCAGCGGCCACGCGGACACGTCGTAGAAGGTTTCCATCGGCAGGTCGCGCGGGGTGGCGAAGATCGCCCGAACGAAGCGGGCCAGGTCCTGGCGGGCCGGAATCGCCCAGGCCGTGCCGTCGGCCTGTTCACGACCGGAAATCGTCACGCGGCCGTCGACGGGGCGCACCTCGATGCCGTGGCCGACGAGCGTCTCGAGCAGCCGGAGCGCACGCTGCGGGTCGCCGCCGTCGCCGATGAGCCAGCCGCCGCGGCGCGGCCCGGCGTCGCGCGCGTCGACGAACGACTGGCGCTGGTAGGCGCGGAGCTCGTCGCGGAGCGCAACGCTGGCTTCCAGCGTGGACAGGGACGTGCGCACCTGATTGGCGACCGCGTCGACGAAGCGGCGCTGGCCGTAGGGTGTGTCGATGACGTGGCCGCGCGCCGTGCCCTGTTCGAACAGGATGCCGATGCCGCCGGTCAGGTCCGGATAGGTCGAGCCCTTGCCGAGGTAGTAGTCGTCGAAGCTCTCGCGGCTGTAGTACGGCTCGCCGGCCGCGTCGAGCCGACGGGCATGGTATTCGGCGATTCGCTCGGTCAGTTCGAACACGCGCGGCGGTGTGTCCGGGTTGTTCCGCTCCGGGATGCCGGGCTGGAAGAAGTAGGTGCTGCGGTGGCCCATCTCGTGGGCGTCGGTCAGGACATGGGGCCGCCACTGACGGTAATGACGGATTCGCTGCTTCGAGACCGGGTGGGTCAGCGGCAGCCAGTCGCGGTTCAGGTCGAACCAGTAGTAGCTGGTCCGGCCGTTCGGCCAGCCCTCGGCGTGTTCGCGGTCGTTCGGGTCGGCCGACGGATGGCGGCCGCGGTGCATGTTGGCCCAGTGCGCGAAGCGATCCACGCCGTCCGGGTTGATGACCGGCTCCATGACCACGATCACGTGCTCGAACCAGTCGTCGAGCTCCGGCGCGTCGGACGCGGCGAGGAACCACGCGACGATCGGCGCGGCCGAAGCCCCCGAGGCTTCGTTGCCGTGGACCGAGTAGCCGAGCCAGACGATCACGGGACCGGTGCCGTCGCGGCTGGCCTCGATCCGCCCGGCGCGCAGCGCATCGAGCTGCTCGAGCCGGTCGGGCCGGCCGAAGTAGGCCAGCACGTGCTCGTTGCCGCCGCTGCTGGTGCCGATGGTCTCGACCCGCATCCGCTCCGAGCGCTCGGCCAGTTCGCGGTAATAGGCGACGAGCTCGTGGTTCCGCGGGTGACGCTCGCCGGGCGAGAAGCCGAGCAGGTCCTCGACCGACGGCAGATCGCCGCGAGCCGAAAGCGTCCGGTCCAGCCCGGGCAGGTCGGCCGCCTGCGTGGCCGTCGCGAGCAGCGGAAGGAGGAGGGCGAGGGCGGTGATCGCCAGGGCGCGGGAAAGCGGGAACGGGCGCATATCGAGGTCGGTCCGGTGCAGGGGGGCTGATAGGATACCGACATCATGTCGCGCGACCGCGTCCCCTTGTCGAAGCGAACCCGATCCACCCCAGAGGAGGCTCGAATGCAGCTGAAATCCAACGATATCCGCGACGGCCAGGCCATCGAACCGAAGTTTGCCTTCGCCCGCCCCGATGCCGACCAGCACATGGCGCTGTCGGACAACGTCAGCCCGCACCTGGCCTGGTCCGGCGCGCCCGACGGGACGCGGTCCTTCGCCGTGCTGTGCGTCGATCCGGACGTGCCGTCGGTCGCCGACGACGTCAACCAGGAAGGCAGGACCATTCCCTCGACGCTCAAGCGGGTCGATTTCTTCCACTGGGTGATGATCGACGTGCCGCCCGACGTGACCGAGCTGGCGACGGGCGCGTGCGGAAGCGGCGTCACCGCGGGCGGCCGGAAGCAGCCCCCGGGCCCGGAGGGCAGCCGCCAGGGGCTCAACGACTACACCGACTTCCTGGCCGGCGACGAGGAGATGGCCGGCGAATACTACGGCTACGACGGACCCTGCCCGCCGTGGAACGACGAGCTCGTTCACCACTACCGGTTCACCGTCTATGCCCTGGACGTCGAGACCCTTCCGGTCTCACCCTCCTTCGACGGCCGCGAGGCGATGGAGGCCCTGCGCGACCATGTCCTCGGCCAGGCCAGCATCACCGGGACCTATACGCTGAACCCCGAAGCCATCGAGCGCGGCCAGGAGCGGGATTGAGGGAACGGCGCGGGCGCCGGGGACGAGAGGGGATGGTAGTCCCACCGTCAATCGAATCGAGCGGCAGTCGTCCCTGGCCCCTTTCCCCTCGCCCCTGATCCCTGCTTTCAACCATGCCCCTCCTCCAACTCGTCCTGCTGGCGCTGCTCCAGGGAGTCACCGAATTCCTGCCCGTGTCGAGCTCGGCGCACCTGGCGCTGGTCGCGCCGCTGACCGGCTGGGCCGACCAGGGGCTTGCCTTCGATGCCGCCGTGCATGCCGGCACCCTGGTCGCCGTGGTGCTGCACCTGCGCCCGGAGCTGGCTGGACTGGCGCGCGGCGGCCTGGCCGGTCGCGACCCGATCCAGCGCACGCTGCTGATCGGCCTCGCGCTGGCCACGCTGCCGGCGCTGGCGGTCGGTGCGCTGGCCGCCGAATGGATCGGGATCTGGCTGCGCAACCCGCTGCTGATTGCCGGGACGACGATCGTGTTCGGCCTGCTGCTCGGGGCGGCGGATCGCTGGGGTCGGCAGGCGCGGCCGCTGGAGGACGTGGGCCTCGCTTCGGCGGTCGCCATCGGCCTGGCCCAGGTGCTGGCCCTGGTGCCCGGCACGTCGCGCTCCGGGGTGACGATCACGGCCGCCCGCGCACTCGGGCTGGGACGCGAGGCCGCGGCCCGGTACTCCTTCCTGCTGTCGATCCCGATCATCGCCGCGGCCGGCGGCTGGGGCTTCGTGACCGGCCTGCGCGAAGGCGGCTCCTTCGAGCTGGCCCAGTTCGCGCTGGCCGCGGTGCTGTCCGGCCTGTTCGCCTGGCTGACCATCGCCGCCTTCCTGGCCTGGCTGCGGCGCGCCGGCATGATGCCGTTCGTGGTCTACCGGCTGGTGCTGGGCACGGTTCTGCTGGTCGTGTTCTGGCCGCGCGGCTAGCCTGTTTCGCGGAGCTGTCGCGGGCCGCGGACGAAACGGGTCGCGCGGCACCCACGGCGATCCGCTACCATGATCGCGCCTCCCATTCAACAAGGACGACCGTCCCATGAGCGCTGAAGACATCCTTAAACGCATCAAGGATGAAGAAATCGAATTCGTCGACCTGCGGTTCGCCGACACGCTCGGCAAGGAACAGCACGTGACCGTGCCCGCTTCGACCATCGACGAAGAAACCCTCGCCGAAGGCAAGATGTTCGACGGCTCGTCGATCACCGGCTGGAAGGGCATCAACGAGTCCGACATGGTCCTGATGCCGGACACCGAGGCCGCCTTTCTCGATCCGTTTGCCGAACACCTGACGCTCAACCTCCGCTGCGACGTGCTCGAGCCCGACACGCTGCAGGCCTACAGCCGCTGCCCGCGTTCCCTGGCGAAGCGCGCCGAGGCGTACCTGGCCGCCTCCGGCGTGGCCGACGAGGCCTTCTTTGGCCCCGAGCCCGAGTTCTTCGTGTTCGACGACGTGCGCTGGAAGAACGACATCTCCGGCAGTTCCTTCCAGATCGATTCGGAAGAAGCGGCCTGGAACACGAACAAGGAATACGAAGACGGCAACACCGGTCACCGGCCGCGGGTCAAGGGCGGCTACTTCCCGGTGCCGCCGGTCGACGGACTGGCCGACCTGCGCTCGGTGATGTGCCTGACGCTGGAGGCCTGCGGCATTCCGGTCGAGGTCCACCACCACGAGGTGGGAACCGCCGGCCAGTGCGAGATCGGCACCCGGTTCAATTCGCTGACCCGCAAGGCCGACGAGATGCTGGTGTTCAAGTACATCGTGCACAACGTCGCCCATATGCACGGCCGGACCGCGACCTTCATGCCGAAGCCGCTGGTCGGCGACAACGGCTCGGGCATGCACGTCCACCAGTCGCTGGCCAAGGAGGGCAAGAACCTGTTCTCCGGCGACGGCTACGGCGGCCTTTCGGAAACCGCGTTGCACTACATCGGCGGCATCTTCAAGCACGCCCGGGCGATCAACGCCTTCTCGAACTCGACCACCAACAGCTACAAGCGGCTGGTGCCGGGCTTCGAGGCGCCGGTGGTGCTGGCCTATTCGGCCCGCAACCGCTCCGCGTCGTGCCGGGTGCCGTGGGTCGCCAGTGCCAAGGCCCGTCGCATCGAAGTCCGCTTCGGCGACGCGGCCGGCAACCCGTACCTGACCTTCGCGGCCATGATGATGGCCGGTCTGGACGGCATCCTGAACAAGATCGACCCGGGCTCCCCGATGGACAAGGACCTGTACGATCTGCCGCCGGAAGAAGAGCGGGACCTGCCGCGCGTCTGCCACGCGCTGGACCAGGCGCTCGAGGCGCTGGACAAGGACCGCGAATTCCTGAAGGCCGGCGACGTCTTCTCCGACGATCTGATCGACGGCTACATCGCGCTGAAGATGAAGGAAGTCACCCGGTTCCGGATGTCGACGCACCCGGTCGAATTCGACATGTACTACTCCGCCTGAAGCGGGCGGAACGGCAGCGGTCCCGGCCACCGGGGCCGCCGCCGATCGCTGGCCGATCTCATGACCATCGCTGGGCGATCTCATGACCATCGCTCCAGGACGATCGCTCGGCGGTCGCACGAAGCTGCACGCGACCACGCGCAGCAAGGCGCCGGAACAAAGGGCGCTGCAAGGCGTCCAAGTCTTCGAACAGGGCGAACGGGCACGGCGACCCGCAGCGCCCCGAACCGTGACCATGCACAACGACGGCCAGACGGGCCACAGGAGTCGCTCGCAATGCTCGACCCAACTCGATCCCTTCGCACGCTCGTTTCCGTGCCCGTATCCCTGTTCGCGTCCGGCGTCGCAGCCCTGCTGCTGATCGGGATCGCCCCGTTCGCCGACGCGCAGCAGATCTACAAGACCGTCGACGAGGACGGCAACGTGGTCTACACCGACCGCAAGCCGTCCGACGACGCAGAGCCGATCCCGCTGCCGGAGTTGACCGTGGTCGACCCGGTCGACATCGGCGACCCGTCGGCCGCGCGCAACACCGAATCGCCCGAGTTCGAACCCTTCGAGTTCTCGATCGTCTCCCCGCTGGCCGACGAGATCATCGTCAACACCGCCTACCGGCTCGACGTCGAGCTCGAGATCGACAGCGAGCTCCCGAACGGGGCCGAGATCGTCTACCGCGTCGACGGCGAGGAAAAGCTGGTCAGCCGCGAGACGTCGGTCACCCTCGAAGGCATCGAGCGGGGGCCGCACGAAGTGTCGGCGGAAATCCGCCTCCGCGACGGCCGGGTGATCGGCGTGGCCGAGCCGGTCGGGTTCTTCATGCGGCAGCATTCCGCGCTCTACAACCGGCCGGGCTGAGGCCCGCCCGCGAGGGGCGGCCTTCGCTCCCGCCGCAGGCGATCAATCCACTTCCAGCCAGAAGGTCACCGGGCCGTCGTTGGTCAGGCCGACCCGCATGTGGGCGCCGAACTGGCCGAACGCGGAGCCCGGCCAGGCCCGGCTGGCTTCCCGCTTCAGTGCGTCGAACAACGCCCGTCCGTCCTCCGGCGTCGCGGCCGGCGTGAAGCTGGGGCGGTTGCCGGAATTCGTGTCCGCGGCCAGCGTGAACTGCGGGACCAGCAGCAAGCCGCCTTCCGTATCGCGCAGGCTCCGGTTCATCCGGCCCGCGTCGTCGGCGAACACGCGATAGTTGAGCAGCCGTTCGAGGAACCGCCCGATGCGCGCTTCGCGGTCGCCGTCGCGGAAGCCGACCAGGACCAGCAGGCCCCGCTCGATCCGGGCGACGGTGCGGCCTTCGATTTCGACATGCGCGCTCGTGACGCGTTGCAGCAGTCCGATCATCAGGGCAGTCCGGTCATGGCTCGCGGCGAGGGGGCCCTCGCCGGGACCGGATGGTAGCATTCCCCGCCATGAAGACCGCCGTCTACCGGGCCCTGCTGGCCGCCCTGGCCTGGCTGCCGTTACCGGTGCTCCGGGCCCTGGGCGAGCTGATCGGTACGCTGCCGGTCGGGGGGCGGCGGGCGCGCGTCCGGGCCAACCTCGAGCAGGCCTATCCCGAACTCGGCGACACCGAACGGCGGGCGCTGGCCCGGCGCAACCGGCGCGCCATGCTGGTCACCGCGCTGGAATGCGCGCCGCTCTGGCACCGGTCTTCGACCTGGCTGGCCTCCCGGTGGCGGGCGGCCGAAGGACGCGAGGCCGTGGATGCGGCGGTGGCCGACGGCCGCGGAACGCTGCTGCTCGGCGGCCACCTCGGCCAATGGGAGGCCGGCATTCTCTACGGCACGACCCACTGGCCGATCACCTACCTGTACAAGCCGCCCGACGACCCCGCCCTGGACCGCGCCCTGACCGGCTACCGGGCCCGCTTCGGCGGTGAGTTCGTCGCGACCGGAAGCGCGGCGATGCGCAGCGCCCTGCGACGGCTTCGGCAGGGCGGGGCGGTCGGCCTGCTGTTCGACCAGCTCCCGCGCGGCGGCGAGTTCGTCGAAGCGCCGTTCTTCGGCCGGCCGGCGCCGACCATGACCCTGGCGTGGCGTCTCGCACGTCGAACCGGATGCCGCGTGGTGATCGGCCACGTGCTCCGGGACGGACGCGGCTGGCAGCCGCGATTCGAAGAATTGCAGGACTTCGCAGCCATCGACGACCCGGTGGAGGCGGCGACCCGGCTGAACGAAGCGCTCGAGCGACAGGTCCGTCGCGCGCCCGAGCAGTACCTCTGGCGCTACCGCCGCTTCGATCCGATCAATCGTCCGACGCAGCGCGCTCGAGGCGCCTGAGCCAGACCGCGAGCACTTTCTCGGACTGCTTGTCGCCGTTGGCCTGCGCGGCCGCCAGGCCCCGCTCCCAGGCGGTCCTGGCCTGCTCGTCGTCGCCCTGCTCGTGGCGGGCGCGGCCGAGCGCCTGCCAGGCCATGGTGTTGCCGGGCTTGAACGCGGTGGCGGCCTCGAAGTGCGCGATGGCGCGATCCAGGTCGCCGGACGCCTGGCGCGCCTGGCCCGCGGCGAGGCGCGCCTCGTAGCCGTCGCGCCCGTTGTCGATCAGTTTTTCGATGGCTTGGGGGTCCATGGAGGAAACGCTAGCACGGGAACGGGTTCAGGGGCCAGGGAAGGGGCTAGGGGCTAGGGGCTAGGGGCTAGGGGCTAGGGGCTAGGGGCTAGGGGCCAGTAAAACCTTGCTATTGCTCCACTAGTCCCTGACCCCTAGCCCCTGGCTTCTAGCCCCTGGACAAGTACAGGGGCACGCAAGAGCGGCTCGATCACGGTCGCGCGGCGAGGTTGCCCGATTCGTTCGCCCGCCCGACAGGCGTTGACAGGGGGGGCATGGGCGCTCGGCATACTGGGCATCGGCGATCGATCAGCAATCGGGGGGAACCCATGGCACGACTCTGCCTGGTCACCGGCGACCAGCTTTCCGCGGAACTCGCTTCGCTCCGGGCGCTCGATCGCGACCAGGACCATGTGCTGATGGCGGAGCTGGCCGACGAAGCCACCTACGTCCAGCACCACCGCAAGAAGACGGCGCTGATCTTCTCCGCCATGCGCCATTTCGCCCGCCTGCTCGAGGACGACGGATACCGCGTGTTCTACCGGCGCTTCGATCCGTCGTCCGAGATCCGGTCCTTCACCGATGCGGTGCGCGCACACCTCGACGAGCACGACATCGAGGAGATCGTGCTCACCTGGCCGGGCGAGTGGCGCGTGCTCGACATGTTCGAGGGCTTCGAACGTGAATTCGGTCTGCCGGTCACGGTCCTCGAGGACGACCGCTTCGTCAGCACGCCGGCCGAGTTCGCCGAATGGGCCGAGGACCGCAAGACGCTCCGGATGGAGTTCTTCTACCGGTCCATGCGCAAGCGCACCGGCTTGCTGATGGACGACGGCGAGCCGGTCGGCGAGCAGTGGAACTACGACCAGGAGAACCGCAGGAAGTGGACCGGCGAGCCGGAAGCCGCCCGGCCGATGCGGTTCACGCCCGACGACGTCACCCGCGAGGTGCTGGACACGGTCGGCGAACACTTCGACGGCTTCGGCGAGATCGACGACTTCGACCTCCCGGTGACCACCGGCCAGGCGCGACGGGCGCTCGCGCATTTCGTCGAACACGCCCTGCCGTGCTTCGGTGATTTCCAGGACGCACTGCCCGACGACGAAGACTGGCTGTTCCACAGTCGCCTGTCGACCAGCCTGAACCTGGGCCTGCTCGATCCGATCGAGGTCTGCGAGGCTGCCGAGCAGGCCTGGCGCGACGGCCATGCACCGCTGAACGCGGTCGAGGGCTTCATCCGGCAGATCATCGGCTGGCGCGAGTTCATCCGCGGGGTCTACTGGCTGAAGATGCCGGACTACGCGGAGGAGAACTTCTTCGGCGTCGACCGGGACCTGCCCGGCTGGTACTGGACCGGGGACACGGAGATGCGCTGCCTGCATCGGGCGATCGACGCGACCCGTCGCAACGCCTACGCGCATCACATCCAGCGCCTGATGGTGACCGGCAATTTCGCGATGCTGCTCGGCGTCGAGCCGCGCCAGGTCGCCGACTGGTACCTGGCCGTGTATGCGGATGCCTACGAGTGGGTCGAACTACCCAACGTCCTCGGGATGGCGATCTACGCCGACGGCGGAAGCTTCGCGTCCAAGCCCTACGCGGCCAGCGGAAAGTACATCCAGCGCATGGGCGATCACTGCGCGAACTGCCGCTACGACGTCGGCGAGCGGACCGGCGAGAAGTCCTGTCCCTTCAACGCGCTGTACTGGGATTTTCTGATGCGCAACGAGGATCGGCTTTCCGACAACGGCCGGATGACCATGATGTATCGCAACGTCGAGCGCCTGAAGCCCGCCGACAAGGCCGCGATCACCCGCCGCGCGAACTGGATCCGCGACCACATCGAGACGCTCTGACGATCGGCGCATCCGGACGGGTGCGCCGGGGAGCGGGCTGTCCGGGTCTTCGAGGCTTCCGGCGACTCAGGCGTCGTCGAACTGGGTGGTGCCGATGCCGGAATCCGGGAGCAGCACGGGAACTCCCTGGTCCACCGCGTAGATGACCTTGCCGTCGCGCGTGATCAGCGCCTCGGTCAACGTCGCTTCCACCGCACTGCCGTCGACGAACAGCACGCCGCCGGCTTCGATCGCCGCGTTCAGTGTCTTCAGGCGGGACCGCTCCAGGGGCCGCAGCGGCTCGTGGCTGACCGGGCAGCAGAGAATGTCGAGTAGCGAGTCGGGAATCGTCATGGGCGCATTCTAACCGCGCGGCTGCAGCGTGTCGTCGGCCCGGCCGCCGATGCGGCCGCGCGGCGCGTTCTGCTACCATCGCTCACTTCCCTTCAAGCAAGCGGTTTCCTGCCATGTCCACGACTGTGCGCGTCGGCCTGATCATGGGTTCGAAGAGCGACTGGCCGACCCTGGTCAAGGCCGCCGAATTGCTCGACGAGCTCGGCATCGGCTACGAGGCCGAGGTGGTCTCGGCCCACCGGACCCCGGACAAGATGCTCGACTACGCGCGGGCGGCCGCCTCTCGCGGTCTGAAGGTGATCATTGCCGGGGCCGGCGGCGCGGCGCACCTGCCGGGCATGGTCGCCGCGGCGACGGAACTGCCGGTGCTCGGCGTTCCGGTCAAGTCGCGTGCGTTGAACGGCCTCGATTCACTGCTGTCGATCGTCCAGATGCCGCGCGGCGTTCCCGTCGCGACCCTGGCCATCGGCGAATCCGGTGCCGCGAACGCCGGCTTGCTGGCCGCGTCGATCCTGGCGCTGGGCGACCCGGCCCTGGCCGAGCGCTACCGTGCCTGGCGCGCGGCCCAGACCGACCGCGTACTGGCCGAGCCCGACCCGCGCGCGTCGTGACGTCCTCGGCGCCTCCGGCCGCGACCGTCGGCATTCTCGGCGGCGGGCAACTGGCGCGGATGCTGGCCGAGGCCGGCCATCCGCTGGGGCTCGCGTTCCGGGTGGTCGACCCCAAGCCCGGCGCCAGCGCCTCCCGGGTCACGGAGCAGGTCGTCGCCGATTACGACAGCACCGACGCGCTGGCGGCGCTGGCCGACTGCGACGTGGTGACCTGCGACTTCGAGAACGTGCCCGCCGATGCGCTGGCCGCGCTCGAAGCGCGGGTCCCGGTCCGTCCCTCGGCGCGGGCGCTCGCGGCCGCGCAGGATCGCTGGGTCGAGAAGAACCGCTTCCAGGCGCTGGACATGGCGACCGCCGAGTTCGCCCGGGTCGACTCCCGCCCGGAACTGCTGGAGGCGATCGACCGGATCGGCCTGCCGGCGGTGCTGAAGACCCGGCGGATGGGCTACGACGGCAAGGGCCAGTTCGTGCTCAAGACCGCCGAGGACCTCGAACCCGCCTGGCAGGCCCTGGGCGACCGCCCGCTGATCCTCGAGCAGTGGGTGCCCTTCGACCACGAATGCTCGATCACCGTGGTCCGGGGCACCGACGGTGCGAAACGCTTCTACCCGCTGACTCGCACCTGGCACGCCGACGGCATCCTGCGCCTGGCCGTGGCGCCTTGCCCGGCCGCCGACCGCCTCCGCGCCGAGGCCGAGCGGATGGCCGGCGCGCTGGCCGACGATCTCGATTACGTCGGCTGCCTGACGCTGGAACTGTTCGCCGACGGCGACCGCCTGCTGGCCAACGAGTTCGCGCCGCGAGCCCACAACTCGGCCCACTGGACCATCGAGGGCGCGCGCTGCTCGCAGTTCGAGAACCACCTGCGCGCGGTCTGCGGCTGGCCGCTGGGCGACCCCGGGCTGCGCGAAGGCATCAGCGTCATGTTCAACTTCATCGGCGATCTGCCCGACCGGTCGGTCTGGCTGGCCGTCGACGGCCTGGCCTGGCACGACTACGGCAAGACGGCGCGGTCCGGACGCAAGGTCGGCCACGCCACCCTCAGCGCTCCGGATGTCGGATCGCTGAAGGCCCTGCGTGCGGGACTGGACGGAGAACTCTCGGCGACCGTGCGCGAGGCGCTGGATTCGATCCTTTCCTGACCCGACCCGCCGGTCCGCGGATCGGGCACGGCCCCGGCCTGCGACCCTAGCCGGCGACCGGTGCGCCGGGCCGACCGGTGCGCTCGATCGCTGCGGACTGCTTCGGGTCGAACAGCACCAGGTGGTCGGCGTCGAGCACGATGCCGACCGTCTCGCCCTCGGCGAAGTTGTCGTGGCTCGGAAACAACGCCCCGACGCGCTCGCCGCTTTCGAGTTCGAGCTTGTAGAGGATGTCGGCGCCCTGGAACTGGCGATTGACGACCCGGGCCGGACAGCCGTTGCGGTCCGGACGGATGTCGTCGGGCCGGACCAGCAGTTCGAGCGCCTGGCCGGGGCCGGCCTCGATCTCGTCGGGCAGCGGCGACATGCCGAGCGCATGCCGGATCTCGTGGCCGCCGGCCTCGACCTCGGCGCGGATGTAGCTGCCGCGGCCGGTGAAGGCGGCCACGTAGCGGCAGATCGGCCGATGGTAGAGCTGGTAGGGCGTGTCCCACTGCAGCATCCGGCCGTTGAACATCAGGCCGATGCGGTCGGCCAGGGCGAAGGCCTCCTGCTGGTCGTGCGTGACCATGAGCGTCGCGGTTCCGCGCGCCTTCAACAGGCTCCGGATCTCGTCGCCCATCTGGCGTCGCAGGCCGGCATCGAGATTGCTGAACGGCTCGTCCATCAGCAGCACGGCGGGTTCCGGCGCCAGCGCGCGCGCCAGCGCCACGCGTTGCTGCTGACCGCCGGAAAGCTCGTGCGGGTAGCGCTGGTCGAGTCCGGTCAGCCCGGTCAGCGCAAGCAATTCGCGGATCCGCTCGCGGCGCCGGGATGCTGAAAGCCGCCGCAGGCCGAAGCCGATGTTGGCCTCGACGGTCAGGTGCGGGAACAGGGCGTGGTCCTGGAACACCATGCCGACGCTGCGTCGCTCCGGTGCGACCCGCGTCCCCGGCGCGCTGACGAGGCGGTCGTCGATCCGGATGACGCCGCGCGACAGGTCTTCGAAACCGGCGATCGCGCGAAGCGCGGTGGTCTTGCCGCAACCGGAGGCGCCCAGCAGGCAGCCGATCTCGCCGGCCTCGAGCTGGAAATCCAGGCCGCAGACCACCGGCGTGCCGTCATAGCCAAGCTCGATGTCCTCGACGTGCAGCATCATCGAGCGACGTCCTTGTTGCCTGCACCGACGCGCGCACCGACGTCGGGGTCGACGATGCCGTCGGCGACCGTGTCGGCGATCGTCATCGCCTGCTCCCGGTCGATGATCAGCGGCGGCAGCAGGCGGATCACGCGCTCGTGGGTCACGTTGATCAGCACCTGCCGCTCGAGCGCGTGGTCGCGCACGTCCATCGCGCTGTCGACCAGCTCGACCCCGATCATCAGGCCGCGGCCGCGGATGTCGACGACCCGCGCGCAGCCGTTCAGGCGTTCGCGCAGGCGGTCGACGAGGGCCCGGCCGAGCTCGTGCGACCGTGCGTTCAGGTCCAGCGCCTCCATCCGCTCCAGCACCGTGAGCGCGGTGCGGCAGGCCAGGGGACTGCCGCCGTAGGTCGTGCCGTGACTGCCCGGCGTGAGCACGTCCGCGGCCCCTCCGCGGGCCACGCAGGCGGCGACGGGAACGCCGTTGCCGAGGGCCTTGGCCGACGTCAGCACGTCGGGCCGGCAATCCGGCTCGTGCTGGTGGGCGAACCATGCGCCGGTCCGGCACAGGCCGGTCTGGATCTCGTCGAGCATCAGCAGCGCCGCGTGTTCGTCGCAGGCGCTGCGCAACGCGGCGAGGTATCCGTCGGGCGGGATCCTGACACCGCCCTCGCCCTGGATCGGCTCGAGCAGCACGGCCACGATCGTCGGGTCGGCGGCCAATGCCGCGGCGGCGGCCGGCGCATCGCCGAACGGTACCCGGACGAAGCCGTCGACCAGCGGGGCGAAGCCGTGCTGCAGCTTGCCGGGCGCCGAAGCGCTGATCGCGCCCAGCGTGCGACCGTGGAAGGCGCCGTCGACGACCAGGATTCGCGGGCATTCGATGCCGCGCTCGAAGCCGTGGCGACGAGCGATCTTCAGCGCGCACTCGATCGCCTCGGCACCCGTGTTGGTGATGAACGCTCGGTCCATGCCGCTGAGCGCGCAGAGCCGTTCGGCCAGCCGCTCCTGCAGGCGGATGTGCCCGAGATTGGCGGTGTGGACCAGGGTCCGGACCTGGTCGCAGATCGCTTCGGCGAGCACCGGGTCGGCATGGCCGAGGCTGCACACGGCGATGCCGCTGACCGCATCGAGGTAGCGGGTGCCGTGCTCGTCGAACAGCCAGGCGCCGTCGCCGCGCTCGAACGCGATGGGCATCCGCGCGTAGGTGTTCATCAGGAAGGTCGAGTTCACGACGTCGATTCTACGCGCAGCGGGGCGGGGTCTGGAATCGAGCGCCGGCCCGGGGGCCGGGCCGGCGCGAGGATCGGAGGTGGATCCGGGGTCGAGGCTGCCGACGCGATCGAACGCTCGTCGACCGTCCGGCGTGCCGAAGGGAGGAAGGGTCAGCCCTTCATCCGGCCGGCGACGAACTCCCAGTTGACCAGCTTCCAGAAGGCCTCGATGTACTTGGGCCGGGCATTGCGGTAGTCGATGTAGTAGGCGTGTTCCCACACATCGCAGGTCAGCAGTGGCGTGGCCGAGCCGGTCAGCGGGGTATCGGCGTCGTCGGTGTTGACGATGGCCAGCGTGCCGTCCTCGTTCTGCACCAGCCAGGTCCAGCCGGAACCGAAGTTGCCCACGGCACTGTCGCTGAATTTCTCCTTGAAGTTGTCGAAGGAGCCGAAGTCGCGCTCGATCGCGTCGGCCAGGGCGCCGTCGGGCGCACCGCCGCCGTTGGGGCTCAGGCAGTTCCAGTAGAACGTGTGGTTCCAGACCTGGGCGGCGTTGTTGAAGGTGCCGCCGGAGGCGCTGCGGATGATCTCCTCGAGCGACTTGTCGGCCTCGGGCGTGCCCTCGACCGCGTTGTTCAGCTTGTCGACGTAGGCCTGGTGGTGCTTGCCGTAGTGGTACTCCAGGGTCTCGGCGGAAATGTGCGGTTCCAGCGCGTTCTTCGCGTAGGGAAGGTCGGGAAGCGTGAACGACATGACGAACTCCTCGGGTTGGATTCGAAGGGCAGGGCCGGACCTCGGCCCACGACAGTCAAGATGGTACCGTAGCCATCGAGATCAAGGCGTCAGTCCCGGAGGACGACCCGATGGCGCGGCAACCCGAGCGATTCGACCCCGACGACCGGATCGAACTGGCGGTGTTCGAAAGTCGTCTCGCGGCGCTTTGCGAGACGATGGGCGCGGTGCTCCGCCGCGCCGCGTTCTCGCCCAACATCCGCGACCGGCTGGACTTCTCCTGCGCGCTGTTCGACGCCGGCGGCGAGCTTCTCGCCCAGGCCACGCACATCCCGGTCCACCTCGGGTCCATGGCCTGGGCGATGCGCGACCTCGTCCACCGCTTCGACTGGGCGCCGGGCCACCGGCTGCTGCTCAACGACCCCTACGCCGGCGGCACGCACCTGCCCGACGTGACGTTGATTGCACCGGTGTTCATCGATGACGACCTGGTGGGATTCGTCGCCAATCGCGCCCATCATGCCGATATCGGCTCCGAAACACCGGGATCCATGCCGCTCAGCCGCTCGCTCGAGGACGAGGGCGTGCTGATCTCGCCGACCTGGCTCTACCGCGACGGTCGTCGCGACGACGCGGTGTTCGAATCGATCTGCGAGCCGATGCGAAACCCTGCGCTCGCCGCGGCCGATTTCCAGGCCCAGGTCGCGGCCTCGGCCGACGGCGAGCGGGCGCTGGGTCGCCTGGTCGCGGACTACGGCATCGACCGATTCGGCGCGCTGTGCGACGGGCTGAACGCCTACGCCGAACGGCTGGCCCGCGCCTCCCTCGACGCTCTGCCGGTCGGGACCTATCGAGCCGAGGACGCGATGGACGACGACGGTGCGGGCGGGCCCGGCCCGGTGATCCGCGTGCGGGTCGATGTCGTCGATGCGGCGGACGGCGGGCGAAGCCTCAGGATGGACTTCGACGGCACCGACGGTGCGGTGGCCGGAAACCTGAACTGCCCGATGAGCGTGACCGCGGCGGCGGCGTTCTACGTCGTTCGCTGCCTGCTGCCCGACGAGACGCCGTCCTGCGCGGGGGCGCTGGCGCCGCTGCAGCTGGTCGCGCCGGCGGGGTGCCTGGTCCACGCGCAGGCGCCGTCGGCCACCGCGGCGGGCAACGTCGAAACCAGCCAGCGCATCGTCGACGTGCTGCTTCGGGCGCTGGCCGATGCGCTCCCGGAACGGATTCCCGCCGCCAGCCAGGGCACGATGAACAACGTCGGCCTGGGCGCCTCGGACTGGAGCTACTACGAGACCCTGGCCGGCGGTTGCGGGGCCAGCGCGGCCTGCGCCGGTCGCTCGGCCACCCACAGCCACATGACCAACACCCTGAACACGCCGGCGGAGGTGCTGGAGAGTCATTTTCCGCTGCGCCTGGTCGAATACCGCGTGCGCCGCGACAGCGGCGGCCGGGGCCGTCGTGCGGGCGGCGACGGACTGGTCCGGACCTTCGAGTTCCTGGAGACCACCGACGTGACCCTGATCACCGAGCGCCGTGGGGAAGGTCCCTGGGGGCTCGACGGCGGTTCAGCCGGCGCGCCGGGCGAGAACCGGCTCGACGGTGAGCGTCTGCCGGCGAAGGTCGGACTGCGGGCCGAGGCCGGCCAGCGACTGACGATCCTGACGCCGGGCGGTGGCGGCTTCGGTGCGGCGGAGGCGTGAGCGCCGATCGGCCGGCGGATCAGCCCTTGGCCAGCGTGGCCGGATCAAGGCCGCCCAGTTCCTGCCACCGGTTGACGATGGTGCAGAACAGGCGGGCGGTGCGCTCCGTGTCGTAGCGGGCCGAGTGGGCCTCGTCGGAATCCCAGTCGAGGCCCGCCGCCTGCACCGCGCGAGCGAGCACGGTCTGCCCGTAGGCCAGTCCGCCGAGGGTGGCGGTATCGAAGCTGGAAAACGGATGGAACGGATTGCGCTTGTAGTCCACCCGGGCGACCGCTGCGTTGAGAAAACCGAGATCGAAGGAGGGATTGTGGCCGACCAGGATCGCACGCTTGCAGCCGGTCTCGCGCAGGCGACGGCGGATCGGCTGGAACACGTCGGCCAGGGCCTCGCGCTCCGGCACGGCCATGCGCAGGGGGTGATCGGGCTTGATGCCGGTGAATTCCAGTGCCGCCTGCTCGATGTTCGCGCCCTCGAAGGGTTCCACATGGCGCATGATCATGTCGCCCGGCACCAGTCGTCCCTCGTCGTCCATGTCGATGAGGCACGCGGCGAGTTCCAGCAGCGCGTCGGTTTCGGCGTTGAAGCCCCCGGTCTCGACGTCGACGACCACGGGCAGGAATCCGCGGAAGCGGACCTTGATATCCATCATTCGGTGTTGACGGGGAGAGAGTGAGCATACGCTACCAGATCGGAGGCGCCACCGGCATGCTGCGGAGACTCGTACGACCGAATCGACGGAGGCGACACGAGCGCTGGAACGCGGTCGCTCCGGCCCTGCTCGCATCGTTTCTCGCGCTCATCCTGGTTTCGGCGCCGCAACCTGCCGCCTCGCAGGTGTTCTGGACGGTCGAAACGCCGGACGGCAAGCTCGGCTGGCTGCTCGGCACGATCCACACGGAAGATCCCCGCGTCCTCGATTTCCCGCCGGCTCTGCAGCAGGCCCTGGACGACGCCGACCGGGTCGCGCTGGAACTCGTGCCCGATGCCGCCATGCTCGCCGCGCTGAGCGAGGCGATGCTGCTGCCGCGCGGCGAACGCCTGTCGGAGGTGCTCAGCCCGGCGCTCTACGCCGACGTGCTCGCGGTCCTGGACGACTACGGGCTGGATGCCCCGGCGGTGGAGCGAATGCGTCCCTGGGCGGTGGCGATGACGCTCGCCCTGCCGCCGCCGGAGACCGGGCTGTTCATGGACATGGCCCTGGCCTTCCGGGCCGCGCGGCTCGGGGCCGAGGTCGAGGCGCTGGAGACGCTGGACGAGCAGCTCGCATTCCTGACCGGTCTGGGTCGCGAAGCGCACATCGAGATGCTCGAACTGGCGGTGGCCGACAGCGACGGCGGTCGCGCGCTGTTCGAGGCGCTGATTCAGGCCTACCTCGCGCGCGACAGCGAGCGCTTGCGCGCACTCGCCGAGCGCGAGCTCGAGCGCATGGGCCCGGAGATCCGCGCGCGCTTCGAGGCCGAGGGCATCGTCGCGCGAAATCGCCGCATGGCGGAACGTGCCGCGCCGCTCTACGACCGGGGCGGCACCCTGGTCGCGGTCGGCGCCCTGCACCTGCCGGGCGAGTACGGCCTCGTCGAGCTTCTCCGCTCGCGCGGCTACGTCGTCGAGCCCGTCTACTGAATCGGCGCCTGCGGGCGCCGTCGCGTCAACCGCGAAGCGAGTGCGCGAAGGCCGACAGCGCGGCGGCGACGATCAACAGCACCCCCCACAGCGGGATCAGGTAGACCAACGCGATGCCGGGGACGAGTAGCGCCAGCGCGAGGGCGAGCAGGTCGTCGCGGCGCGTATCGACCAGGTCCGCGCGGCCGCCGAGCTTGACCAGGGCGTGATCGAGGCTGAGCTTGCCCCCGCCCATGAACACCAGCGGCAGAAGCATCGCCATGAACAGCAGCGGAATGCGGTAGTTGCCGAAACCGTCGTTGCTCACCGCGTAGCCCTTCCACAGCTCCGACAGCGAGTTCCAGTCGCTCGGCCAGTGGGTCGAGACGATCGCGATCGTGGTGACGACGAACAGCGAAAAGGCGAAGAAGCGCGTGAGCAGACCGAGCATCAGCGCGATCGCCGCCAGCACCTCGATCCAGGTGACCATCGCCCAGTTCATGCCGGCGGGGAACCAGTCGAAGGGGGGGGGAAAGCCCTTGTCGGCAAACCAGCCGGGCACGCCTTCGACGCCCGCCTTGCGCAGGCCGGCGGACAGGAACTCGTAGCCCAGCAGCAGGCGCAGGCCCAGCGGAGCGACCCAGTCGCCGGCGGATCGCAGGCGGTCGGTCAGGCGGTCGTAGGCTTCGATCAATCCATTCATCGGAACGGTTCTCCTTGGGCGGGTATGCGGGCCGGATACCCGCTGGTTTCAGCGAGCCGGCAATGGCGGGATGGTTGATGTTCGCTGTTCTTCCGGTCGGTTCGGGTGCTTGTTCGATGCCCGGGTCCGGGCGGTTCTCGATCGTGCGAGCCCGGTTCAGTCCGGCGGCTCGTGCGCGGTCCCGCAGATCAGGCCCTGGCGGCAAAGGTCCTCGAGCAGTGCGCGTCCGTGCTCGACCAGCGCTGCCGGATCGGGATGATCCAGCTCCCCGGCGATCCGCTGCAGCGCATCGCGGCCGGTCAGCGATGCGTCGGACTTCAGCAGCTCGAGCAGGCGACCGGTGACGGGGTTGATCTTCAGGCGGACCAGCCGATCGTCGACGGTTCGGCAGATCGCCAGCGCGGTCGGTGATTCCTCCAGGTACGGCGATTCGTCCGCGGACGGCGAGGGCGCCCGGATCGCGTGGACGGGCCAACGGTAGGCGGCCAGCTGCAGCGTCGGGTTCAGGCGCGGGCGGCCCTCGACCGGGTCGCCGTCGCTCACGACCTCGACGTCGGCCGGGTCGCGTTCGTCATTGCGCACGGTGGTGGTCAGGAATTGCCAATGCGCCAGTTCGGCCAGCCAGGGCCGATCCGAGTGATGCTCGGGGTGATCGGCCAGGAATCGGACGAACTCGCGCCCGATTTCGGGGAACAGCGGCGTGGTCGCGCGGTGCTCGACCAGGAAAGCGCGAATCAGCGCCTTCCAGCGCTGGGCGCCGACCGTCTTGCGGACCAGCGGGAAGTTCTTCTCGAACAGGCTCGAGACGTTGTTGAAGAACAGGCGGCGATAGATCGCCAGGCGCCGATCCTCGATGCCTTCCGGCGCAGGGTTCGTGTCGGGATCCCGGATATGGTCGGCGAAGCGCTTCTGCAGCGCCGCCAGGCGTTCAGGAGGCGTGGGCATACCGGTTCGGGGTCTGCCGGTGGCGGGACTGCACGCGGTGGATCGTCTGCACTTCGGCGAGCAGTTGCTCGACCGGCGGGAAGTTGAAGTCGCGCTCGAGCAGCGTCGGCACCGGACCGAGCTTCGCATAGGCAGCGTCGAGCAAGTCCCAGACCGGGTCGATCACGTCTGCGCCGTGCGTGTCGACGATGAGGTCGTCGGCTTCGTTCCAGTGACCGGCGACGTGGATGTAGGCGACCCGTTCGGCGGGCAGGCCGGCCAGGAACGCGGCCGCATCGTAGCGGTGGTTGACGCTGTTGACGTGGATGTTGTTCACGTCCAAAAGCAGGTCGCAGTCCGCGCGCTCGAGGACCGCGTTGATGAATTCGAGTTCGCTCAGCTCCGTGGTCGGCTGGGCGTAGTAGGAAATGTTCTCGACCGCGATCCGCCGTCCGACCAGGTCCTGGGCCTGGCGGATCCGCCCGGCGACCCAGTCCACCGCTTCTTCGGTGAAGGGAATCGGCATCAGGTCGTAGAGGTGGCCGTGCTCGGAGCAGTAGCTCAGGTGTTCGGAATAGATCCGGATGTCGTGCGTATCGAGGAAGCGGCGCACGCGCTTCAGGAAGGTCTCGTCCAGCGGTTCGGGCGCGCCCAGCGAAAGCGAGAGGCCGTGACAGACGAAGGGCAGCCGCTCCGTGTATCGGCGAAACGCCTTGCCGCGCGCGCCGCCGACGCCGATCCAGTTCTCCGGCGCGACCTCCATGAAGTCCACCGGCGACAGGTCGGCGTGCTCGAGCGGGCCCAGGAGGGCCCGCCGGAGCCCGAGTCCGGCTCCCTGCACGGGGAACGGACTCTGGTCGTGCTTCACGTCGTGACTCACGTAGGAATTCCCGGCGTGATGTACGAGGAGATCCGCGGGCCGATCAGACGGCGCCGCAGGAGCCTTCGCCGCACGAGCCTTCACCGCAGGAGCCTTCACCACAGGACCCCTCGGAGTCGTCGCCTTCACCGCAGGAGCCTTCCCCGCAGGCGCCTTCGCCCTCTTCGTGGTCGTGGTCTTCGCCGCAGTGGCCTTCGCCACACTTGCCTTCCTTGTCGTCGCCGTCTTCGCCGTGGCCGCCGAAGCCGACCTGGCCGGCGCCGGTGAAGGCGTTCAGGTCATCGGCCTGGAACGGGTTGCCGGTCTGGTCGGCCGCGACCGCGGACAGTGCGAACGAAGCGCCGGCGACGGCACCGATGGCAGAAACGAGTTTCGTCTTCTTCATGAAAAGCCTCCAACAGCTATGGGTGAAAGGACCGGTGCGAACCGGCCCCGTTCGATCGGCGCAGTGAGTGCGCTTGTTCGATCAGACCGTCCGCCGGCGAATTTTCTTTCACGGTCCGTTCACCGGCGCGCGGGGGAACAGGAATACCACAGTCCGGGCTGCGGGCACAATCGGGGCCTTCGCCCGGGCGCCGCGGTGGAGCGAAGGCCTGACTGCAGGAGTGGGCTTGCGAGCGGAGGCCTCCGGGGGAAGGCTTCCCCTGTGGGAGTGAGCTCGCGAGCGAGGGGTGAGGCAATCCATCGGGTTCGCTCGCGAGCTCACTCCCACAGTCGAAGTGTGGGGCGGCCGTTCGGGTGCGCTCGCACGCTCACTCCTGCAGCTAGAGATTCGATCAGGCCTTGCCCGGGGTCTTGTCCTTGAAGTTGCAGAGGTCGGCGACCGGGCAATGGGGGCAATCGGGGGTCCGGGCCTTGCAGATGTAGCGGCCGTGCAGGATCAGCCAGTGGTGGGCGTGCTGGAGGTACGGCTCGGGCACGCGCGCGAGGAGGGCCTTCTCCACCGCGAGCGGCGTCCTGCCGGCGGCCAGGCCGGTGCGGTTGGCGACGCGGAAGATGTGCGTGTCGACGGCCATGGTCGGTTCGCCGAACGCCGTGTTGAGGACCACGTTGGCGGTCTTCCGGCCCACGCCGGGCAGGGCTTCCAGCGCCTCGCGCCGGCGCGGCACTTCACCACCGTGGTGCTCGACCAGCGCCCGGCAGGTCCTGATCACGTTCTTCGCCTTCGAGTTGAACAGGCCGAGGGTCCGGATGTGCGCCTTCAGCCCGTCCTCGCCGAGCGCGAGAATGGCCTCCGGTGTATTGGCCACCGGAAACAGCCTGCGGGTCGCCTTGTTGACGCCCACATCGGTGGCCTGGGCCGAGAGGATCACCGCGATCAGCAGTTCGAAGGTGGAGTCGTACTCCAGTTCGGTGGTCGGCTCGGGATCGAGCTCGGCGAGGCGCCGGAAGAACTCGGCACGCTTTTCGGGATTCATCGGGCGGGGCATGGCGGTCTCGTGACGGTCAGTGTCGGGGCGCTTCCGGTGGCGTTTCCGCAGGATCGGTGCCTGCCGTGCCGGTCGACGCGGCCATCCCGACGGACCGGCCATCTTCGGCGCGCCGCTGGATGTGCTGGCGAAGCGCGACCAGAAGGCCCAGGCCGATGAAGGCTCCGGGCGGCAGCATCGCGAGCAGCAGGCCGAAGCGCTCCGGGAAGACCCGCAGTTCGAGGCCGGCCGCCCAGTCGCCGAGGAGAAGACCGGCGCCGGCGCCCAGGGTGCCCTGGCCGAGAAGCTCGCGCAGGCTGCCGAGGACGACCAGCACGGCCAGGAATCCGGTGCCCTGGGCCAGGCCGTCGTGCAGCGAATCGAGCACCGGGCGTCGCGACGCGAAGGCCTCGGCGCGCGCCAGCAGGGTGCAGTTGGTGACGATCAGCGGAATGAAGATGCCGAGCGTGCGCGACAGGTCGTGGAACCAGGCGGCCAGGACCCGGTCGACCACGGTGACCAGGGTCGCGATGATCAGCACGAACACCGGGATGCGCAGTTCCGGGGCCAGTCGGGTACGGATCGACGATACGGCCACGTTGCTCGCGGCGAGCACGAACAGCGTGGCCAGGCCCAGGCCCAGCCCGTTGACCGCGGTCGATGTCACGGCCAGCAGCGGACACAGCCCGAGAAGCTGGACCAGGCCCGGATTGGCCGACCACAGGCCCTGGTGCCAGATGGCTCGCCGGTTCGCGGACGCCGCGCTCCTCGCTGTCGAACGACCTGCCATCGAATCCCCGTTGGTCGCGGCCCCGGTCATCTCGGTCTCCATCGGAATCTCGTGTCTCGGGGCCTCGGTCATCGCTCGCTCGCCCGGCGGCTCGCCGTCGCGTCGGCAGGCTGCTCGCGGAGGGCTTCCTGCCCCGTGTCGCGGAACCAGACCAGCACCCGGCGGACCGCTTCGGTGACCGCCGCCGAGGTGATCGTCGCGCTGGACAGCGTATCGAACTCGCCGCCGCGGCGGTCGGTCTGCCATTCCTCGAGGGGCGGCCGACCCAGGGAACGACCGTCGAACTGCTCGATCCAGTCGGAGCGTCGAAGCTCGATGCGGTCGCCCAGGCCGGGCGTTTCACGGTGCTCGAGCACGCGGACGCCGAGCACCTCGCCGGCCGGGTCGATCGCGACCAGCAGCCGGATCGGGCCGCTGTAGCCGGCCGGGGTGGTCACGTCGGCGAGCAGGGCGACGGGCCGGCCGTCGAGGCGAGCGACGTGGATCGTCGAGGGACCGTCCAGGCCGGCGATCCGGGCCTCGAAGCGATCGTCGATCGGGCGATTGTCGAAGCTGCCGGACGGCAGCATCTGGGTCAGGGTGCGCTGGGCCCGCTGTTCGGCCTGGCGCTCGATCCGGTCGGCGGTGCCGAGGTGAACGCCGGCGAGCAGCAGCGCCGCGGCCGCGCCGACCAGGACCAGGATCCGGAGGGACGCGCTCCGGCGGACCTGCGGGTCGTTCTCCGGCGTCTGCGTCGACGGGCTCACGGTCGTTCCCCGCGCGGGTGGCCGAAGGTGCGCGGCCGGGTCAGGCGGTCGATCATCGGCGCCGCCATGTTCATCAGCAGCACCGCGAAGGCGACGCCGTCGGGGTAGCCGCCGAAGCGCCGGATCGCCAGGGTCAGGAGCGCGACGCCGGCGCCGAACAGCAGGCGGCCGCGCATCGTGCCGCAGCCGGATACGGGGTCCGTGGCGATAAAGAAGGCGGCGAACACCAGGGCGCCGGAGAACACGTGCTGCAGGGGCGAGGGATTGATGTCGGGGCCGATCAGCCACATCGGCGTGGACACGAGAATCGTCGTTCCGATCACGGCGACGGGAACGTGCCAGGAAATCACGCGGCGGTACAGAAGCCAGAAACCGCCCAGGGCGTAGAAGTTGGCGATCCACTCCCAGCCCAGGCCGCCGAAATCGCCGAAGATCGGCGCATCCCGGATTTCGGCGACCATCCGGTTCTCGGCCACGCCGGTCTTCAGCGCATCCAGCGGCGTGGCCTGGCTGATCGCGTCCCAGCTCATGGGGTCGGGCAGGCGCCCGGTGAAGATCGCCACCGCGCTCTCCCAGACGCCCGGGAGACCCGCCGACAGGGAGCGCGGTGCCAGCCACTGGGAGAGATCGATCGGAAACGCGATGATCACCGCCGCCAGGCCGACCATGGCCGGATTGAACAGGTTGTGGCCGAGCCCGCCGTAGAGCTGCTTGGCGATGACGATCGCGAACAGCATGCCGGTCAGCGCGACCCACCACGGCGCCAGCGGGGGCACGCTGAGGGCGAACAGCACCGCGGTGACGATCGCGCTGCAATCGGTCAGGAACGGCCGCAGCGCAACCCGGCGCAGGCGCAGCATGGCCGCCTCGAAGCCCAGCGCGAAGGCGACCGCCAGGGTGATCTGGAACAGGATTCCGGGACCGAAGAACCAGACGTGGGCGACCACGGCGGGCACCAGCGCGTAGAGCACCTGGCGCATCACTGCGCCGACCGTGGTGATCGGCGGCAGGTGCGGGGCGCCGGCGACGGTCAGGTTCATTCACCGTCTCCCGTGCTGCCGCCGCGCGCCCGCGCCCGGGCGCGCTCGATCGCGGCCCGGACTTCGTCCTTCGCCGCGTCGGCGTCGCGCAGTTTCCGCTCGCGCTGCTCGCGCTTGCGCTGGCGCTCGGCCTCGCGCTCGGTCAGCCGCTGCTCGCGCGCCTCGAAGCGGGCCCGGGCGAGCTCGGCGCGGGCGTCCTCGATGCCGCGCTCGCGCAGCACGCCCTTGCCGTGCCGGTAGTGATCGACCAGCGGAATGTGGCTGGGGCAGACGTGGGCGCAGCAGCCGCATTCGATGCAGTCGAACAGGTTCAGGTCGCGGGCCTCCTCGTAGTCCTCCGCCGCAAGGTGCTTGAACAGCGTCTGCGGCAGCAGGCTGGCCGGGCAGACCCGCACGCACTCGCCGCAGTTGATGCACGGCATCACCGGCTGGCGTCGCGCGGTGTCCTCCTGACGCAGCGCGAGGATGCAGTTGCTGCCCTTGGTGATCGTCACCCGGTCGCTGGCCAGCGGCAGCCCGGACATCGGACCGCCGAGGACCAGCCGGTCGATCGGCCCGGTCGTGCCGCCGGCCGCCTCGATCAGCGCCGCGACCGGCGTGCCGAGCCGCGCGACCAGGTTGCACGGCCGCGCGATGCCGGGACCGCTGACGGTCACGATGCGTTCGACGACCGGCCGGCCGTCGACGACGATGTCGCGGGCCGCAGCGGCGGTGGCGACGTTCAGGCAGACCAGGCCCAGGTCCTGCGGCAGGCCGTCGTGCGGGACTTCCTGCCCGGTCAGGACCTGGATCAGCTGCTTTTCTCCGCCTTCGGGGTAGATCGTCGTGACCTGCACGACCCGGACGGGAACGTCGGGATCGGTCGCCCGGATCGCTGCGTTCAATTCCTTTCGCACCGCGCCCATCTGGTCCTCGATGGCGATCACCACCTCTTCGGCGCCGATCGCCCGGGCCAGGATCCGGGCGCCTTCGACGATCGCTGCCGGTCGCTCGCGCATCAGCATCTCGTCGCAGGAGATGTAGGGCTCGCACTCGGACCCGTTCAGGATCAGGGCCCGGATCGGCGGGAACGGGCCGCGCAGCTTGGCCGCGGTCGGAAACATCGCGCCGCCCAGGCCGGCCAGGCCCCCGGTGCGCAGGCACTCGATCAGGGCGTCGGGCGCTTCGCTCTTCCAATCCGCGGGGCGGTCCGAGCGATCGAAGCGGTCCTCGCCGTCCGGTTCGAGCAGCACGCCGGGCGCTCGGCCGCCCGGCGGCCAGGCGACCTCGACGTCGTCCAGGCCGACCACCGTCCCCGACGTCGGGGCGTGGATCGGCACCTCGCGATCGCCGCGCGCCCGGGTCAGCGGCTGACCGCCGGCCACGCGGTCCCCGACCTCGACCAGGAGTTCCCCAGCGGGTCCCTGGTGCTGGGCCAGGGGGAGCACGAGGCGGCTCGGGAGCGGCGCGGGGCGCAGCGGTTCGCGGCAGGCGATCTGCTTGTGGTGGCGCAGCTTCAATCCACCCGGGAAGCGGTGCAGCTGGTTGCCGATGTCGAAGTCAGCCATGGCGGACCTCGATCGGGATCACCGGGCCGGTCCGGCCCACGGCGCTCTCGGGCCTCGGCCAGACGAAGGGTGCTGGGCGGGGGACCAGGTCGATGCAATCGACCGGGCAGGGCGGCAGGCACAGCTCGCAGCCGGTGCACTCGGCCTCGATGACCGTGTGCATGCGCTTGCCGGCGCCGAGGATCGCGTCGACCGGGCAGGCCTGGATGCACAGGGTGCAGCCGATGCAGCGGTCCTCGTCGATGAGCGCGACCTGGGGCGGCTTGGTCTCGCCGCAGGAGGCGTCGAGCGGAACCGGTTCGCGACCGAGCAGGTCGGCCAGCGCGCGAACGCCGGCCTCGCCGCCGGGCGGGCAGCGGTTGATGTCGGCGTCGCCGCGGGCGATCGCCTCGGCGTAGGGCCGGCACCCGGGGTAGCCGCACTGGGCGCACTGGGTCTGGGGCAATTCGCCGTTGATCGCCTCGACGAGCGCGTCCTCGTCGGACGCGAAGCGGCGGGCGCCGACGCGCAGCACGAGGCCGATGAGCGTCACCAGGCCCAGGAGCACCAGCAGTGCGAGCAGCAGGTCGCTCACAGGCGCGCGAACCCGGCGAAGCCCATGAAGGCGAGCGCCATCAGGCCTGCGGTCACCAGCGCGATCGGCGCGCCGCGGAAGCTGGCCGGAACGTCGGCCAGTTCGAGTCGCTCGCGCGCGGCCGCCAGCAGGACCAGCACCAGGCCGAAGCCCGCGGCCGCGCCGAGGCCGTACAGCGCCGATTCGACCAGCGAATGCTGCTCGCGCACGTTCAGCAGCGCCACGCCGAGCACGGCGCAGTTGCTGGTGATCAGCGGCAGATAGATGCCGAGCACCCGGTGCAGCAGGGGGGCCGTGGCCCGCAGGACCAGTTCCGTGAGCTGGACCAGGCCGGCGATAACGACGATGAACGCGACGATGCGCAGGTATTCGAGGCCGAGCGGTTCGAGCACCCAGGCGGTCAGGACGTAGCTGGCCACCGAGGCCAGGGTCAACACGAAGGCCGTGGCCATGGCCATGCCCGCCGCGCCCTCCAGCTTGCCGGACACGCCGAGAAACGGACACAGGCCGAGGAACTGGACCAGCACGAAGTTGTTGACCAGTGCCGCGCTGACGACGATGAGCAGGAGGTCCATGGCGGGAATTGTGCCATCGGTCGAGCCGAATCGCTGCCCGGTGCCCTACGCCCGAACGCGAACGACCCCGCTCGGGGCGGGGTCGTTCAGGTCGGATGCCGGGGATGTGCCGGCCGGTCGATCAGGTCTGTTCGGCCGGCGTGCCCGAGGGCTCGCGCTCGTCGTCGCCCGGTCCGGACGAGGGCGGGCTGCCGCTGTCGTTCCAGCCCTCGGGCGGGTCGGGCTCGTTGCCGTCCATGATCTGGTCGATCTGCTTCGAGTCGATGGTCTCGTAGCGCATCAGCGCGTCGGCCATCAGGTGCAGCTGGCGGTCGTGCTCGGTGAGGATCTTCTTGGCCTTCTGGTAGGCCTCGTCGATGATCTTGCGCACTTCCTTGTCGATCTGGCGGTGCGTTTCGTCCGAGACGTTCTTGTGCTGGGTCACGGACCGACCGAGGAAGACCTCGTCTTCGTTCTCCTCGTAGGACAGCGGGCCGAGCACGTCGGACAGGCCCCACTTGGCGACCATGTTGCGCGCGATCGCCGTGGCGCGCTCGATGTCGTTGCTGGCGCCGGTCGTGACCTTGGCCATGCCGTAGATGAGTTCCTCGGCGACGCGGCCGCCGAACAGGCTGGCCAGTTGCGACTCCAGCTGGGTCTTGTTCTGGCTGTACTTGTCTTCTTCGGGCAGGAACATGGTCACGCCCAGGGCCCGACCGCGCGGGATGATCGTGACCTTGTAGACCGGGTCGTGCTCGGGCACGATCCGGCCGACGATCGCGTGGCCGGCTTCGTGGTAGGCGGTCAGGCGCTTGTCGTCCTCGCTCATCACCATGGACTTGCGCTCGGCGCCCATCATGATCTTGTCCTTGGCCCGCTCGAAGTGGTCCTGGGTCACCGTGCTGGAGTCTTCGCGGGCGGCGAACAGGGCCGCTTCGTTGACCAGGTTGGCCAGGTCCGCACCGGAAAAGCCGGGCGTGCCGCGCGCGATGTTGCGGGCGTTGACGTTGTCGTCGATCGGCACCTTACGCATGTGCACCGTGAGAATCTGCTCGCGGCCCTTGAGGTCGGGCAGCGGCACGACCACCTGGCGGTCGAAGCGCCCCGGGCGCAGCAGCGCCGGATCGAGCACGTCCGGCCGGTTGGTCGCGGCGATCAGGATGATGCCCTCGTGGCCGTCGAAGCCGTCCATCTCGACCAGCAGCTGGTTCAGCGTCTGCTCGCGTTCGTCGTGTCCGCCGCCGAGGCCGGCGCCCCGGTGGCGACCGACCGCGTCGATCTCGTCGATGAAGATGATGCACGGCGCGTGCTTCTTGGCCGTCTCGAACATGTCGCGCACGCGCGATGCGCCGACGCCGACGAACATCTCGACGAAGTCCGAACCCGAGATCGAGAAGAACGGCACCTTGGCCTCGCCGGCGATCGCGCGGGCCAGCAGGGTCTTGCCGGTGCCGGGCGGGCCGACCATCAGCACGCCCTTGGGAATCTTGCCGCCGAGGCGCTGGAACTTGGACGGGTTGCGCAGGAACTCGACCAGCTCGACGACCTCGTCCTTGGCCTCCTCGACGCCGGCGACGTCCTTGAACGTCACTTTGACCTGATCCTCTCCCTGCAGCTTGGCGCGCGACTTGCCGAAGCTCATCGCGCCGCCGCGGCCGCCGCCTCCGCCCTGCATCTGGCGCATGAAGTAGACGAACAGGAACACCAGCAGCAGCACGGGCAGCAGGCTGATCAGGATGTCGACCAGGATCGAACGGCCCTCGGGCGGAACGGCGGAATGCCGGACGCCGTTGTTCTCCAGGTCGGCGATCAGCCCCGTGTCGTTCGGCGGCGCGAAGGTCTCGTAGGCCTGGCCGTTGGTGGTCTGGCCGGTGATCTTCTGACCGCCGGCCTCGGCCTGGATCTGGGCCGTCTCGATCTGCCCGTTGCGGACGTCCTCGAGGAACTGGGAATACTCGATGCTCTGCGCCGGCGCTTCGGTCTCGGCGTAGTGCTGGAAGATGCTCATCAGGACCATCGCGATGATGATCCACATCAACAGATTCTTGGCGAACTGACTCAAGCGTTGCTCCTGCTTCGTGGACGGGCCGCAAGCGGCGGCCGGTCAGGATTTCTTCAGGCCGTCGGCGACCAGGTAGACCTCGCGGCTCTCGCGTCTCGAGGACCTGGGCTTGCGCACGCGAACGGACTTGAATGTAGCACGCGCGTCGCGAACGAAATCGTCGAAGCCTTCACCCTGGAAGAGTTTGACCACGAAGCGTCCGTTCGGTGCCAGCCACTGGCGCGCGAAGTCCATCGCCAGCTCGGCCAGGTGCATGCTGCGCGCCTGGTCCGAGGCCGCGATACCGGAGAGATTGGGTGCCATGTCCGAAAGCACAAGGTCCACCCGCTCGCCGACTCGGGCTTCGAGCGCCTCGAGCACCTCGGCCTCGCGGAAATCGCCCTCGATGATCTCGACCCCCGGCAGGGCGTCCATGGGCAGGATGTCGAGCGCGACGACGCGGCCCGAATCGCCGACCTTCTCGGCAGCGACCTGCGCCCAGCTGCCGGGTGCGGCACCGAGATCGACCACCTTCAGCCCCGGCTTGAGCAGCCGGTCCTTCTCGTCGATCTCGAGCAGCTTGAACGCGGCGCGCGCCCGGTAGCCGGCCGCCTTCGCCTGCTTCACGTAGGGGTCCTTGTCCTGGCGCGCCAGCCAGCGATTCGAGCTCATCGGTCGCTCCCGCAGGGTCGGAGATGCCGGGATTATCTCATCGAACGACCGCGGCTTCCGGCCGCGGCGGACCACCCCTCCACCGGCGTCGGTGTCCTCGAAACCGTTCCCCGGCTCTGGTACCGTGAAATCATGGACTTGAGCAACTATCGCGTCGAAGGCTTCTTCGACGAACTCACCGGACCTTCCGGACGGCCGCGCGTTGCCAGCCGCGCCCTCTGGAAATATCTCAAGGGGCTGCACCCGGACGAGCTGTCCGACCGGCGCGCGGCCTGCGAGCTGGCGTCGCTGACCGCCGGCATCACCTTCCGGGTCTACATCGAGGATGCCGGCGTCGATCGCGCGATGCCCTTCGACCTGATCCCGAGGATCATCGCCGCAAGCGAATGGGCCCAGATCCAGGCCGGCCTGCGCCAGCGGGTCCGCGCCCTGAACCTGTTCATCGACGACCTCTACAACGACCAGCAGATCATCGCCGACGGCGTCTTTCCGGGCGAGCTGCTGGAAAACTCGGAGAACTTCCGGCCCGAGTGCCGCGGATTCTCTCCGCCGCTGGGCGTCTGGGCGCACATCTGCGGATCGGATCTGGTCCGGGACGGCGACGGCACCATGTACGTCCTCGAGGACAACCTCCGGATCCCCTCGGGCGTGGCCTACATGCTCGAGAACCGTCAGATCATGAAGCGGGTCTTCCCGGAGCTGTTCGAGGATTCGGGCATCCAGCCGGTCGACGAGTACTGCGGGCAGTTGTTCGACACGCTGGCGTCGATCTCGCCGCGGCCGGCGGACTACCCGAACATCGTGGTGCTGACGCCGGGCATGTACAACTCGGCCTACTACGAGCACGCCTACCTCGCCCAGCAGATGGGCGTGGAACTGGTCGAGGGTCGCGACCTGTTCGTGGACGACGACGACTGCGTGTTCATGCGCACGATCAGCGGGCCCGAGTCGGTCGACGTGATCTACCGCCGGGTCGACGACGCCTTTCTCGACCCGGAGGTGTTCCGCGAGGACTCGATGCTCGGCTGCCCGGGCCTGATGCGCGCGTGGAAGGCCGGCAACGTGGCGATCGCCAATGCACCCGGAGCGGGCGTGGCCGACGACAAGGTGGTCTACGCCTACGTCCCGGAGATCATCGAGTACTACTGCGGCGAGAAACCGCTGATTGACAACGTGCCGACCTGGAAGTGCGGCAACCCCCACGAGCGCGCCCACGTGCTCGAGAACCTCGACCAGCTGGTCGTCAAGCCGGCCAACGAATCCGGCGGCTACGGGATGCTGATCGGTCCGCGTTCGACGAAGAAGGAGCAGCGCGAGTTCGCACGCCGGATCAAGGCCGATCCGCGCAACTACATCGCCCAGCCGACGCTTGCCCTGTCGACCTGTCCGACCTTTGCCCAGTCGAACGTCGCGCCGCGGCACGTCGACCTGCGGCCCTTCATCCTCTCCGGCGCCGAGACCTTCGTGACCAACGGCGGCCTGACCCGGGTGGCGCTGAAGGCCGGGTCGTTGGTCGTCAACTCGTCGCAGGGCGGCGGCAGCAAGGACACCTGGATCGTCGATACGGAGGGCGCATGAGCATGTTGTCCCGTCTCGCCGAGAACCTCTACTGGCATGGCCGTTACCTGGAGCGCGCCGAGGACCTCGCGCGCCTGATCAACGTCAACGCCAACCTGAACCTCGACCTGCCGAAGCGCATCGCGCCGGGCTGGGAGCCGCTGGTGCGCATCACCGGTGCCGCCGCGACCTTCGCGGAGCTTCACGACGACACCGACGAACGGACCGTTGTGCGCTTCCTGCTGTCGGACCCGGACAATCCGGGCTCGCTGAGAAACACGCTGGAGTACGCGCGCGAGAACCTGCGTTCGGCGCGCGACCTGCTGCCGCGCGAGGTCTGGGAGCAGATGAATTCCCTCTACCTGGCCGGGGAGGACGCGCTGACCGGCCCGCTGTCGAAGCGCCGCCGGCACGAGTTCCTGCGCGAGCTGATCCTCGACTGCCAGCAGATCGCCGGAACCCTGCTCGGCACCATGAGCCAGGACCATGCCTACGATTTCATCCTGATCGGCCGCTACCTCGAGCGCGCCGACATGACCACGCGGATTCTCGACGTCCGCGCCGACGACCTGCTTCCCGATGAACTGGGCGAATTGCCGCCCTTCGACGCGATCCAGTGGATGAGCGTGCTGAAATCGATGACCGGTTACCAGATGTACCGGCGCCATGTCCGAACGCGCGTCTCGGGCCCGGATGTGCTGGCATTCCTCCTGCGCGATCCGCACTTCCCTCGCTCGGTCCTGTTCGGCCTCGGTGCTCTCGAGAGCCTCCTGCACGACCTGCCCGGTGACGACGACCAGGCGCTGCGCGCGGTCACCCGGATGGAGCGCCGGCTCAACGAGATGAATCTCGAGGGCATCAAGGGCGAGCGGCTGGGCGAACTGATGGACGAGCTGCAGCTCGAGGTTGCCGACATCGATCGGTGCATCCGCCAGACCTGGTTCCTGGCCGGGTGAAGACCTTCCGCTGCGCCTGCGGCCAAGTCGTCTACTTCGAGAACGTGCGCTGCCTGTCCTGTCGGCGCGAACTCGGCTTCCTTCCCGATCGCATGCGCCTGGCCGCGCTCGAGACGTCCGACGACGGCCGTTACGAGGCGATGATCGGCGGCGACGCGGCGTCGAGCTATCGCAAGTGCCTGCACTATGCTCGCGACGATGCCTGCAATTGGATGGTGCCGGCCGACGACCCCGACCCTTACTGCGTTGCTTGCCGTCTGAACGAAGTCATCCCGAACCTGGACAAGCCGGGCAACCGGACCCGCTGGATCCGCATCGAGCAGCGCAAGCGGCGGCTGGTCCACGACTTGCTGCGGCGCAAGCTACCCGTGGAGCCGCGCAAGAGCGCGTCGGGCCGCGGACTCGGTTTCGCGTTCCTCGAGGACAACCCGGGTGGGCTCGAGTTCACGGCCGATCTGCAGTCCAGCCAGGTGCTGACTGGGCATGCCGACGGCCTGATCACCATCAATGTCGCCGAGGCCGACGACGTCGAGCGTGAGCGGATGCGGGTGCAGATGAACGAACAGCAGCGCACGCTGCTGGGCCATTTCCGGCACGAGAGCGGTCACTACTACTGGCAGCGGCTGCTGATTGGCCAGCCGCTGCTCTCGGAGGTCCGCGCGCTCTTCGGCGACGAGCGGCAGGACTACTCCACTGCACTGGATCGCTACTACCAGCAGGGCCCGCCGCCCGACTGGCAGGGCCAGTACGTCAGCGCCTACGCCAGCGCGCACCCCTGGGAGGACTGGGCCGAGTGCTGGGGGCACCTGCTGCAGATCACCGATACGCTGGAAACGGCGGCGGCGATCGGGCTGGTCGACGAGGAACTGGCCGACGGCGACCTGGAATCCAGGATCGGGAACTGGATCGACCTGTCGGTCAAGTTGAACGTGCTGAGCCGCTCGCTGGATCAGCCGGACCCGTACCCGTACCTGCTCTCGCCGCAGGTCGTCGACAAGCTGCTGCTGGTCGACCGGGTGATCCGGGAGACCCGGGGGTAGATTCCGGGCGGCGTCTCCTTCGGCGCCTTCCTCCTTCCTGTCGCCCCGGGCTCGGCCCCGGGTCCAGCGACCCTGGGTCGATTCGCTCGCAAGCTCACTCCCACAGGCCCCTAGTTCCTGGCCCCTGGCTGCAATCGGAACCTTGCCTGAATGAGGCCGCCTGCGCGCGAAAGGAGGGACGGCGATCCGGTCGAAGCCTTCGAGCGCGAGGGGTGGGCCCCGGGCCCATCGCCCCTCACTCCTCCCAGTCGAACCGCGGCAGTTCCAGGAACAGCTTCTTCAGGCCATCCGACCAGGCTTCGCTCAGGCCCTTCATCCAGGCGTCGTCGGCGTCGAACTTGCAGCGACGGGTCACGGACGTGGAATCGGCCTCGATCAGGACCAGCTCGATCGGCGGACCGACGCTGAGGTTGGAGCGGATCGAGGCGTCCATGGACAGCATCGCGCAGCGGGCGGCCCGGGCCAGGCTGACGCCGGGCTCGATGATGCGGTCGAGGATGGGCTTGCCGTACTTGGTCTCACCGATCTGCAGGAACGGCTTCTCCTTCGAGGCCGCGATGTAATTGCCTTCCGGGTAGACCAGGAACGCCTCGTGCGGCTGGCCTGCAATCTGGCCGGACAGCAGGAAGGAGGCCTGCATCAGGCCGCCGTTCTGCTCGGCCTGGCCGCTGAAATCGCCCTGGACCCGGCTGCTGATCTCGCCGACGTAGCGCGCGATCTCGTCGAGGTGCGCCAGCTTGTCGACGGTCCGCTCCGCGCTGTCGTCGGCCAGGTCGCGCTCGATCTGCTTGATCACCGCCTGGGTCGTCGCGAGGTTGCCGGCCGACATGAGCACGACCACGCGGTCCCCGGCGGTCCGGAAATGGTGCATCTTGGAGTAGATGCTGATGTCGTCGACGCCGGCGCTGGTGCGCGAATCGGATGCCAGGACGAGCCCGGCCTCGAGCCGGATTGCAACGCAGTAGGTCATTCAGCGGGTGCTCGGTGTTCGAGCGGGTCGGAGGAACGGCGCGAAGTATACCAGCGGGTTTCGACGCCGACGCGGGTCGCGGGTGATCGCGAGGGGTTGCGTGCATGCGATAATTCCGCACGTTTCCCGCAGGCTCCTCGACCGACATGACGCGACGCATCCTCGTCACCGCCGCGCTGCCCTACGCCAACGGGCCGATCCACATCGGCCACATGCTGGAATACGTGCAGACCGACATCTGGACCCGCTTCCAGCGCGCCCGGGGCCACGACGTGGTGTTCGCCTGGGCCGACGACGCGCACGGCACGCCGATCATGCTCAACGCCGAGAAGCGGGGCATGACCCCGGAGGCGCTGATCGAGCATTTCGGCAGGGAACACGAGCGCGATTTCACCGATTTCTCGATCTCCTACGACAACTTCTCGTCGACCCACAGCGCGACCAACCGCGAACTGGTCGAGCGGATCTGGCAGAAGCTGGTCGACGGCGGCAGCGTGGTCACCCGGACCATCGAACAGTTCTTCGACACCGAGAAGAACATGTTCCTGCCCGACCGCTTCATCCGCGGCACCTGTCCGCGCTGCCGGACCCCGGAGCAGTACGGCGATTCCTGCGAAAGCTGCGGCGCCACCTACGAGCCGACGGACCTGGTCGAGCCGCGCTCCGTGCTGTCGGGCTCCGAGCCGGTGATGCGGTCCACCGAGCATTATTTCGTCACGCTCAAGCCCTTCGAGGACGGCCTGAAGGCCTGGATGCGCTCCGGCCCGCTGCAGGACGAGGTCGCCAACAAGCTCGAGGAGTGGTTCGAGGGCGGCCTGCGCGACTGGGACGTGACCCGCGACGCGCCGTACTTCGGTTTCCGCATCCCCGGGACCGAGGACAAGTACTTCTACGTCTGGCTCGACGCACCGGTCGGGTACCTTTCGAGCTTCAAGGAAATCTGCGACGAGCGCGGGCTGGACTTCGACGCCTGGGTCCGTCCCGGCAGCGATGCCGAGATGCACCACTTCATCGGCAAGGACATCATCTACTTCCACTGCCTGTTCTGGCCGGCCATGCTCGAGGGCGCCGGGTTCAAGCGTCCGGACACGGTCCACGCGCACGGCTTCCTGACCGTCAACGGCACCAAGATGTCGAAATCGCGCGGCACCTTCATCATGGCCCGCACCTGGCTGGACCACCTGCCGCCGGATACGCTGCGCTACTACTTCGCCGCCAAGCTCGGGCCGGGGCTTTCGGACCTGGACCTGAACTTCGACGACTTCACCAACCGGGTCAATTCCGACCTCGTCGGCAAGCTGGTCAACATCGCCAGCCGGGCTTCGGGCTTCATCCACAAGTTCGGCGGCGGCAAGCTCGCAGCGGAGCTGCCGGACCCGGCGCTGTACGCCGGGTTCGTCGAGGCGACCGAGGACATCGCCGCGGATTTCGAGGCGCGCAACTTCGCCTCGGCGATTCGCCGGATCATGGCCCTGGCCGACCGCGCCAACCAGTACGTCGACGAGCACAAGCCCTGGAAGATGGCCAAGGAGGACGGCCGGGAGGCCGAAGTCGTGGCCGTCTGCACCCAGGCCCTGAACCTGTTCCGCGTGCTCACCACCTGGCTGTCGCCGGTGATCCCGACGATTGCCGGCAAGGCCGGCGAATTCCTGAACGACGACCTGATGACCTGGGACGGTCTCGTCACGCCGCTGACCGACCACGCCATCGAGAACTTCAAACCGCTGGCCCGACGGGTCGAAGCCAAACAGATCGAGGCACTGATGAACGACGCCAAGGAATCGCTGCAGTCCAGCGACACCACCGAAGAAGCGCCCCCGGCATCGACGCTGGAACTCGCGCCGGAAATCACCATCGACGACTTCATGAAGGTCGACCTCCGCGTCGCCCGCATCCAGGAAGCCGGTTTCGTCGAAGGTGCCGACAAGCTGCTGCGCCTGGTCCTCGACCTCGGCGGCGAGACCCGCCAGGTCTTCGCCGGCATCCGCGGCGCCTACGACCCGGCCGACCTCGAAGGCCGCCTGACCGTCATGGTCGCCAACCTCAAGCCGCGCAAGATGCGCTTCGGCATGTCCGAAGGCATGGTCCTGGCCGCCGGCGGTGGCGAGGGCGGACCGTACCTGCTGGCGCCGGATTCCGACGCCCGGCCGGGCATGCGGGTGAAGTAGTTTTTTCCGGGGCGTTGCCCCGGGCCCCGAACAATTCGGCGTTCGCCTTTTTCCGTCGCCCCGGCCACTGAGTTCTGTCGCCCCGGCCAATTCCAACGGTGTCATCCCGGGCTTGACCCGGGACCCGGTGTCTTCGTTTCTCGCTTTTCGTAGCCCGGGTAAGCGAAGCGCACCCGGGAGTTTTCGCTCTTCCCTTCAACGTCAAAACCGTTTCGCCCGCCCGCTGCGCGGGGCCCCTCCGATGCTCGAATCCGACGGGACGAAAAGAACTCGCCACACGCCTCCGGCGCTCCGCTCAGACACCTTTTTGCCGATTGTCATGACAAGCGCCGCTCGCCCCTCCGCTTCTCGGCGGCGCTGACGGCGGGGACGTCAAGGGCCTTGCTCCGCACTCTCTGCCTGTGGCTGTCGTCCCGCACTCGATGCGGGACCCAGCGACTTTGATCGAAACCCTGAAAGTCGCTGGGCCCCGGATCGGGGTCCGGGGCGACGGGTGAGAGGTTGGCGAAGGGGTTCACCGGTCGGGAAGGGGCTGGCCCGGAATCGAGGAAGCCGGCGGAGGGGGCGGCGAAACGCCTTTGACGTTAGAACACTAGAAACCCGATCCCCGGGTGCGCTTCGCTTACCCGGGCTACGAAGGCAAAGGCAAAGGCAAGGTCACTGGACCCCGGGTCAAGCCCGGGGCGACAGATGTGGAGTGTTGCCGGGGATGAGGAGTGTCCGCCCCGCGCTCCGGGGCAGAGAACCAATCAACTCTTCCGATACACCGGATGCTTCGCGCACAGTGCCGATGCGGCCTCGCGAACCTTCGCCTCGACGGCCTCGTCGCCCACGGCATCCAGCACGTCGCAGATCAGGCCGGCCAGTTCGCGTGATTCTTCTTCGCCGAAGCCGCGCGTTGTGATCGCAGGGGTGCCGATGCGCAGGCCGGAGGTGACGAAGGGCGAGCGCGGTTCGCCCGGGACGGTGTTCTTGTTGACCGTGATGTGGGCGCGGCCGAGGGATTCTTCGGCGTCCTTGCCGGTGATGTCCTTGTCGATCAGGTCCACCAGGAACAGGTGGTTGTCGGTGCCGCCGGAGACGACCTTGTAGCCGCGGTCGATGATCACCCGGGCCATGGCGCGGGCGTTGGCGACGGTGTTCTCCTGGTAGGCCCGGAACTCGGGCTGCAGTGCTTCCTTGAAGGCCACGGCCTTGGCGGCGATGACGTGCATCAGCGGGCCGCCCTGGCAGCCGGGGAAGACCAGCGACTGGAATTTCTTGGTCAGGCTCTCGTCGTCGCCCTTCGCGACGATGATGCCGCCGCGGGGGCCTCGGAGCGTCTTGTGCGTGGTCGAGGTCACGACGTGAGCATGCGGCACCGGGTTCGGGTAGACGCCGGCGGCGATCAGGCCGGAGACGTGGGCCATGTCGACCATGAAGAACGCGCCGACGGAATCGGCAATCTCGCGCATCCGGGCCCAGTCGACCACCTTGGAGTAGGCCGAGAAGCCGCCGATCAGCATCTTCGGCTGGTGTTCCTTCGCCAGCTCGGCCATCCGCTCGTAATCGATTTCGCCGGTCTCGTGGTCCAGGCCGTACGCGACGGCGTTGAAGATCTTGCCGGAGAAGTTGACCTTCGACCCGTGGGTCAGGTGGCCGCCCTCGGACAGGTCCATGCCGAGGATCGTGTCGCCGGGCTTGAGCAGGGCCAGGTACACGGCCTGGTTGGCCTGCGAGCCCGAATGTGGCTGGACGTTGGCGTAGCCGGCGCCGTAGAGCTTCTTGACCCGCTCGATGGCCAGGTTCTCGGCGATGTCGACGAACTCGCAGCCGCCGTAGTAGCGCCGTCCGGGATAGCCCTCGGCGTACTTGTTGGTCAGCTGGGAGCCCTGGGCCTCGAGGACGCGAGGGGAGGCGTAGTTCTCCGAGGCGATCAGTTCGATGTGGTCTTCCTGGCGCTGGTTTTCCTTCTCGATCGCAGCGGCCAGTTCGTCGTCGAAGCCGGCGATGGTGTAGGTGTCGTCGAACATTCGGATCAGGGGGTGCGGGACTGGTCTGCGACTTTAGCAGGGTTGGGGTCGTCGGGGCGGGCAGGGGGAGCGCAGGCACGCGTCGGCGATGAGCCCCGCCTGTGGGAGTGAGCTTGCGAGCGAAAGAAAGGGGTCGACCGGGGAATTCGCTCGCGAGCTCACTCCCACAGGCGGGCCGCCGTTCGGGCGGGGGAGCTGGGGCCAGGCAAGAGGGGCTAGGGAAAAGGGGCGAGGGGAAAGGGGCCAGGGACTGGTAGGCGCTCTGGATCCACGCATTCGATGCCGAGGGCCACCCACTAGCCCCTGGTCCCTGACCCCTGGTCCCTCCCAGCCCTACAGCGCCCCCAGCTCGAAGGCCTTCAGCACGGCGCGGGTCCGGTCCCGGACGCCGAGCTTGCTGAGAATGCTCGAGACGTGGTTCTTGACCGTGCCCTCGGCCACGCTCAGGGCGTTGGCGATTTCCTTGTTCGAATAGCCGCCGGCCATCAGGCGGAGGATCTCGGTCTCGCGCTCGGTCAGCGGGTCCGGGCGGTCGAGGCTCGTGAACTCGAGCCGGGACTTGCCCAGGCCGGCCAGCAGGCGCTCGGTGACGGCGGGCTTGACCATGGTCTGGCCGTCGGCCACGGCCCGGACGGCGCCGACCAGTTCGTCGAGCGAGACGTCCTTGAGCAGATAGCCGCGTGCCCCCGTGCGGATGCCGTCGAGGACCAGGTCGTCCTCGTCGAAGGTGGTCAGGATGATGGTCGGCGGCAGCGTTTCCGCCTCGTTCAACTCCTTCAGGACGTCCAGGCCGTTCTTGTTCGGCATGCGGATGTCGAGGAGCATCACGTCGGGGGCGACCTCGGGCGCCATGTCGACGGCCTCCTGGCCATCGCTGGCCTCGGCAACGACCTCGATGTCCTCGGTGAGCTCCAGCAGCGAGCGGACGCCCTGGCGGACCAGGTTCTGGTCATCGACCAGCATCACGCGGATCTTCGAAGGTTCGTTCATCGAGGGAGGTTCCAGGTTCGGGTCAATGGATGGGGTCGGGTCCGGCCGTCACGCCGCCGTCTCGGGCGGCATCCAGGCGTTGATGCGGAAGCCGTGATTCGGACGGGTCATGATCTCGAGGCGGCCGCCGAGCTCCTTGATCCGCTCGCGCATGCCGTTCAAGCCGTTGCCGGGCAGCAGTTCAAAGGCCCCGCAGCCGTCGTCGCGCGCCTCCAGCCGCAGACCGTGCTCGTCGGCGGTCAGCGAAATCCACAGGTTCTGCGCCCGGGCATGACGGACCGCGTTGGTGATCACTTCCTGGGCGCAGCGCAGCAGGATCTGGGCACGCTTCGGATCGGTCAGCGACAGCTCGTCGGGGATGTCGAGGTGAATCGCCGGCTCGGGGACGCCGGAGGCCAGCTGGCGGATCGCCTCGCGCAGGTCGACGCGATCGTCCTGGCGCATGTCGGAAACGACTTCGCGCACGTCGGAGAGCAGCAAGCGGGCGATCGAGCCGGCGCGATCGACGTGTTCCTTGGCCTTGCCCTGGCTCGTGTGGCTGGCCACCTCGAGGTTCAGGCTCAGCGCGGTCAGGTGGTGACCGACCAGGTCGTGCAGTTCCCGCGCGATCCGCACGCGCTCGGCGATCCGGGTGTTCTCGGCCAGCAGGCTCTGGGTCGCGCGCAGCTCCGAATTGACTCGCCGGACCTCGTCGCGGGCCCGCAGCTGGTTCAGCGCCAGCGTCGAGGCGGCGAACGCGAACAATTGCATGCCGAGCAGGGTCATCAGCTGCGGAATCAGGAAGATCCAGCCGAACTGCGGGAGCAGGGCGACCATCACGGCAAAGACCAGAGAAACGCCGAACAGCCAGGCGAGCCCGATGAAGCGAGGCAGCAACCACGGCAGCACGCCGGCGATCACCGTCGACAGGATCGCGCCGAAGACCGATCGGGTGAAATAGGACACGGCGATCACTGCCCCGGTCATGATCGCCAGTACCACGACGCGCTGCCAGAACGGCGCGATCATCCGCATCCGCGCCGCCGGATGCAGGAAGGCCAGGAGGAACAGCGCCATCGCCGACCAGGCGCCGATCAGGTCGGCCGCGGTCGGCGTCTGACGTGCATAGAACGGCACCAGCAGCAGCGCGATGCCGATCAGGCTCCAGGTCAGGATGCCGGCATAGCGCAGCCAGTTGGTGGGGTGGATCTCGCGCATCGATCGACGGGCCAGGCTCACGAGGACGTAGGGCACCTAGTGTATCGGCATCGGGCGGGCCGGCCCATGGCCGAGAAGTCACGGCGGCGAATCCACTAGACTGCGCGGCATGAGTGCCAATGGGAACGTAACTCCGGACACGACCCCGAGCGCGATCGACGCGCCCGACGTCCTGCGCTGGGCCGATGCCGACCAGGCTTCGGTGCGCCGGCTGCTGGCCGCGTTCGGCCTGGACCTCGTCGTCGGCGCGGTCGACGAGGACATTCCCGGCAGCTTCTGGGGCGACGAGGAGGCGGGCCTGGTCGGGGCGCAGGTGCACGTCCGGCCCGATACGCCGATCCATTCGATCCTGCACGAGTCCTGCCACTACATCTGCATGGACCCGCGGCGCCGCGCCGGCCTGCACACGGACGCCGGCGGCGGCTACGACGAGGAGAACGGCGTCTGCTACCTGCAGATCCTGCTCGCCGAGCACATCGCCGGCTACGGCCGCGACCGCTGCATGGCCGATATGGACGCCTGGGGCTATTCCTTTCGCCTGGGCTCGGCGCGAGCCTGGTTCGAGCGCGACGCCGAGGATGCCGAGGCCTGGCTCGCCGAGCGCGGACTGGGGCCGCTGGGCGTGGTCAACGAGGTGGATTGACGGTTTTCGGTTGGGGTCCGTTCTGAAATCTGCGTGAGGGGGTCGGGTAAGGCGGACTGGATCGGTTCGCTCGCAAGCTCACTCCCACAGGCGACAGGCTCCGATCGGACCCGTGTCTGTTGAAGGCCGCTTGCGGGCGAAGGGTGGCCGGGACCGGAGCGATTCGCTCGCAAGCTCACTCCCACAGGTTGCAGGCACCATCGGCTTCCCGCGGCGTCGTTGGAATGCCCTGGACCCCTCAAGAGCAATGTTTCTCCTGTGGGAGTGAGCTTGCGAGCGAAAAAAGGGGGGTCGATCGAGTTTGCTCGCAATCTCACGCCCACCGGCTACAGGCTCCGATCGGAACCTTGCCTGTTGGGGGCCGCTTGCGGGCATAGGGTGGGATGGCAACCCGCGGGAGCTAGGTCCGAAGCCCCGTTCCCCGCTTCAGCAGCGTCAGGCAGATCGCGCCGAGGACGATGCCGAAGCCGAAGATGATCGCGAACGCCGGGGCCAGCGGGACGTCCGTGACGCCAAGCATGCCGTAGCGGAAGGCGTTGACCATGTACAGGATCGGGTTGGCGAGCGCCACCGTCTCCCAGATTCCGGGCAGCAGGCTGACCGAGAAGAACACCCCGCCGAGGTAGGTCATCGGCTGGAGCACGAAGGTCGGGATGATCGAGATGTCGTCGAATTTCTGGGCGAAGGTGGCGTTGATGAACCCGCCGAGCGCGAACACGATCGAGGTCAGCACGACCACCGCCACGGTGATGCTCCAGCTGTGGATCCGCAGGTCGGAGAAGAACGCGGCGACCAGCAGCACCAGGGCCCCGACCATCAGCGCGCGGAACACCGCGCCGGTGACGTAGCCGGCCAGAATCAGGATCGGCGGCAGCGGCGAGATCAGCAGCTCCTCGACGTGCCGCCCGAACTTGGCGCCGAAGAACGAGCTGGTGATGTTGCCGTAGGAGTTGGTGATCACCGACAGCATGATCAGGCCCGGCACGATGAAATCCATGTAGGGCATGCCGCCCATCTCGCCGATGCGCCGTCCGATCAGCTGGCCGAAGATCACGAAGTACAGGGTCATCGTGATCGCCGGGGGAATCAGGGTCTGGGCCCAGATCCGCAGGATCCGGGAGACCTCCTTGATGACGATCGTCTGGTAGCCGATCCAGTAGCTCTTTGCCGAGACTTCGACGCTCATGCCGCCGCTCCCGCCGCGTCCTGCTGCGGCTTCTCGACCAGGCGGAGGAACAGTTCCTCGAGTCGGTTGACCTTGTTGCGCATCGACTTGACCTGGATGTCGCGCTCCTCGAGGGTCTTGAACAGCGAATTCAGGCTGCTCGACTTCGGCAGGCTGGCCAGCAGCGTCGTGGCGTCGCGCAGCACGATTTCCATGCCCTCGACGGTCGGCGCCTCGTCGATCGGCGCGCCGAGGTCGAGCACGAAGGTCTCGATGTCGAGCTTGCCGAGCAGTTCCTTGACCGTGGTGTTCTCGACGATCCGTCCGTGGTCGATGATCGCGATGTTGCGACAGAGGTTCTCGGCCTCCTCGAGGTAGTGGGTCGTGAGGATGACGGTGGTGCCGGCGGCATTGATGCCTTCGATGAATTCCCACATGGATCGGCGGATCTCGATGTCGACGCCGGCGGTGGGCTCGTCGAGGATCAGCAGCTTCGGCTCGTGCATCATCGCGCGGGCGATCAGCAGCCGCCGCTTCATCCCCCCGGACATCTGCCGCGACGGGCGGTGCGCCTTGTCCCAGAGCTGGAGCTGGTTCAGGTACTTCTCGGCGCGTTCCCGGGCGACCGCGCGCGGCACACCGTAGTACCCGGCCTGGTTGACGCAGATCTCGAACGGCTTCTCGAACTGGTTGAAGTTGACTTCCTGCGGCACCAGGCCGATCTGCGACATCGCCCGCGACCGCTCCTTCTGGACGCTGATGCCGAAGACCTTCGCCTCGCCGCCGGTGGCGTTGACCAGGGACGAAACGATGCCGATCAGGGTGGACTTGCCGGCGCCATTCGGGCCGAGCAGGGCGAAGAAATCGCCTTCCTCGACCTGGAGGTCGATGCCCTTGAGCGCTTCCACGCCGTTCTTGTAGGTCTTCTTCAGGTTGGAAACGTCGAGTGCGTTCATGACCTCTGGCCTGTTGATTTCGTCACGCCGGCTTCGTACCGTAACCGGTCTGGCAATCCCGTCATCCTTGGGGCAGAACCTTGAGAATCCAATCGAATGCGGCCGCTGCGGCCGGGCCGATCGTCCATGCGCTGCTTGCCGGGCTGCTGCTCGCAGGCACGGGCACGGCGATCGGGCAGGACGACCGCTGGCCGGACCTCGAGAAATGCGAGTTGTCCGCCGCCGGCGGCCGGATCACGGTCTCGGCACGTTGCGGGACGCTAAGCGTACCCGAAAATCGTGAGCAGCCGGACGGCCGGACGCTGGACCTGGCCTGGGCCGTGATTCCGGCGCGCAGCAGCACGGTCGAGCCCGACCCGGTCGTCTTCCTCGCCGGCGGGCCGGGGCAGGCGGCCCGCGACATCGCGCCGATCATGCAGGGCCCGTTCGGCGACGTGAACCGGACTCGCGACCTGATCTTCCTCGACCAGCGCGGCACCGGCGGTTCGAACGCGCTGGCGTGCGAGTTCGACGAAGAGCTGATGATGGCCGAGGACGACTTCGACGAGCTCGAGCGCCAGTTGAGGAGCTGCCTTGACGAGCTCGACGCCGAGGTGGAGCACTACGCGACCCGCGACGGCGCGGCCGACCTCGACGCCCTGCGCGCCGAGCTCGGTATCGAGAACTGGAACCTCGTCGGCGGCTCCTACGGCACGCGCATGGCCCAGGTCTATCTTCGCGAGTACCCGGACCGGGTTCGCAGCATGGTCCTCGACGGCGTCGTGCCGAGCCGCCTTCGCCTGGGCTCGGAGCATGCCGAGAAGCTCGACCAGGCGCTCGAACGGTTGTTCGAGGCCTGCGCCGACGACGCGGCCTGTGCCGAGCGCTTCCCGGGGCTGGCCGACCGCTTCGTCGAGCTCAAGGCGCAGTACGCGGAGCAGCCGCTGGCCATCCAGGTGACCCATCCGCGGACCGGTGTGGCCGAGTCGATCGACTTCTCCGATGAAACGCTGGCCGGTTCGCTGCGCTTTCTGGCCTACGCGCCGGAGTCGCAGATGATGATCCCGTACCTGATCCACGAGGCGGCGACCACCGGCAGCCCCGAGCGGCTCGCCGCGCAGGCGCTGATCGTCGGCGACCAGCTGACCGACACGCTGGCCATCGGCCTGAACTTCTCGGTCGGCTGCGCCGAGGACTGGCCGCACTGGCCCGCGGGCCGCGACGTTTCGGGCACGCTGCTCGGCAACAGCATGCAGGAGCTCTACGGCCGCATCTGCGCCTGGTGGCCGGCCGACCCGGTCGGAGTCGAGTTCTTCGAGGCCTTCTCCTCCGACGTGCCCGTGCTGCTGCTGTCGGGCGAGCGCGACCCGGTCACGCCACCGGAGTACGGCGACGAAGCGGCCCGCCAGTACGCGAACAGCCTGCACCTGGTCGCCGAGGGCCGCGGCCACATCGTCGTGACCAACGGCTGCATCGCCGGCATCGCCACGCAGTTCGTCGACGCGGGATCGGTCGACGACCTGGACACGGAATGCATGGAATCCATCGGCCCCGAGCCGTTCTTCCTCGACCTGCTGGGACCGTCGCCATGATCGAAGCAAACAATCTTCGCAAGACCTTCAACAAGGGCAAGGTCGTGGCGGTCGACGACGTCAGCTTCCACGCGCCCGACGGGCAGATCACCGGCCTGCTCGGGCCCAACGGCGCGGGCAAGACGACCACCCTGCGCATGCTCTACACCTTGCTCCAGCCCGATTCGGGATCGATGCAGGTCGATGGCGTCGATCCGCTGGTCGACCCGATCGGCGTCAAGCAGAAGCTGGGCGTGGTGCCGGATTCGCGAGGCCTCTACGACCGGCTGACCGCACGCGAGAACATCCGCTACTACGGTCGGCTGCAGGGGCTGGACAAGAAGAAGATCGAGAGCCGGATCGACGAACTGAGCGGCATCCTCGACATGGGCGCCTTCATCGACCGCAAGACCGACGGCTTCTCCCAGGGCCAGCGGGTCAAGGTCGCGATCGCCCGCGCGCTGATCCACGAGCCGGGCACCGTGCTGCTCGACGAGCCGACCAACGGCCTGGACGTGATGACCACCCGCGCGCTGCGCGAGTTTCTCCTGAAGCTGAAGATGGACGGACATTGCGTCGTGCTGTCGACGCACATCATGCAGGAGGTCGCGGCGCTGTGCGATCGCATCGTGATCATCGCCAAGGGACGGATCGCCGCCGAGGGCACGGCGCAGCAGCTGCTCGAGAAGAGCGGTGAAGCCAATCTCGAGGATGCATTCGTGAAACTGATCGGAACCGACGAGGGGCTTCTCGCATGATCGCGGTATTCATCAAGGAACTGCTCGATAACTTCCGCGACCGTCGCGTCGTGCTGAACACGCTGATCCTCGGGCCGCTGATGGGGCCGGTGATCTTCGGCCTGATGATCTCGTTCATGGCCCGCGAGACCACCGAGCGCCTGGAATCGGCGCTGGAACTGCCCGTGGTCGGCGCCGAACACGCGCCGAACCTGGTCGGCTGGCTGGAGCGCCAGGGCGTGATCATCGAAGACGCGCCGGACGATCCCGAGGCCGCGGTCCGCGCCGAGGACGAGGAAGTGGTGCTGCGCATTCCGGCAGACTTCGCCGAGGCATGGAGCGAGGGGCGGCCCGCGCCGGTGGAGATCATCGCCGATCGCTCCCTGCGCTACACCGGGACCACCATCTCCCGGGTCAACAGCTACCTGAACACCTACAGCGCGCAGATCAGTCAGCTTCGACTGCAGCTTCGGGGGGTGCATCCGGAGATCACTCGGCCGATCGACACCCAGGTCGTCGACCTGTCGACCCCGACGTCGCGAGGCGGCCAGATCCTGGCCTTCCTGCCGTATTTCATCCTCATCACGGTGTTCATGGGGTCGATGCACATGGCGGTCGATACCACCGCCGGCGAACGCGAGCGCAAGTCGCTGGAGCCGTTGCTGATCAACCCCTTGCCGCGCTGGAAGATCATGGCCGGCAAGCTGATGGCCACCACCTTCTTCGCTCTGGCCACGCTGGCGCTCGGCCTGGTGGCTTTCGTCTACGCCATGGGCATGCTGCCGACGGCCGACATGGGCGTGGCGCTGAACCTCGACGCGCGGGTCGCCGCGATGGCGTTCCTGCTGGTCGCTCCGGCCGCCCTGCTGGCCGCGGCCATGCTGACGATCCTGGCGTCCTTCGCCAAGAGCTTCCGCGAAGCGCAGAGCTACATGGGCCTGGTGATCTTCGTGCCGATGATCCCGAGCTTCTGGCTGCTGATCGACCCGACCAAGGCCGAGACCTGGATGAGCTGGGTGCCGCTGCTGAACCAGAACGTCATGATCCTGGAACTGGTCCGCGGCGAGCCGACCAACTGGACCTGGGTCGGCGCCACCCTGGCCAGCACCACGCTGCTGGCGCTGGTCCTGGCCTGGATCGCCGGCGGCCTGTACAACCGGCCGAAGCTGATCTTCACCTCCGACTAGGGACGGCGGCCCCGGCCCGGCCTCGCCGGGTCGGGGCCGTTCCGTTCGCGCGCAAGCGCCCTCCAACAGACTCGAGGCTTCGGTCTAGGGCTTTTCCTGTGGGAGTGAGCTCGCGAGCGAAAGCCATCACTCCTGTGGGGTCGAGCTAGCGGGCAAGGGTCATCAATCCTGTGGGAGTGGCTTGCGAGGGAAGGACATCACTCCTGTGGGAGTGAGCTTGCGAGCGAAGGCCATCGCTCTGGTGGGCGCGAGCTCGCGAGCGAAGATGTCCCGTTCCGCCCCCGTTTCCCGTACCTTGTAGGCATCAACGGGAGGAAGCATCACCATGAAGAAAGTACTCATCGGATGCCTGGGCGTGTTCGTCCTCGTCGCCGTGGCCGGCGGCATCGTCACCTACGTCAAGGTCATCAAGCCCGGCATGGAGTTCGTCGGCGGCATGGCCGAACTCGGCCAGGAATTCCAGGAGCTCAACGATTCGATCGAGAATCGCGAGTCCTTCGCCCCGCCCGGCGACGGCACGCTCGACGAGGCGCGCTTCCAGCGCTTCCTGGCCGCCCAGCGCCAGATGCGGGGTGAACTCGAAGGCCGGTTGACCGAGCTGAAGACCAAGTACGAGGAGCTCGAAGCCGAGATCGACGAGCGCGGCGGCCAGGCCGGCATCGGCGACATGGTCGGCGCCTACGCGGACCTCGCCGACCTGCTGATCGCCGGCAAGCGCGCCCAGGTCGAAGCGCTGAACACGCACCGATTCTCGATCGAGGAATACAACTACACCCGCGACCGCGTCTACCGCGCGCTCGGCGAGGGCGTCGCCGTCGCCGCCATCGCCCAGAGCGGCAACGCCGGACAGTTCACCCAGACCGTCCCGCAGGAGACCATCGACATGGTCGAACCGCACCGCGAGGAACTGATGGAGTCGTACGTGCTGGCTTGGTGGGGGCTGTAAGGGCGCGGAGACGGGAAGCACCTCCTGTGGGAGTGAGCTTGCGAGCGAAAGCCATCACCTCTGTGGGCCCTTGCTTGCAGGCAAGGGTCATCACTCCTGTGGGAGGCAGCCTCGCAGGCGACCGGAACCAGGGTGACTCCTGTGGGAGTGAGCTTGCGAGCGAAGGTCAAAGCCAGCTTGCATCCCAATGAGGATAGTCCCGGATCGACTGGACCAGTCCTGCGCGAACAGGATTCTCGATCACGTATCGGGCCACCGATCGCAGGTCCTCACTGGGCCGAAGTCGGCGATCGTGGAAACCTCTCTGCCAGATCGGCGAACGTCCCCTGAGCCGCACAGGGAAGTTCCTCGAAACCGCCGACTTGGTTTTCGAGACGACTTGGGAAATCGACAGTCTCGGGCCAAGCTGTAGAAGCCAATGAAGGTGGTCGGGCATCACCACGAAGCAGATCGTTTCCGCATCGTTCCTGCAAGACCGCAGCGCCCCGACAACGGCTCGGCCGGCGGCAAGGTTGGATAGAACGGTCGTCCTCTGACGAGTGACGATCGTGACCAGGTAAACGCCGCCAGGACTGGAGGTTCGACCGGTCCGCAGTCTCCTGCTATGAAACACCGGGTCGGCGCTTCTGGCCTTCTCAGGATTCATCGATGTCATTGCATGTCGTCGAGCCCTGTTCGCTCGCAAGCTCACTCCCACAGGCGGCTCTAATCTGCCGAATGCGAGCATCCACCGGGTTCGCTCGCGAGCTCACTCCCACAGGTGGGTCTGTCCTGCTCCTTCCTTGGACCGACCGGTTCGCTCGCAAGCTCACTCCCACAGGCGGTTTTAATCTGCCGATTGCGAGCATCCACCGGGTTCGCTCGCGAGCTCACTCCCACAGGTGGCTTTGTCCTGCCGAATTCGAGCATTCGTGGAAGTCGGGTTGAAGCGGGCCGGCCACTTGGAATCCCCGCTAGACACACTCCCGCCGATACGCCGCCCGCAGCTCGCGGCGGCGGTCGCGGAGCTGCTGGCCGCGCGGTTCGCGGTAGCCGCGGCGGAGCTGGTCCTGGACGGCGTCCAGGTCCTCGAGCAGGTCGTTGCAATAGCGCTCGAGCTCGTCGCGCCGCGCGGCGGCGTTCGATCGCGCGGCACGCTCCGGCGTCTCGGGTCCGGCTGCCCCGGCGTTCTCGGGGCCCTCGCCGTTTTCCGCCGGAGCCGGGGTCGGAACCGCGCGGTAGGTGGAGATCGAGCCTTCGTCCAGTTCGACTTCCACGAACTGCTCGACGTCCGGTTTGCGATCCGAGTAGTGGCGGTTGCCGTCCTCGTCGACCCACTGGTAGATGGTAGCGCCGGCCAGCAGCATGACCAGCCCGAAGATTGCCTCGATCGATTGCATGCGTCTCTCCTCATTGGCCGTCGAACGGCCGCTCTTGCCAACCCGTTCAGTCTAAGGCCGGCGCGGCGTTGAGGTCATCGGAAATAGGCTCGATTGCAGGTAGGAAATCGCTGACGGCGGTCCTCCTGATCGATCGGGATGGCGGGGTGGTGAAACAGGAATCGCCCGCCTGTCCTCGTCTGTAGGAGCCTGCCTCGCAGGCGAATGAGATTGACCCGAGGCGTTCGCGGGCGAGGCCCGCTCCTACAGGAACTCCTCCCGCCTTTGGCCGGCCTCTGTGGGAGCCTGCCTTGCAGGCGAACGCGATTGACCCGAGACGTTCGCGGGCAAGGCCCGCTCCTACAGGAACTCCTCCCGCCTTTGGCCGGCCTCTGTGGGAGCCTGCCTCGCAGGCGAATGAGATTGACCCGAGACGTTTGGGGGCGAGGGTCGCCCTTACACGGACAGCGCCGAACCCGATTCGATCAATCGCCGTCCCGGTTGCCCGCTCCGCGGCCCCGTCGGCGCTCGCGGGCGTCGCCGTACATCGGGCGGTAGGCCGCCTTCTGGGCTTCGGTCAGCAGCGCGGCCTGTTCAAGGTGGGCGAGCAGGTGCACCGCGCGCAGCTCGGCACTCAGCTCGGCGATCTCGGCGAGCTGGGCTTCGACCGCATCGGGAGAAGGCGCACCGCGTCCCTCGGACGTATCGGTCGCGAACATCGCGTGCAGTTCGGCCTCGGCGTCGAGAATCCGCTGGCCCAGAGCGACCGCGTCGCTGCGCACGCGCTCGACCAGGGCCGAGGTCGCTGCGCGTTGCTCGTCGGTCAGGTCCAGGGCATCGGCCTGCTGGAGAACGTGGCGCGGTCCTGGGTAGCCGTTGAGTTCGGCGGCGCGGGCCAGGCCCATGCCGTGGCCGCTGCGCAGCATCCGTTCCTGCCGGGGCAGGAGGCCGGTGGGGGGTGCATTTCCGGCGCTTTCACCGGCCGTCGAAGGTTCGACGGACGCCGCCGATTCCGGTACGGCGGTCGCATCCTGGGCCGGGGCCGGCAGCGCGTAGATCAGGAGGAATGCGAGCAGGGTCGAGCGCAGCATGGCAGGCGTCCTGGAAGGGGGTCCGCAGATTCTAGGGTGTTCCTGGCGGGAGAGGAAGCGGGTCGCCGGGGCGTTCGCTCGCAAGCGCCCTCCCACAGGCGGCCCTCGTCTGTCGAATTCGAGCGTCCGCCCGGTTCGCACGCGAGCGCCCTCGAAAAGGCGCCTGGGTTCGACAGCCGTGATTCATGTGGGAGTGAGCTTGCGAGCGAAGGGGGCCGGCGGAAGAGTTCGCGCGAACGCGCCCTCCAATTGGCCGGTGCCCAGCGATCTCAGGGCCGAGCGCCCCCCCGCTCTCGCATCGCGGCCAGCACCCGCACTGCATCGACGGTTTCGGCCACGTCGTGGACGCGCAGGATGTTGCCGCCGCGCTCGGCCGCCAGCACGGCTGCCGCCACCGAAGCCGCGACGCGGTCCTCGGCGACCTCTCTCCCGGTAATCTTTCCCAGCATCGACTTGCGCGAGATGCCGATCAGCAAGGGGTGGCCCAGGGTGCGGAAGCGGGCCAGCTCCGCCAGCAGCTGCAGGTTGTGGTCCAGCGACTTGCCGAAGCCGAAGCCCGGGTCCAGGACCAGGTGGGCGGGGTCGATGCCGGCATCGGTGCAGGCGCGGATCCGCTCGCGGAAGAAACCGAGCAGGTCCTCGGTCACGTCCTCGTAGGTCGGGTCGGACTGCATGGTTCTCGGCTCGCCTTGCATGTGCATCACGCAGACCGGCACGCCGAGCTCGGCGGCCGCCTCGATCGCGCCTTCGGCTCGCAGGCCGTTGACGTCGTTGATCATCGCCGCGCCGGCCGCAACCGCACCGCGCATCACCTCCGGCTTCATGGTGTCGATGGACATCGGCACATCGAGCTCGGCGGCGATCGCCTCGATCACCGGCACCACGCGCTCGAGTTCTTCGTCGGCGTCGACCGGCTCGGCGCCCGGCCGGGTCGATTCGCCGCCGACATCGAGCAGGTCGGCGCCGTCGGCCACCATCCGGCGCGCGTGTTCGAGTGCGGCGTCCACGCCGTGGAACCGGCCGCCGTCGGAGAACGAGTCGGGCGTGACGTTGAGAATGCCCATCACCAGCGGCACCTCGCGGCGCGCGGCGTCGTGGATGCGTTCGGCCAGCGGGTGGATGGACTTCGGATGCATGGCGGATGCTCCTGGAAGAAGCCGCAAGCTTATCGGGTCAGGAATCGGAATGTCGTCGGTCCCGGGCTGGAGTAGATTGGAGGCATGCACTCCACCGTCTGCTTCGCTCGCAAGCTCACTCCCATTGCCCCCTGCGGCGCCCGCGATTCCTGCGCCTGTGCGAATGAGCTTGCCAGCGCCTGTGGGAGTGAGCTTGCGAGCGAAGGAACCCGGACATGACCGCCCCCCTCGACCCCCGCCTCCTCGCTGCCTGCCGCCGGGCGCTCGACGATCCCGACGCCCGGGTGAGCGACCTGGCCGCGGCCGTCGGCATGAGCACCGGCCATTTCCAGCGCGCGTTTCGTCAGTCGGTGGGGCTGCCGCCGGGCGAGTTCCTGCGCGCCCGGCGCCTGGCACGCTTCGTCGACGCGCTGGAAGCCGGCCTCTCGGTGACCGACGCCGTGCATGCGGCCGGCTACGGATCGACCAGTCGCGCTCACCAGGCCGCCGGCGAAGGGCTGGGGATGACGCCGTCGCGCGCACGCGCCGGCGGCCACGGAGAGCGGATCGAGTTCGGCACCGCGGCCTGCGCCCTCGGCCGGGTGCTGGTCGCCGCCACGGGCCGGGGGCTGTGTGCCGTCCAGCTCGGCGACGACGACCAGGCGCTCCGCGGCGACCTCGCACGGCGCTTTCCGCGCGCCGAGATCGTACCGGGCAGCCCGGCGTTCCAGCACACGCTGGAGCGAGTGGTCGCGCTCATCGAGAGTCCCGCATCCTGTCCGGACCTGCCGCTGGACGTCCACGGCACGGCGTTCCAGCGGCGGGCGTGGAAAGCGCTGCAGCAGATCCCGGCCGGCAGCACGATCACCTACGCCGAGCTGGCCGACCGCATGGGGCATCCGGGCGCTCACCGGGCCGCGGCCTCGGCCTGCGGGGCCAATCCGCTGGCGGTGGTCGTGCCGTGCCACCGGGTGGTGCGGTCCGACGGCGGGCCGGGCGGCTATCGCTGGGGCCTGGCGCGGAAGCAGGCGCTGCTGGACGCGGAACGGCGGACGACAGCGGGCTCGCAGTCGCAGGCCGTGTGACGAAAAGACGCCGGTGCGGACCAATTTGGTCACCTGCCCCGATGCGGGCCCACGGTGTGCCGAACCGCTGGTCGCGCAAATCCGACCGTCCGACCGGAATCCGCCCGTGCACCTGCCTTCTGGCGCGTGGATTGCATTACAAGGGTGGCGTCAAGGTTTCGCGACGCCGGGTTCGCGCCGAAGTTGTGACGCGCATCACGTTCAGGGAGGAAAAATCTGCAGCCTCGACGGCCGGCAGGTGGTTTTTCTGACCATGGATGGCACATGCTGACGTTTTTTGTCAGTGGCTGTTGCATGGCGGACGTGGTTTCGATGCCGATCTGGGTCGAAGGTCACACATCGCGAGTCGAGCGTTCTAGGGCATCAGGGCGTCTTGCTCGTGGCACGAAACCTGCATTACCATCCGTGCGTAGGGAGCTTGCAGTGTTCCCGGATTCGCCGAAACTTTGAAACTTTTACGACCAGGAGCATCACAATGAACAACATTCGCAACCTGAAGAACCAGGGCGGTTTCACCCTCATCGAACTGATGATCGTGATCGCCATTCTGGCCATCCTGATGGCCATCGCCATTCCGGCCTACCAGGACTACACGGTCCGCGCTCAGAACTCCGAGTGCATCAGCATCGCCGGCGGCGCCAAGACCTTCGTCGCCGAGTCGGCTTCGTCGCAGGGCGTCGTGGTCGCTGCAGGTGACTTCACCGGCTACACCCCGCCGAGCGCTACCGACTTCTGCACGCTGGCCCTGGGTGGAAATGGCGTCATCACCATCACGTCGACCGCAGGCCCGGGTGGCACGTTCACGCTGACCCCGGAACAGGCTGCGATCACCGACGCGATCGAGTGGGAATGCACGCAGGCTGGCTTCCAGGCCAACCAGGTCCCGAACGAGTGCCGCAACGCCGCTGCTCCGTAATTTCGGCGTAGCATCGTAGTACGCTCGAAGGCCCCTGACCCCGTCAGGGGCCTTCTTGTTTCCGGGGCAGGCCGATGACGAATACCACGACCACGATCCAGGATCGACTCGGGCTCCTGAAGGGGCCGACCTTCGATGCGACCCTGATCGCCGGCACGCTGACCCTGGCACTCGCGGCCTGGGCGGCGGTCTACGCCGACCCCGACCTGTTCTGGCCGATCCTGGCCTTCGACCTCTGGTTGCTCGGCTACCACCACGTGATCGCGACCTACACGCGGCTGGCCTCCGACCTCCAGACCGTCCGCGAGCATCGCTTCCTGATCTTCGTCCTGCCGCTGCTGGTGCTCGGGGCCGTGGTGCTGATGGCCAACACGATAGGAATCGTCGCCGTGGCCAGCACCTACCTCTACTGGCAGTGGTGGCACTACCTGCGCCAGAGCGAGGGCATTTCCAAGGCCTACCTCGGCCGGGCCGGCATGGGCCGGGCCGGCGCGGATCCCTTTCTTCGCATCGGGTTCTACGGCCTGCCGCTGGCGTCGTTCCTGACCATGATCGACCGCCAGCCGAAGCTGTTCCTGAACATGCCGATCTGGACCTTCCCGGTCCACGACCTGCTGCTGCAGCTCCTGTGGTCCGTGTCCATCGGCGCGGTACTGGTGTTTGCGTGGCGCTGGCGCAAGGAGTTGCGATCGGGCGCGTTCCGCTGGGCCTATCCGACGTTCGTGGCCTCGCACCTGGCGATCTTCCTGGTCGCCTACGCGGGCACCGAGTCGATCAACCACGGCTGGCTCGCCATCAACATCTGGCACAACGCCCAGTACCTGTTGTTCGTCTACCTGTTCAACCAGCGGCGCTACAAGGACGGCGTCTCCCGTCGCGGCTGGCTGATTTCCTTCCTCAGCCAGCCCGGTCGGTGGTGGCTGTATTTCCTCGCGCTGTTCACGATCACCACGGTGTTCTACTTCTCCGTCGACAGCGTGATCGATCTCCTCCAGGGCTCATACGCGATTCCGCTGACGATCGTGTTCTACCAGGCCATCAACTTCCATCACTACATCGTCGATTCGCTGATCTGGAAGCTTCGGCGTAAACCGATTCGAGAGAGATTGGGAATCGGAAGCCAGGAAGGCTGATGGGGTTGCGTTGGATCGGTGCCCGCCTGATCGGGGAGCCGGGCGCCTATCCGGCGCTGGATGGTCTCAGGGCATTCGCGATCCTTCTGGTGCTCGCGCGGCATGCCACGCTGCCTTTCGCAAACTTCGATTCCGATTCACTTGCGGCTGTGCAAGGCGTCGCCTGGCTCGTGCTTCGTAACGGCTGGTTGGGAGTGGATCTGTTCTTCGTCCTGAGCGGCTTCCTGATCGCCAGAACCTTGAGCCACGAGCGGCATCGCGGTTGGACCGGCGGCTTTCCATCGAGCTACTTGAAGAAACGCGTGCTGCGGACCTTTCCCTTGTACTACGCCATCATCGCGATCTGCATGCTGGGTGTGCTGCCAGGCTATTCGATCGAGGTAGACCGCCCCTTGGTCGAACTGGCCATCCACGCGGTCTTTCTTCAGGACTATCTGGGTACGCAACTACTGGTTCCCCTCTGGTCGCTCGCGACAGAGGAAAAGTTCTATCTTCTTGCCCCTTTTCTCGTCGCGATTGTCTGGCGACAGGATCACGCCGGCAAGCGTCTGGCGTTTCTGTCTTTCCTGATGATGCTGTCGGTCGCCGCGAGAGCGATGAACTGGATGGTGTTGTCACCGGACCACTATCCGGAATTTTTCTGGCAGGTACGCGCTCCATTCCATGGCTGCCTCGACGGGCTGATGGTCGGTGTCATCTGCTTCGAACTCTCCCGGATTGCAGTGTGCAAGCGTGTGATCGAACATCGTGCGGGAGTCGTTCTCGCAACATCTGCCGGGGCGGCCATCGTGATCCTCGGTGCGCGGGAATGGGCGCAGCCCGGAACCATGGGGATGACCCTTCTGGCCATCCCGGCCTTCTCGGTCTGCTGCGGTGCCGCGCTTCTCGCCTCGCTGTTCATCAAGGGCAGGGGCTTACGCTTCATGGGCTCACGCAGCCTCCGGGTGCTAGCGCGGCTTTCCTATGCGCTCTATCTCACCCACTACACGACAATCGAAGCAAGCGTGGCCTGGGCGGAGGGGCTCGCTGGCGGCTCGGCCGGATTCGTCCCCCTGTTTCTGATCTTCTATCTGTTCCTGTCGTTTGCCTACGCCGTCGTCCTTCACCTGGCGATCGAGCGGCCATTCCTTCGGCTCAAGGCCAGGATTCGATAGCTGGAAGTCCGAACGGTGCCGCGGCCTCGACCTGAAAGAAATGTGCGCGAATCTCCGAGGCTCTCCCGGGTCGCGCGCAAGCGCCCTCCAATAGGCTGGCAGCACCGAGCGCCGGTTTTCCTGTGGGAGGCCGCTTGCGGGCGAAGGGTGGGGCGAGGCAGGAACCGTTCGCGCGCAAGCCCCCTCCAGCAGGATGTCACTGCGAGGCAATGGGGAAAATCCACGGTCTGCGGCGGGTCGCCCGGGCCGGGCGATCAGGTATTGCGCAGCGCCGAGACCAGGTGCGAAGCAAGCGTGCCGCGGAGGCGCTGGATGTAGCGCTTGGCGTCGGGGGTGACTTCGGGGTCGAACTGCATGGCGGTGCCGACGACCTTGAGCTTCACCGTCTCGCCCTCGAGGTGGAACTCCGAGTCGTTCAGGCCCTCGACGATGCGCTCGAGGACGTGCGAGGCCCCCTCCTGCGGGGTCATCGGCAGCAGGACCAGGGGCACGTTCCTGAACTTGTCGCCGAGCATGCCGAGCAGGTCGAGGTCGCGCAGGTGCAGGGGCAGGGCGTCGAGGATGCGCGGCATCACCGCCTCGATCTCGTCGGGGGTGATCGTCCGCCAGTCGCCGTCCTCGTGGCAGACCTGCGCGATCATCAGCATCAGCCCGGAAAAGTGCGTGCCGTAGCGGACCGCCGAGAGCACTTCGCGGTTCAGGAAGTACATGGTGGCGATGGGCGCCAGCGCGTCGCCGGGGATGAACTCGATGCGGTTGCGCTTGCGCACCCGCGACACGGCCTGGTCCAGCACGCTCTGGACTTCGTCGTCCTCCATGCCGCGGTCCTTCAACGCACGGCGCAGCGATCCGTCCATGCGCTCCAGGTCGGCGCGGTTCTCGACCATGCCGTCCAGCGCGCCGACCAGGGTCTTGGCATCGGCGCTGGAGGTCTTCAGGAAGTCCGAGACGTGCTTCGAGCGGGCGGTGATGACGAAATTCTCGAAGCGGCCGTCGAGCGCTTCGGAGACGCGCCGCGTCGTCTCCTCGTCCAGGCCCTGCGAGCGGACCTTTTCCAGCAGGTCCCTCTGGACCTTGCGGATCGACTCGCGGTTGAAGCGGGTCACGCGGCCGCCGGGGTCGGGCAGCATGCCGACCGTGGCATGTTCGATGTGGTCGGCGAGAACCTTCGAGAGCCGGTCGCCGTCGTCGTCGCTGGACCGGCGCAGTTCGGCGGCCAGGACGATCAACCGCGCCGCCTCGCCCGGGTGGTGCTGGATCTCGGCCAGGAGCTCGTCGACGCCCATGCCGATCTCGTCGGCGCCTTCGGCGAGCACCTGGACCAGGTTCTCGCTCTTGAGCTCCGCGGTCAGTTCGTTGACGAACTTCAGCCACGTGGCCAGCGGCATGCCGTCGTCCATCAGGGATTGCTTGAGCAGCGGCAGCAGGCGCTTGATGTCGCGCGAATCCGGCAACAGGCGGCGAATGATCTGGGCCAGCCGGCGGGGGGAGGTCTGGCCGGCCTGGTATTCCTCGCAGACCAGCGCGACGACGGTGCGGTAGGTGAGCTGGTCGACCTCGTCGATGATGCCGCCGTTCTCGGCGAGGAAGCGGGCGGTTTCCTTCTGGTCCTCCAGCGCGCCAGCCAGGTCGCGCTTCATGGTCTCGACCGCTTCAAGCACCACGTCCAGCGACAGGTTTCCGCGGCTTTCGCCGACCTGGTCGCCGAGCGCGCGGATCTGCGCGGCCACGCGCTGGGCGGTGGCGGCGTCGTCGGCGTCCTCGTCGGACTCCTCGGGCGGCTCGATCAGGTTGCGCATCGCGAAGACCTGCTCGATGCGCGCGAGCAGGTCGCCGGTCGCCAGGTCGTCGCGCGTCGACGCGCCTTCGGCCGAGGCCTGTTCGGCCAGGTCCGTCAGCTGGGCCAGACCGTCGCGCTCGATCACCTCGTCGTCGGAAGTCATCCGCTTGAGCACGATGTGGTTGACCTTGATCGACGTGACGTCGGCCTCGCCGAGCGCGGCCTTGTAGGCATCGGCGTCGCCCAACTCATCGGCGCGGACGAGGTGTTCCATCGCCGAGGCCAGTTCCTCGTCGCTCAGGGCCGGTGAAAAAGTCAACGACTGCAGGCCCAGGGCCCGGAACAGCGTCTGGATGCGGTTGGCGCTGAAGTTCTCGTCGGCACGGAAGTCCTCGATGAACAGCGCCCCTCGATCGAGCATCAGGGTGACTTCGCCGAGCGCTTCGGCCACCGGGACCAGGTTCTCGCGGAAGGTCGTGCAGGCCCGCAGCATCTGCGGATGCTCGGTGCCGTAGGCGGTGGCGTTGATCAGCATGGCATTGAACTGCCGGCCGAGAATCTCGGCGCGGCGCTGATCGAGGGCGGGCTGCTCTTCGCTCATGCCCCGATGCCCTGGTGCACGCGCCAGTCGCGCAGGGCCGCTCGCATGGCCTCCGCGCTGCTGAAGCGGTCCTCGCGCAGCGCGGCGGTGGACTTGACGATGATGCGTTCCAGCTCCGAGTCGATGCCGGGTGCGGTTTCCGAAGGTCGAGTCAGGAACAGCGTGTCCGGGCGCTCCATCTTGCGCATCAGGAGGTCCGTGTCGTCTTCCTGGCGCACCGGCAGCTGGCCGGCCAGCGCCTCGAACAGGACCACGCCCATGGCGTAGAGGTCCGTGCGCGCGTCGGTTTCGCGCCCGGCCGCCTGCTCGGGCGACAGGTACAGCGCCGAACCGACCACCATGCCCTCGGCCCAGTACTCGGTGCGGGCGGTGCGCGCGATGCCGAAGTCCACGATCATCGGCCGCAGGTCGGCGCGGTCCACCATGATGTTGGCCGGCTTCATGTCCTGGTGGACCACGCCGTGCTTGTGCGCATAGCCCAGCCCTTCGAGCACCTGCATGACCAGGCCCACCGCGGTCTGCGGCGCCATGCGGCGCTTCGACGGCACCGGGTGCTTCAGGCGGTGACGGATCATCCGGCCGAGGTCGGCGCCGTCGACCAGCTGCATGACCTGGAAGTAGTAGTCGTCGTCCTCGCCCATTTCGAAGATGGGCACGATGTTCGGATGGGCGAGCACCGCGACGGTCTCGGCCTCGTCCTGGAACTGGCGTGCCCCCCAGTCGGCGGTCTGGGGGCCCTTCGGGAGCAGCTTGACCGCGACCTGGCGCTTCAGCGATTTCTGGAAGCCGATGAACACCGCACCCATCGATCCGCGACCCAGCTCGCGCACGATCGTGACGTTGCCGAAGGACCGGCCGATCACGTGCTTCTGGTCGATGGGTTCGACAGCGCTGTTCATGGAAGGCAGCCCCTTGTTGCCCCGTGGTGCGATCGGCCGGGTGGTCGATGCTGCTCGACCGACGCGCCTTGGCCGCCTGTGACGAACTCGACATTCTACTGCCCCGGCGTCACGACGGGAAGGACGGGCTGTCGCTCGATATGGCGCTGAATCCGGTATTCACTGTGAGCTCCCGGGGACCGTCGGCGTCCGGCCATCGGCCCATGCAGGGAAGGGATGGCTCAGTGGGTGACCCGGTCACGGAGATAGACCGGCACGAGCTCGTGGGCCGCGACCGGTTCGACGTGGGCACCGAGCTGCAGCAGCACACCGGCGTCGGGCCGGACATCGGCGCGGATCGAGGCCAGTTCGCCGACGATCGACGCCGGCAGGCGGTCGCCGTGCACCTCGAACGCGCTGCCGGCGCCCCGGGCGGGACCTCCGGGGTCGGGCAGGTCACCCGGTGCGCAGAGGACCTCGCGGCCCTGCAGTTCGGCCCGGCCGTCGTCGAAGCGGTAGATCGCGGCGTAGACCTCGCCCATGCGCGCGTCCATCGCGGCAAGTACGGGACCGGGGCCGTCGGGGTCGCGGCCGGCGGCAGCGATCATCGCGAGGCTGGAGACCGGATGGACCGGCAGGTCGTGGGCCATCGCCAGGCCCTGGGCCACGCCCAGGCCGATCCGCAGGCTGGTGAAGCTGCCCGGTCCGCGGTCGACGACCAGCGCGTCGAGCTCGCCCAGCACGATGCCGGCCTCGGCCAGCAGTTCGTCGACGAACGGCAGCAGCAGGCGGCCATGGGCGCGCGGTTCGGTCCGCGAACGCGCGCGGACCTCGCCGTCGATGTCGAGGGCCACGGAACAGGTCTCGAAGGCGGTCTCGATCGCCAGGCGCTTCATGCGGACCAGTCCTCGAGAAAGGCGACGGCCTCGTCGCGCGAGCGCACGCGCGGCATCGGCGGCAGGCTCTTGATGAACATGCGGCCGTAGGACTTGCCGAGGATGCGCGGATCGCCGAGCACCAGCACGCCGCGGTCGGCGGCATGCCGGATCAATCGGCCCGCGCCCTGCTTCAGCGCCAGGACCGCGTTCGGAACCTGGAGCTCGGCGAACGGGTTGCCGCCGGACTCGCGCACCGCGCGGATCGTGGCCGAAAGCACCGGGTCGTCGGGGGCGGCGAACGGCAGCTTGTCGATGACCACGACCTGCAGCGCTTCGCCGCGCACGTCCACCCCTTCCCAGAAGCTCGCCGCCCCCAGCAGCAGGCGATTGGGTCCGGCACGGAACTCCTCGAGCAGCACGTCGCGCGGCGCGTCTTCCTGGACCAGCAGCTGGAAGCGGCTGTTGGCGCGCAGCCAGGCCGCAGCGCGCTGCAGCGCCCGGTGGGAGGTGAACAGGAGGAACGCACGGCCCCGGCTCGCTTCGAGCAAGGGCAGGACCTGCTCGAGGAGCGTTTCCGTATGCGACGGGTCGCCCGGCTCAGGCAGGCCGTCCGGAAGCCAGAGGCGGGTCTGCCGGGCATAGTCGAAGGGGCTTTCGACGACCTCGGTCTCCGGGTCGTCGAGGCCGAGGCGGCGGGTGAAATGGTCGAAGCGTCCGTTCACCGCCAGGGTCGCCGAGGTCATGATCCAGGTCGCGGTGCGTTCCGAGCGCAGCTTGCGGAACTCCTCGGCGATGTCCAGCGGCGTCAGGGTCAGGGACAGGCGTCCGCGCCGGCAGCTGAACCAGCGCACGCCCGGGGCATCGTCGGCGAGCAGCAGGTCGAGCGTCTCGGACCGGGCCCGGGCCCGGTCGTGGCAGCTGGCCAGTTCGCGCGAGCCGCCCTCCAGCGGCGCCAGCGCATCGGCCAGGGCATGCAGCGCCTGCTGCAGGCCGTGCAGGTCATCGAGCAGCGGCCGCAGGCGGCCCCAGTCGCCGCGTTCGGGTAGCCGGTGCGCGGCGCTGGCCAGGTGCTGCAGGGCGCGCTCCAGGCCGTCGACCGGTTCGCGCAGCACGTGCAGCGTGCCCTCCGCAGTGCCGCAGGCCTTGAGCGTGTCGCGGGCCAGTTCGCGGAGCTGCCACGCCGAAACGCTGCGGGAAAAGAACCGGGTGGCGACATCGGGCACCTGGTGCGCCTCGTCGACGATGATCGCGTCGGCGCCGGGCAGCACCTCGCCGAAGCCGGTCTGCTTCAGGGAGAGATCGGCGAACAGCAGGTGATGGTTGACGACGACCACGTCGGCGTCCTGGGCCTGGCGGCGGGCGCGCAGCACCCAGCAGTCGTTCAGCCTCGGGCACTCGGAGCCGAGGCAGTTGTCGACCGTGGAGGTGACCAGCGGCCAGATCCGGGCCCGTTCGGGAATGCCGGACACCTCGCGGATCTCCCCGGTAACGGTCCGGCGGGCCCAGCGCCGCACCGTGTCGAGGTCGTCGCGGGTGTCCGGGTCCAGCTCGACGGGCCCGTCGTCGGCGCGGTCCATGCGCTGCGGGCACAGGTAGTTGGCGCGGCCCTTGAGCAGTGCGACGTCGAGTTCGGCCCCGGTCGCGCGCAGGGCCAGCGGCAGGTCGCGCTGGAACAGCTGGTCCTGCAGGTTCAGCGTGCCGGTGGAGATGATCACCCGCTCGCCGCGGGCCAGCGCCGGCAACAGGTAGGCCAGGGTCTTGCCGGTGCCGGTGGCGGCCTCGGCGACCAGGTCGCGCCGGTGCTCCAGGCAGTCGGCGATTCGCCGGGCAAGTCGCGCCTGGCCCGGCCGCGGCTGGAAGTCCTCGAGCAACTCTGCCAGCGCGCCGTCCCGGTCGAAGGCGTGATCCAGGGTTTGCATGGCGACGGCCTAGCGCGGACCGGAGACCCGCACCCGGGGCGCCGCAGCGCCGCGGCGGGGCATCAGAAGCGCTCCGGCGGCGCGACCCGGCATTGCGACAGCCGGTCCCGGGCGCGCTGCGCCCGGTCCCAGTCAGACGCCCGTTCGTGGACGATGATCAGGGTGCGGAGGGTGCGCTGGCAGATCGCGCCGACCTGCGGCCCGGCGTCCCAGGCGCGCTGGGCGTAGCTGCCGGCCTGGTCTACGCGGCCCTGCTGCAGCTGGACCTCGGCCATGAACTGCAGCGCGGCCGGGTCGCGGCCATCGATTCGCAATGCGCGTTCCAGCAGCTGCTCGGCGAGGTTCAGGTTGCCTTCGGCCTCGGCGGACCTGGCCTGGCGCTCGAGCGATTCGACGGCCGGGTTGCGCAGCGTGTAGACCTGCAGTTCGGCGTCGTCGTTCTCGACCGCCGGCGCGCGCACGCGGTCCTCGACCGTGCGGCGCTCGTCGGGCGCCGGGGGCGTGGCCGCGCAGGCGGCGAGGAGCAGCACGACGAGGGCTGCGAGGGCGGGGCGCAGGACGGGGATTCGGGGCGTCGATGTCATGTCTTGAAGGATACCGGATGAGGGTGGTGCAGTCGTTCCTGGAGAGTCCTCTTCGCTCGCAAGCTCACTCCCACAGGGGGCCCCTTCGCTTGCGGGCGAGGGCCCTGGCTGTGGGAGTGAGCTTGCGAGCGAACGGGTCAATCTCTTCGGAAGCGATCCAGCAGCCCGCGCCGCACGCAGCGCGAATAGGCGTCGGGCTGCGAGCCGGAAACGAACGGCACGGCGCGCGCGCTTTCGCAGTCCTCGTCGGCCAGCAGCGGGCTGGGCCAGTCGATCCAGAACCATTCCAGGCTGTCCGGCCACTGGCGCGGCGTCGGCTGGTGCGGCAGGGCGTCGAACAGGCGGGCCCACACGGGCAGCGCCGAGGTTGCGCCGCTGACGGCGGCGGGCCGGTTGTCGTCGCGGCCGACCCAGACCACGGCCAGCCAGCGTTCGGTGAAGCCGGCGAACCAGGCGTCGCGGCGGTCGTTGGTGGTGCCGGTCTTGCCGCGGACGACCGCGCGCCGGGCCGCCGGGGCGGACAGGCGCGCGGCCAGGGACCGGCCGGTGCCGCGCGCGACCGCCTCTTCGAGCGCGAAGTCCAGCAGCGCCAGCGCGTCGCGTTCGCGAATCGGTCGCAGGCGAACGGGGTAGCGGCCGACCGCGCCGTCGCCGGGATCGACCACGTCGGTGATCGCGCGCAGCGGCGTGGAATAGCCGCCTGCGGCCAGCGCCTGGTACAGCTGGGTGACCTGCAGCGGGGTCAGGTCCACCGCGCCGAGCAGCGCCGACGGGTGGCGCTGCCCGCCGGGCTCGATGCCGAGGTTCTCGAGCAGGCCGAACAGCCGGTCGACACCGATCTCCAGGCCCACCCGGACCGTGGCCTGGTTGTAGGAGTTGGCCAGCGCCGTCAGCAGCGGCACGGTGCCGTGGCTGAGGCCGTCGTAGTTGCTCGGCGTCCAGTCGGGCTTGCCGGCCTGCGGTACGGAAAGCGGCGCGTCCTCGACCGGCGTGACCAGGGTGTAGCGGTCCGGCTGCGCGAGGGCCAGGAGATAGACGAAGGGCTTCAGGATCGAACCGACCGGCCGCCGCGCGTCCAGGGCACGGTTGAAGCCCGGCCGACGGTAGTTGCGGTCGCCGACCAGGGCGCGGACCTCGCCGGAGTCGGGCTGTGCCAGCACGATCGCGCCCTGCAGCGATCCGGCCTCGGCTTCCACCGCGGGCAGGCCCTCGGCCAGCGCGCGCTCGGCGTGATGCTGGGCCGAGGGGCTCAGCGTGGTGAAGATGCGCAGGCCCTGGACGCGCAGGTCGGATTCGCGGTAATCGGCGCGGAGCTGGCGCCGCACCAGGTCGATGAACGCCGGATGGGCGCGGCGCGGGGCCAGGTCGCGCACGTCGGCGCCGAGTTCACGCACCCGCGCCCGCTCCAGCTCGGCGCCATCGATCAGGCCGGTGTCGTGGAAGACCTGCAGGACCAGGTCGCGCCGGTTCCGGGCGCGCTCCGGGTTGCGCGCGGGGTGGTACCAGGACGCGCCGCGGACCATGCCGGCGAGGAGCGCGATCTGGTCGGTGGACAGGGACTGCACCGGCAACCCGAAATAGTGCTCGGCGGCCCGGCCGAAGCCGTGGATGGCCTGGTTGCCGTTCTGGCCGAGGTACACGTCGTTCAGGTAGGCCTCGAGGATCTCGGCCTTGCTGAAGCGCGCCTCGAGGCTGATCGCCATGACCGCCTCGTTGAATTTCCGGAGCAGGGTCTGCTCGCTGGACAGGAACAGGTTCTTGACCAGTTGCTGGGTGATCGTGCTGCCGCCCTGGACCACGTCGCGCGACATCAGGTTGCGCAACGCGGCGCGGACGATCGCCTTCGGATCGACGCCGTGGTGCCGGCCGAACTGGCGATCCTCGACGGCCTGGATGCCGGCGACCAGCAGCGTGGGGAACTCGGCGATCGGGATCAGCGTGCGGTCGCGCTCGTCCAGCGGCAGCAGGCTGCCGAGCTCGGCCGGGGGCAGGCGGGCCAGGGCGAGGTCGCGTCGGCCCGTGTCGTCGATCGACTCCAGCGATCGGATGCGGCCATCGCGCAGGGTGACGCCCAGCGTGGTCGCGGGCTGAAGGCCGTCGGCGAAGCGGGCCTCGGGCAGCGCGATCGTGTAGCGGCCGTCGCGCTCGCGCCAGCGGCCGGGCAGCAGCGGCTCGCTCTCGACCAGGCCGGCCGCGTTCAGCTCGAGTTCGAGGTCGGCGGCGGAGATCGGTCGGCCGACGTGCAGTTCCAGTGGGCGCGCGTAGAGCCGGCTGGCCTGGGTCCACTGGCGCTCGGCAAAGCGGGTGGCGGCCTCGCGGTCGAGGTAGACGATCCACGGACCGAACAGGCCGATCGCGACACCGAGCAGGAACAGCGCGACCCGCCACGGCCAGCGGCGCCGGTTCCCGGTGGCGGAGCTTCGGCCGCGCGGCGCGGCGCGGCGGCTGCGTTTCTTCTTCGACGCCTTCTTGCGGGCCACGGGGCTCAGGTTCTCCGGGCGTCCATGGTTCTCCGGGCGCCCATGACAAGCGCGGAGCGATGGCCGATAATTGCCGGCTGCATTTCGACGTGGAACAGGTCGCTGGTTTCGATGGGTCCCGGATTCATGCGCCGCATTATAGGAACACCATTGCCCGTGCGCCGCGTCGCTCGGCGACGGTGGATGGATGGCGTGGCCGACGCCTGCGGGCTCCCGGCCGATGGCTAGGCCCGGCGCGCCCGAGGCCCCGCTTCCACGGCTGCTGCTGTGGGCGCGACCCGGTGATGGACGAAGCGATCGTCCGGACCCTGCCGCCGTCGCCGACTGCATCCACGCGCTGGGTCTCGAGGCGCACGTGGTCGGCGTCGACGCGCCGCCCTGCGCGGAGTCGCTGACCGGGGGCGTCGACTCGGCGATCGAAGCCGTCCGTTCCGCGCATCCAGACCGGGACCTGCTGGTGCTTCGCGCCGATCTCGTCCTTCCCGATCATTTCCCCGACCTGGTCCGGGCCCTCGCCGGGCTCGAGGATCGGCCCGCGCGCCTGCTGTTTCCCGGCGATCACGCGCCGGCCTGCGATCCGCTGCGCGGCCTGGAGACGGGCGATGCCGATCGCCCGTCGCTGGTCGCCTGGGCCTGCGATCGCGTGTGGCAGTCCGTCGACGGCGGACCGGCCGAGGCCGCCCTTGCCGACGCGCTCTGGCTGCGCGCCGGGGCCGACCGTCACGGACCGGCCGCGCTGCTCGACGATGGGTACCTGGTCGCGAAGCGGCCTGCGGCGCAGGCAGCGGACGACGATGTCGGACCCGAGCCCCCGCACGGCCATCTCGCCGAGCGCGTGCGCGGCCTGGTGGACGAAGGCGTCCGCGAACTCCCCTACCCGGACGACCGGCCGGTCACGCTGCATATCGCCCACAGCTGGGGCGGCGGGGTCTGGCGCTGGATCGAGGACTTCATCGACGGCAGCGACGCGCCCCAGCTCGTCCTGGTCGCCGTGTCCGACGGCCCCGGGACGGTCTGCGGCCGGCGGCTCCAGTTGTGCGCACTGGGACCGGGCCGCGGGGTGATCCGCGAACTGGCGCTGGCGCCGCAGATCGCCAGCAGCGTGGCCCACCACGAGGGCTACGAAGCGGCCTTGGCGTCCGTGCTCGAGCGCTACGGGGTCGGGCGGGTCGTCGTCTCGTCGCTGGTCGGCCATTCGCTGGCCGCGCTGATTTCCGGGCGTCCGACGATCCAGGTGCTGCACGATTTCTACCCGGCCTGGCCCCTGCTCGGGCACGATCCGCAACCGTTTCTCGATGCGAACGACGGCGATCCGGACGCGGCGCGCGCGGCCGCCGTCGAGGCCCAGCGATCGACGATGCGCCTCCAGCCGCCGGATCCGGCGTTCTGGAACGCGCTGGACCGGGACTGGCTCGAGGCGGTGCAGAGCGGGCCGGTGCGCTGCGTCGCGCCGACGGCGCACGTGGCGCGCCGCTGGCAGGCGCTTCACCCGGATGCCGACCTGGACATCGACCTGGTCCCGCATGGCTTCCGGCCGTTTGCCTCCGAGCCGGCGCCGATCGACGCCCCGCCGCCGGGGACTGGTTCGGACGAACCGTTGCGGCTGGTCATTCCGGGCCGCTTGACCGAAGGCAAGGGCCTGGACCTGCTCGAAGCCGCGTTGCCGCGGCTGGCCGGCCGGGTCCGTCTGACCGCGCTGGGCTGCGGTCGGGACGGCTACCGGCTGTTCGGACGCTCGGGCATCGATGTCGTCCCCGGCTACCGGCGCGACGAGTTGCCGACGCTGATCGCCGCCCTCCACCCGCACGCGGCACTGCTCCTGTCGACGGTTCCGGAGACCTGGAACTACACGCTCAGCGAGATGCGCGCGCTGGGCCTGCCGGTGGCCGCGACCCGGGTCGGCAGCTTCGCCGAGCGCATCGACGACGGCCGCGACGGCCTGCTGTTCGAGCCCGACGCGGACGCGCTGGTCGACTGCATCGAGCGGCTGCTGGACGCGCCGGAGCGGCTGGTGGAGATGGCCGCGAACGTGCCGCCGCAGGACGACCTGGCCACCATGGTCGCGGCCTACGACGCGCTGTGCCCGGCCGCTGCTCCCCGGGCCGCGTCCTACGGGGGCGCGTCCGCGGCGCACGCCGACTACGGTCGCGTGGCCTCGGCGCTGGCGCGCACCCGCCAGCGGGCCGACCGCGCCGAGGCACGGCGCGATGCGCTGGAGCAGGACCTCGACAAGCGCACCCGCTGGGCCGAGACGATGGAACGCCAGTTCCGCGAACGCAGCCGCTGGGCCGAGGAGCTCGAAGCCACCCGCAAGGAGCAGCAGGCGACGATCGGGCGGATGGACCGGGAACACCGGCGGGCGCTGTCGGAGGTCCAGCGCCAGCGCGACACGCTGGCCGGCGAACTCGACCACCTGCGGGCCGAGCGCGAACGCATTCTCGGCAGCCGGTCCTGGAGGATCACCCGCCCCCTGCGCGTGGCCAGCCGGCTGTTCGGCGGCGGGCGCCTGAAGCGGCTGGCCAACCCGCTCAACTGGCCGGCACTGATCGGTCGTTTCGCCCACCACGTCCGGCTGCGCGGCTTGAAGCAGACCCTGATCATGATGCAGTCGCCGACGCCCGAGGAAGCGGCGCCGGAGCCCGTCGGCACCACCCCCGTGCCGACCGCCGACCGGGTCGCCGCGCCGGTCCGCTTCGACGAGCCCGCGGCGCCGCGCATGAGCGTGGTGATCCCGGTCTACAACCAGCTGCACTTCACCGCCGCGTGCCTGCACAGCGTCATCCGCGCGTCCAACGAGACGGCCTTCGAGCTGATCGTGGTCGACGACGCGTCCAGCGACGGCACCGCGAAATGGCTGGCGAAATGCCGCGGCATCCGGACGATCCGCAACGAGCGCAACCTCGGCTTCATCGGAACCTGCAACCGCGGGGCCGCGGCCGCGCGCGGCGAGTACCTGGTGTTCCTGAACAACGACACGCGGGTCCGCGACGGTTGGCTGGACGCGCTGCTGGACGTGTTCAGGCAGCGGGCCGACGCCGGTGTGGTCGGCGGCAAGCTGGTCTACGCCGACGGCACGCTGCAGGAGGCCGGCGGCATCGTGTTCGACGACGGCAGCGGCTGGAACTACGGCCGCGGCGACGAGCCCGGTCGGCCGCAGTACGAGTTCGTCGCCGAGTGCGACTACGTGTCCGGGGCCTGCCTGGCGATCGCCCGCGAGCGCTTCGAGGCGCTGGGCGGCTTCGACAGCCACTACGCGCCGGCCTACTACGAGGACACGGACCTGTGCTTCAAGGTCCGCGAGCAGGGCGCGAAGGTCTACGTCCAGCCGGCCGCGACCATCGTGCACTTCGAGGGGGCGACCTCGGGCACCGACGTCGACGCCGAGACCGGCACCAAGCGATTCCAGAAGATCAATCGGGAGAAGTTCGCCGAGCGCTGGAAGGCCCGGCTCGCCGACCAGCCGCCGAACGCGCCGGACTTCGACCGCGCGGACCCGGTCGGCGCGCTTCGCCATCACCGCAAGCCGCACCGGGCGCTGGTCGTCGACGCGACGACGCCGATGCCCGACCACGATTCCGGCTCGGTCCGGATGTTCGCGCTCCTCAAGCTGCTCGACGAACTGGGCTACAGGACGAGTTTCATGCCCGAGAACCGATCCTGGGCGGGGCGCCATTCGGTGGCGCTGCAGCAGGCGGGGATCGAAGTGCTCGGCGCGCCCTGGGTCGCCGACATCGAGGACTGGCTGCGCGAGCACGGCCGCGACCTCGACCTGGTGCTGGTCAGCCGGCACTACGTGCTCGACCCGCTGGTCCGGCTGATCCGGGAGTACTGCCCCAGGGCGAAACTGGTGTTCGATACGGTCGACCTGCATTTCCTGCGCGAGCGGCGCGAGGCCGAGCTGGCCGGCACGGCGGCGGCCCGCCGCGCGGCCGCCCGCACGGAACAGCGGGAGATGGACCTGATCCACGAGGCCGACGCCACGCTCGTGGTCAGCGCCTACGAGCGCGACCTGCTCGCCGCGCGTGTGCCCGACGCGGAGGTCCACGTCGTGTCCAACATCCACTCGCTGCAGGATCCGGGCCGGCCCTTCGACGAGCGCGCCGACCTGCTGTTCGTCGGCGGCTTCCAGCATCCGCCGAACCTCGATGCGGCCGAGTGGCTGCTCGACGACATCCTGCCGCGCGTCCGCGAGGAACTTCCCGATGTCGAACTGCACCTGATCGGCAGCAAGATGCCCGAATCGCTGGCCGAACGCCGCGCCCCCGGCCTGCGCTGCCACGGCTTCGTCGCCGACCTCGAGCCGTTTCTCGCCGGCTGCCGCATCTCGGTCGCGCCGCTGCGCTACGGCGCGGGCGTCAAGGGCAAGGTGAACCAGGCCATGAGCCACGGCCTGCCGGTGGTGGCGACCTCCTGCGCGGCCGAGGGCATGTTCACCACCCACGAGCACGACATCCTCATGGCCGACGACGCCGAGGCCTTCGCCGCCGAAATCGTCCGGCTCTACCGCGACGAGGCCCTGTGGACGAAGATCGCCGCCAACGGGCGCGAGAACGTGCGGCGGCACTTCTCGGTCGACGCCGCGCGGCGCGCGCTGGAGCGTTTGCTCGGCTGACCGGTGAGGGGTCGCGAGTTCGGTCTGTTCGCTCGCGAGCTCACTCCCACAGGAGCCCCTTCGCTCGCAAGCTCACTCCCACAGGCAGACCTTTCGCTCGCGAGCTCACTCCCACAGGCAAACCTTTCGCTCGCAAGCTCACTGCCACAGGCAGACCTTTCGCTCGCAAGCTCGCTCCCACAGGCAGACCTTTCGCTCGCAAGCTCACTGCCACAGGGAAACCTTTCGCTCGCAAGCTCACTCCCACAGGAGCCCTCTTCGGTCGCAAGCTCGCTTCCACAGGATCCCCTTCGCTCGCAAGCTCACTCCTACCGGCACACCTGTCGCTCGCGCGCCAACTCCCTCAAGCGAGCCCAGGGATCGGCACCGAGGCCAGGCTGGAGTTCGGACTGTGGGAGTGAGCTTGCGAGCGAAGGGTGGGGCGGCCGAACGCTTCGCTCGCAAGCGCCCTCCACCAGACTCGACCTTTCGATGAAGGGTTTTCCTGTGGGAGGCCGCTTGCGGGCGAAGGTCGGCATGGCCGAAGGGTTCGCGCGCTAGCGCCCTCCGACAGACTCGACCCCCCGATCAAGCGTTTTCCTTTGGGAGCGAGCTTGCGAGCGAAATGCGGCTCGGGGTCAGGGCGCTGCGCTCGAGCCCTACTTCACCCGCCGCACATCGGTGACATTGGTGATCGCCTGCAGCCGGTCGAGCAGGCCGGAGAGCTGGTCGAGGTCGGCCACGTCGACGGTCAGGTCGATGACCACGGCCTCGGGCACGTCGCCCCGGCTGGCGCTCATGGCCGAGACGCTCAGGCCGCGGGCGGCGAGGATCGACCCGATGTCCTTGATCAGTTCCTTCCGGTCCCAGGCCTCGATCCGGATCCGCACGGGGTAGCGGGTGCGGGTGCGGTGGGTCCAGTCGACCCGGATCCGTCGCTCGGGGTGCTGGTCGGCCAGGCGCAGGTACTGGCGGCAGTCCTCGCGGTGGATGCTCACCCCCCGGGTGCGGGTGATGAAGCCGGCGATCGGGTCGCCGGGGACCGGCTGGCAGCATCTGGCGAGCTGGTAGACGAGGTTGCCGACGCCCTCGATCCGGATCTCGCTGCCGGGGGCTTCGGTCGCACCCGGCTCGGGCCGGCGAACGGGCAGGGCCTGTTCTGCGGTGTCCGGCTCGGGCCGCAAGCGCAGCACGGCCTGGGCGACCTGGCTGGCGGTCAGGTCGCCGGCGCCGACGCCGGCCAGCAGGTCGTCGATACGGTTGAAGTGGTAGTGCGCGGCCACCTCGTCGAGCGGCGCGTCGGCGATGTCGAGCTTCTTCATTTCCGCCTCGACGGCGGTCCGGCCGGCGGCCAGGTTGTCGTCGAAGGCCTGCTGGCGGAACCAGTGGCGGACCTTGCTGCGCGCGCGGCCGGAGTTCAGGTAGCCGGCCTGCGGGTTGAGCCAGTCGCGCGACGGGCGGGGTTGCCCGGCGGTCAGGATCTCGACCCGGTCGCCGTTGGCCAGCGAGTGGGTCAACGGCACGATGCGTCCGTTGACCTTGGCGCCGCGGCAGCGGTGGCCGACCTCCGTGTGGACCTGGTAGGCGAAGTCGAGCACCGTCGCACCCTGGCTGAGATCGACCACGTCGCCGTTGGGCGTGAGTACGTAGACCCGGTCCTCGCTGGTCAGGCTCTCGAAGCTCTCGACCAGGCTCTCGTTGTCCTCGCTGCCCTCGATCAGCTGGCGCATCAGGCCGATCCGGGCTTCCAGCGCGCTGTCGGCCGGTCCGCCTTCCTTGTAGCGCCAGTGGGCGGCCACCCCCAGCTCGGCGTGCTCGTGCATCTCGAAGGTCCGGAACTGGACTTCGAACACGCGGCCCGAGGGTCCGCGCACGGCGGTATGCAGCGAGCGGTACAGGTTGGGCTTGGGGTTGGAGATGTAGTCGTCGAACTCGCCGGGCACGGGCTGCCAGTTGGCATGGACCAGGCCCAGGGCGGCGTAGCAGTCGGCCACGCCGTCGACCAGCACGCGCACCGCGCGAACGTCGAACAGTTCGTGGAAGTCCAGCCCCTTGCGCTGCATCTTCTTCCAGATCGAATAGATGTGCTTGGCCCGGCCGGAGATCTCGTGCCGGATGCCGGCCGCGCTCAGGGTCTCGTCGACCCGCTTCATGAAGTCGTCGATGGCCCGCTCGCGATCGGCACGCTGCTCGGCGACGAGTCGCTCGATCCGCGCATGGGCCTCCGGTTCCAGGAAGCGGAAGGCGAGGTCTTCGAGCTGCCACTTCAGCTGCCAGACGCCGAGCCGGTTGGCCAGCGGCGCGTGGATCGCGCGGGTCTCCCGGGCCAGCGCGCGGCGCGTGTCGACATCGCGCGCGACCTGCATCCGGGCCAGTTGCCAGGCGATGACCAGCAGCGCGACGCGGACGTCCTCGATCAGGGCCAGGATCAGGCGGCGCAAGCCTTCGGCACGGTGCTCGGAGTCGGGCACGTAGCGCTGGTCGAAGCGCACCACCTGGCCGAACTGTTCGACCAGCGCCTTGACGTCGTCGCAGTCCGTCCGCGAGGCGTCCGGTGCTTCGCCGGAGCCGTCGGCATCGGTTGCGTGAGCCGTACAGATGACCAGCGCAGCGGCCAGCGTGGCGCTGTCCGGTGACAGCGCGCCGAGCGCACGCAGCATGCGACCGGGCAGGCCGCCGTCGACCTCGGCATCGGACGACTCGAGGCGCCGGGCGCAGTCGTCGATCAGGGCGCGATGGCGGTCGGCGATCGGTCGGTCGCCGATCAGGCGCTGGATCGGGTTCGGTGCGGGCGTGGACACGGTTCGGGTGCGGTCGGCGTCAATGGAGAAGCGGACCGGTCATTCTAGTCGGCCGCGCGGGTCGTCCGGCCCGCTAGGGCGCGTCGGCTGCATCGTCCATCCCGGCCTCGCGCATCCGCGCTCGGTACCGCTGCAGGTTGGCCTCCATGCGCTCGCCGAGCGAATACAGGAAACCCCAGCCGTACAGGCCGGAGTCGTGTCCGTCGTCGAACACCAGGGACACTGCGTAGCTGCCCACCGGTTCGATCCGCTCGATCTCTACGCTGCCCTTGCCCGGGAGAAGTTTCGGCTCCGACAGCCCGTGGCCGCGTACCTCCGCCGAGGGCGAGTGGGTGCGCAGGTACGACGCGGGCAGCTCGAAGCGGGTGCCGTCGTCGAAGGCGACGACGAGCACGCGCCGACCGCGCTGGTAGGTCAGCTCGGTCGGAACCGGCTCGCTCACGGCAGCCCGTCGTAGTACGTCGGCGAGCCGGGGCCGACCGGCAGGTCCAGGCCGAAGACCCAGAGCAGGAACAGCAGCGACCAGCCGATGAAGTAGAACATCGAGTAGGGCAGCATCGTCGCGATCAGCGTGCCGATGCCGAACTTCTTGTCGTAGCGCGTGGCCCAGGCGAGGATCAGACCGAAGTAGCTCATCATCGGGGTGATGATGTTGGTCGTCGAATCGCCGATGCGATAGGCCGCCTGGATGACCTCGGGCGAGTAGCCGATGAACATCAGCATCGGCACGAAGATCGGCGCGGTGACCGCCCACTGGGCCGAGGCGGAGCCCAGCGACAGGTTGACGATGCCGCACATGATGATGAACAGCACGAACACCATCGGGCCGGTCAGGCCGATCTCGCGCAGGAAGTCGGCACCGGTCACGGCGGTGATCAGGCCCAGGTTGGACCAGCCGAAGAAGGCCACGAACTGCGCGGCGAAGAACACCAGCACCACGTACAGCCCCAGGGTCGAGATCGCCGAGGCCATGCCGTCGATGACGTCGCGGTCGTTCTTCATCGTGCCGACCACGCGCCCGTAGGCGAAGCCGGTGACAAGGAAGAAGATGAAGATCCACGCCACGATCGAGCGGAAGAACGGACCGGAGCTTTCGAGGAAGCTGCCGCCGGCAGCGGCCGGGTCGCGCAGTACGCCGTCGGCCGGCAGGACCAGCAGGGCGATCAGGCCCAGCACGCCGAGCATGGCGATGCCGGCGATGCCCAGGCCGCGCTTCTCGTCGCTGCGCAGCGGCTGCATCTGGCTGTCGTCGAGGACCCGAGGGTCGGCGTTGGAGTCGTCGTAGGCGCCGAGCTTGGGCTCGACGATGAAGATCGTGACCAGGGAGCCGATCGCGGTGATCATGAACGTCGAGACGATCATGAAGTACCAGTTCGCGGTGGCGTAGACCTCGTAGGTGGGGTCGATCAGCTGCGCGGCTTCCTCGGTGATGCCGGCCAGCAGCGGGTCGATCGTGCCGAGGAGGAGGTTGGCCGAATAGCCGCCCGAGACCCCGGCGAAGGCCGCGGCCATGCCGGCCAGCGGGTGCCGGCCGAGGGCCAGGAAGATGGCGCCGCCGAGCGGGACCAGGACCACGTAGCCCATTTCCGACGCGGTGTTCGAGAGCACGCCGGCGAACACGATCGCCACGGTCACGACGTGCTTCGGTGCGTTGAGCACGATACCGCGGACCAGGGCCGACAGCAGACCGGACTTCTCGGCCACGCCGACCCCGAGCATCGCGACCAGCACGACGCCGAGGGGCGCGAAGTTGACGAAGTTGTTGACCAGGTTGCCGAGGATGCGCCGCAGTCCCTCGCCGTTGAGCAGGCTGACCGCCTCGATCGTCGCGCCGGCGGCGGCGGCCGGACGCGGGTCCTCCACGCTGACGCCGAGCCAGCCGAACAGGCCGGAAAGGAACACCATCGCGGTGGCCAGCAGCGCGAACAGCGTGACCGGGTGGGGCAGGAGGTTGCCGAGCCATTCGACGACGTCGAGGAATCGGGTGAACCAGTTGCGCTTCTGCGCGGTAGCGGCGGGGGTCGGGTCGCTCACGGGCGGTCGTCCTGGGGAATTCGACCGCGCATCATAGCAACAACCCCCGGCCGGTCGCCGCGGGTCGAATTCCCGGCGGCGGCGTCACCGACGGGCCGGGGCGGCTGGTCGAGCGCTGGCGCCGGACCGCTCGGGGCGGTCTTCCGGGCGGCTCGTGCCGCCCGTTCAGCCGGTGGCCGGCCGGGCCACGATGCGGAACCGGACGCGCATCGAATCGGCGACCCGCAGCGCGCCGCCGGCGGCGGAGAAGGGCTGCAGGCCGAGCGCGGTCTGGTCGACGTCGAAGGCGCCGACGGCCTCCAGGCGGTTGCCTTTGCGCCGAATCGCTGCGGGGACCACCAGCTCGCTGACCACGCCGCGGATCCGGACCCGGGCCGTGACGTCGGCCTGCCAGTCCGGACCGACCGCGGAGACGGACCGGACCTCGATCCGCGGATGGTCCTCGGCGGCGAGCACCTCGGGGCCGAGGAGGTTGCCCCGGGTCGCCTCGATCGTGTCGTCGTCGAGCGCTTCGAGCCCCTCGTCGGCGCGCCAGGCCGGCCGGTCGACGACCAGGTTCGCCACGTCCACGGCGAGGTCGACGCGGCTGTCCTCGACCGTGTCCCCGAGCAGAATCCGCCCCGAAAGCACCGGGCCGCCGATCACGTGGCGGTGACCGAGCCGCGCCAGCGATCCGGCCGGCGCGACGAGTACCCGCAGCGAGGAGGCGTCGGGGTCGATCTCGAAGATCCGTTGCGGATGGTCGGCCGCGAACGCCGGTGGCCAGTCCGGCCGCCGGTCCGGGTCGGCCGGCTTGCTTCCCGGGGATGCACACGCGGCGAGCACGAGCAGGCAGGCGAGCAGGCCGGCGGTCCGGACGGCCGGACGGCGTGTTCGCGAGCCGGCGGATGCGAGGATCGTTGCGCCGGCAAGGAACGGCAAGAAGAGGTGGCGCAACACGGCGTTCATCGGCATGGTCCAATCTGGTCTCGACCGACAGGGTAGACCACGGGCATGGATGGAATCCTTCGCAACACGGAGACCCGCTACGGACTGGTGGCGCAACTGTTCCACTGGACCGTCGCGATCGGCATCGTCCTGCAGTTCATCTGGGCGTGGCGCATCGATCAGGCCGATTCCATCCGGCTCGAGTATCAGCTGGTCATCCAGCACAAGTCGATCGGCATGACCGTGCTGATTCTCGCCCTGCTGCGGATCGCCTGGCGGCTGTTCAACGCACCGCCGGCGCTCCCGTCCGCGATGGCGCGACGCGAACGCCGGGCGGCGGCCTTCACGCATTGGGCACTGTACGGCCTGATCCTGTTCCTCCCGCTCAGCGGCTGGGTCTACTCGTCGGCGGCGGGCTACGGGGCCGAATTGTTCGGCTGGGTCGAGATCCCCGACCTCGTCGGGCAGAGCGAGGCCGTGGAAGCTGCCGGGTTCCAGGTCCACCGGGCGCTGGGCTGGGTCCTGCTCGGGCTCGTCGGCATTCACGTCGCCGCCGCCATGCATCACCACTTCGTCCGCAAGGACACCGTATTGAAGAGAATGCTGCCGAAATGGAACTGAACGTAACGACGCGATGCTCGATCGCCGAACTCACGCGCTCCGCCTCCGTTGGCGTCGCGCTGCTGGCCGCCGGTCCCGCGCTGGCCGACGATTGCTTTTCCGGAGGCAGCGACAGCGGATTCATCGAGTTCCGCGGCGCCGTGGAGGGCAGCGGATTCACGGGCCGCTTCGAAGACTTCGACGTGCGCTACTGCATGCCCGCCGGCGCGCCGGCCGAGGGCTCGATCGAGGTCGCGGTCCGCCCGGCGTCGGCCGAGAGCGGCAACAACGACCGCGATGAAACCCTGGTGGGACCCGAATTCTTCCACGTCGAGCGCTTTCCCGAAGCGACCTGGTCCAGCACCGCCATCCGCGAAGCCGCCGACGGCTACGAGGCCGACGGCGAGTTGACCCTGCGCGACATCACCGCGGCCCAGTCGATCGCCTTCGAACTGACGCCGGACGGCGAAGCGATGGTCGCGGCCGGCGAGTTCGCGATGGCCGGGACCACGGAAATCGAGCGCCTGCGCTTCGATATCGGCACCGGCGAATTCGCCGACCCGGAGTTCGTCCGCAACCGCGTGGACCTGCGCTTCGAGGTCCGCCTGACGGCCGACCCGGACTGAACGGGGCTCGGCGCTTCGATCATCGGCTTTCCTGGGGGAGTGAGCTTGCGAGCGAAGCGTGGGGTGGCCAGGAGCTTCGCGCGCAGGCGCCCTCCAACAGGTGAAATTCTTTCGGGGATCCTCATCGAGGCCTCGACAGCGAAGCGAGCCGGCCGCGGGTCGCTAGACTAGCGGCATGGACCCCGAGACTCGACCACGCACCCTGTCCCTCGTCCTCGGCGCCGGCGGCGCCCGCGGGCTCGCCCACATCGGCGCGATTCGGGCCTTCGAAGAGGCCGGCTACGAGATCCGGTCGATCGCCGGGTGTTCGATGGGCGCGCTGGTCGGCGGAATGTATGCCGCCGGCAAGCTCGACGTCTACACCGAATGGGCCACGTCGCTGCAGCAGTCGGACGTGTTCCGCCTGGTCGACTGGACCCTGTCGGGCGGCGGCCTGATCCGCGGCGACCGGATCATCCGCCGGCTGCGGGAGATGGTCGGCGACACCGATATCGAGTCGCTGCCGATCGACTTCACCGCGATCGCGGTCGATATCGAGCACGGCAAGGAGATCTGGCTCGATCACGGGTCCCTGTTCGAGGCGATTCGAAGTTCGATCGCCATTCCGGGCCTGTTCACGCCGCATCGCCACCGGGGCCGGTTGCTGGTCGACGGCGGGATTCTCAACCCGATCCCCGTTGCACCGACCCTGCGCTGCCTGACCGATTCGACCTTCGTGGTCAACTGCAACGGCCGCCCGCGCGGCACGCCCGAGCGGGCGACCCGGACCCGCGGTGGTGAACGCGGATCGAAGGCCGCCGCAACTCCGGACGACGACGGCATGATGGGCAGGATGCGCCGGTTCTTCTCGGGGCTGACCGATCGGGACGACGAGCCGGAGCCCGACTCGCCGGGCCTGGTCGCGGTGCTGATCAAATCGCTGGAAACCATGGAATCGGTCATCACGCGCCAGCACCTGGCGGTCTTCCACCCCGACCTGGTGGTCGAGATTCCCCGCGATGCGTGCATGATCCACGAGTTCCACCGCGCCGGCGAGCTGATCGAGCTGGGTCGCGAACGGACCCGGGTCACGCTCGAGGCCCTAGCGGCGACCGGCGCTGCGCCCGCGCGCTGAGCCCGGGGAGGGCATGCGGAACGCGGCGCGGACCCGGCCGGACATCGATGCGTCATTCCGAGCGACAACGCGTCGATCCCGAAGAAGTCACTGGCCCCGGATCGGGGTCCGGGGCGACGGAGCAAGGGGACCGGGCAGGTGATCGGGTTTTCTGTCGTCCCGCACTCGATGCGGGATCCAGTGACTTCGATCGAGATTGCATGGGTCACTGGCCCGGGATCCGGGTCCGAAGCAATGGGCCCGGGCAGGTGATCAGGCTTTCTGTCATCCCGCACTCGATGCGGGATCCAGTGACTTCGATCGAGACTGCATAGGTCACTGGCCCCGGATCCGGGTCCGGGGCGACCGAGCAAGGGGACCGGCGGATGCGATTCCGTCGGCACGTGCGGGGTGGCGTTCTCTCCTGCAACCTGTCGTCCCGCACTCGATGCGGGATCCGGATCGAGGCCATGGGCGAAGGCGTAGGGGTATCACTCGCTCCTGCTCCTTCGAGCCGCACCCCATGCGGTGTTGCAGGCGCTGTCGTGTTCGAGGACCGATTAGGCGACCCAACGACGCTCGATGCGACGATCGATTCGGCACGCGTCGCCCGCCCGATCCCGGGGGTACACTAGCGGCATGAATGACGACGACCAGCTCTTCGATGACGCCGCCGACCAGGTGGTCGATCTCGGTAACGAGATTGCCGACGCCAACCCCGATGCCGACCTCTGGGCGATCGCCGATGGGCTGATCGCCGGGGCCGTGCATTTCTGGCTCTATGCCCACCAACCGGAATCGATCAGCCACGAAGACGATCTCGAGGGCCACCGGACCGCCGCCGAGCGGTTGGAAACGCTGACCCGCCTGCTGCATGAATCGGCGCTGGAAAGCGAATACCTCCACTCGCCGCACGACGCCGACGCCGGCCGCGCCTGAGGTCGGCTCCGGCACCCAGGATCTGCGGCATCCAGGAGAAGGGCTCTGTGGGAGTGAGCTTGCGAGCGAAGGCCCTTGCTCGCCTCCCGGGAAGAATCTTTCGCTCGCAAGCTCACTCCCACAGGCGCTCTGCTGTCGTCGCGCACTCGATGCGGGACCCAGTGTCTTCGATCCAGACCTGAAACGTCGCTGGACCCCGGCTCGGGGCCGGCGCGACGGTGCAAGAGGGCCGATGGAAGCCATTCCGTCGACGCGTGCGTGCTGCAGTGCCGAGATCTCCTGAACCCTGTCGTCCCGCACTCGATGCGGGACCCAGTGACTTTGATCGGTAACTGAAACGTCGCTGGACCCCGGCTCGGGGGCGGGGCGACGCGGATCCGGAAAGACACTGGGCCCTGAGTCAAGCCCAGGGCGACGGATGCAGGGGGCCGTCGCTGGATGCTGGTCCACTGCCCGAGAGGCCGGGGAGACCCGTGTGGGAGCGGGCTTTGCCCGCGATGGAAGGTCCTGATTCCCCGTTCGCCGGCAGGCAGGCTCCCACAGGCTCTGTGCTGGGGTCGCGCGGCTGGTGCGGCGCCGGCGCTCAGTCGTCCTTCTCGACCTCGACGCGCGCCCGCCCCGACTGCTTGGCCCGGTACATGAGCCGGTCGGCACGCCGGACGAGCTCGGTGGCGCTCTCGTCCTTGCGCAGCGACACCGCGCCCAGCGAGGCCGACAGCGGCACGCCGTCGGGCGTCTCGATCGCCGCCATGCCGTCGAGCACGGTCTGGGCGAAGCCGGCCGCACCGTCGGCGTCCGTGCCGGGCAGGATCATCGCGAACTCCTCTCCGCCCCAGCGCGCCACCGTATCGGTCCGGCGGACGCGATCGCGCAGCAACTCGGACACGCGCGCAAGGACCCGGTCGCCGACGCCGTGCCCGAAACGGTCGTTGACCTGCTTGAAATGGTCGATGTCGAGCAGGACGAAGCCGACCGGGTGGCCCAGTCGATGGGACTGGTCCACCTCCGCTTCGAGTCGTTCCTGGCCGTACCGGCGGTTGAACGCGCCGGTCAGGCCGTCGACGGTGGCCAGTTCCTGCAGCTTGGCCTCGAGCTGCTTGCGCTCGCCGATGTCCATCACGGTGCCGGCCATGCGGCTCGGCTCGTCGTTCTCGTTCCGGCGGACCACCCGGCCGCGCACCAGGCGCCACTCGTAGCCACCGGACTTTCGCCGCAGGCGCACGTCCATCTGGAATTCGCGCTTGGAGCCGTCGAGGTGCGCCGCCCAGCGCTCGATCAGGGCCTGCCGATCGTCCGGGTGAACCAGGTCGAGCAGCGCGTCGCGATGCGGGGCGACATCGTCGGGCGAATAGCCGAGGCGCTCGGCGGCCGCGTCGCTGAAGGCGAACTCCCCGCTCTCCAGGTCCCAGTCCCAGAAGCCCAGCTTGGCGCCCTCGATGACCAGCGACAGCTGCTCTTCCCGGTCGCGCAATTGCCGCTCGGCGTTGTAGCGGCGCGTGATGTCGGAGAAGGTGGCGACCACGGAGAAGGGCTGATCGGTGCCCTGGAGTTCGATCACCTCGGTGCTGATCTCGATCCAGCGAACGGAGCCGTCCCTGTGGCGCAGACCCAGCGGCACGTCCCGTTGCGGCTGCCGAGTCAGCACCGTCCTGGCGACGGGACGCTCTTCCTGGGCCAGGGTGCGCCCTTCGGCGTCGAGAAACTCCAGGTCGTTGAAATCGCCCAGCGAGCTAGCCCGCAGCGTGTCGAGGGGACGGCCCAGGAGTTCGGCAGCGCGGTCGTTGGCCAGTTCCACCGAGGCGTCGGCGCCGATCAGCAGGACACCGTCGGCCATGGCCCGGATGACGGATCGCAGCCGGACCTCGCTGGTCTCCAGCTCGCGCTGGATGCGGTTGGCGACCGTGATGTCCTCGACCAGCACGAGTAGCGCCTCGGGGGCCGCGCCCTCGCGCTCGCCGATCACGCTCAGGTCGAGTCTCAGCTGGACGATCCTGCCGTCGGGCCGGCGGCACTCCAGGTCGCGCACGTCGGCCAGCCGCCGGCCGGAGCGCAGGCCCTCCAGCGCGTCCAGAACGGTTCGACGATGCTCGCCCTCGAACAGGTCGGGGAGGTTGCCGGGCAGTGCGCCGTCGTCGTGTCCCTGAGCCCCGCCGGCCTTGCCGGGGCCGCCGAACAGCTCGCGCAGCGCCGGGTTGCCGCCCAGCCAACGGCCGACGACGTCAATGCTGCCGATCCCCACGCTGGCGCGCAGGGTCACTCTCGACAAGGCATCGAGAAATTCGCTACTCATGGACGGAGCTCACGGCGTGTTTCAAGGGAACGCCGGCGCGGCATCGATCGGCCACACTCGACGGACTGCGGTTCCCGGGAGCGGGCCCGGGAACCGACGCGAGACGACGGGGCCGGCGGTCAGGGGCGCTGCCGATCGCGAATGGCGCGGAACTCGTTGCCGTCGTACCAGTTCGGCCAGACATCGTTTTCGGCCAGGTAGCGGCCGACGCGGTACAGCACGGTGGCGTCCTCGGCCACGCCGCGGAAGTCCCAGTCGGGGTCGAACACGTCGCCGACCTTGTGATAGCGGTTGTCGCGGTACTCGCGCTCGATCGCCAGCACGTAGTCCTCACCTTCCTCGACATGGGTGAAGCCGCTCTTGGCGTACAGGGCGGGGATGCCGGCGCGGGCGAAGTTGAAATGATCGGAGCGGTAGTAGTACCCGGCTTCCGGGGTGGGCTCGGGGACGATCACGCGGCCGTCCTCGTCGAGGGCGGCCTCCAGGATCGGCTCCAGCTCGGAGGAATCGATGCCGACCACGACCATGTCCTCGGTCGGCCCGGCCATGAAGTTGACCGCGTCGAGGTTGATCGCCGCGACGTGCTCGGAAGGCGGCACGATCGGGTCGTTGACGTAGTGGCGGGAACCGAGCAGGCCGTATTCCTCCAGCGTCACGGCCAGGAACAGCACGCTGCGCTCGGGCGCACCGGCCGCGGCGTGCATGCGGGCCAGTTCCAGCACGGCGGCGGTGCCGGAGGCGTTGTCGATCGCGCCGTTGAAGATGCCGGCCGAGCCGGGCAGGGCCATGTTTCGGCCGAGGTGGTCCCAGTGCGCCATGTAGACGACGGTCTCCTCCGGACGCTCGGTGCCTTCGAGCCTGGCCAGCACGTTGTAGGACATGCCCTCGCGAACGGAGTTGCGGACCTCGGCGGTCGCCGTCGCGCCGAGCGGTACGGCCTCGAACCCGGGCTCGGCGGCGCGCGCCTTCTGTTCCTCGTAGTCCAGGCCCGCGTTGGCGAAGAGTTCGCGGGCGGCCTCGACGTTGATCCAGCCTTCCAGGGCCATGATCGGGTCGTCGCCGCGCTCGGCCAGCTCGAACTGCGGCCCGGACCAGGAGTTGGTCACGACTTCCCAGGGGTAGGAGGCCGGCTCGGTCTCGTGGACGATCAGCGCCGCGGCCGCACCCTGGCGGGCGGCTTCCTCGTACTTGTAGGTCCAGCGGCCGTAGTAGGTCATCGCGCGGCCGTTGAAGCGCTCGCCGTCCGGATTCGCGAAACCCGGGTCGTTGACCAGGATCACGACCGTCTTGCCGGCCACGTCCAGGCCCTCGTAGTCGTTCCAGTCGTACTCGGGAGCGACCACGCCGTAGCCGACGAAGACCAGTTCCGAATCGGTCACGCCGTGCGGATCGGTACCGAGGCGGCGGCTGCCGACGATCATGTTCTCGGGGAAGGTCAGTTCCCGCGCTTCGCCGTCGCGTTCGATCAACAGCGCCGAACGCGCCTGGTTGGTCAGCTCGACCATCGGCACCGGCTGCAGGTAGCTGTCGCCGTAGCCCGGCGCCAGGCCGGCCTCGGCGAACTGGTCGACCAGGTAGTCGACGGTCAGGCGCTCGCCGCGCGACCCGGGCGCCCGACCCTCGAACTCGTCGGAAGACAGGGTCTCGAGGTCCTCGACGAAGCGGTCGGTGACGAAGCCGGATTCCGGCGGCTCGGGCAGATCGATGGCGATGTCGCCGCTCGCTTCGCCATCGGCTCCGGCAGCGTCTTCGCTGGTCGCAGCGACGGTGCCGGCCGCGTCGGCAGCCGGTGCCGGCTCGTCGGGCGGGGTCCGGTCGCAGGCGGTCAACAGCAGCATCAGCGCGGCCAGGGCGGCCGGGATCGTGAATCGGTTCATCGGGGTTCTCCGCGTGCGAAGGCAATAGTGACAAGTCTCCGATTCTAACGCGGCGCGGGTCGGCCGCCGGCACCGCCGGTCGAGGTCGGAATCGGGCGATGGTGCCGGCCATGTTGGCGTTCGCGAGCAGGCTCGCTCCCACAGGCTCCCTGCTGTCGTCCCGTACCTGATGCGGGATTCAGTGTCTATGATCAAATCCTGAAACGTCGCTGGGCCCCGGCTCGTCGGCCGGGGCGACGGAGTGGGAGGACTGCTGTCCCCCGTCGTCCCGCACTCGATGCGGGACCCAGTGTCTTTGATCCGAACCTGAAACGTCGCTGGCCCCCGGCTCGGGGGCCGGAGCGACGGAGCAGGAAGCTTCTCCCTGTCGTCCCGCACTCGATGCGGGACCCAGTGTCTTCGATCGAAACCTGCAACGTCGCTGGGCCCCGGTTCGGGGGCCGGGGCGACGCGGACCCGCGAAGACACTGGGCCCTGAGTCAAGCTCAGGGCGACGAATGCAGGGGGCCGTTGCTGGATGCTGGTCCACTGCCCGACAGGCGGGGGAGACTCGTGTGGGAGCGGGCCTTGCCCGCGATGGCTGGTCCGGATTCCCCGTTCGCCTGCAGGCAGGCTCCCACAGGTGCTCTGCTGTCGTCCCGCACTCGATGCGGGACCCAGTGTCTTTGATTGAATCCTGAAACGTCGCTGGGCCCCGGCTCGGGGGCCGGGGCGACGGAGTAGGGGGTGGCTTTACTCTGTCGTCCCGCGCTCGATGCGGGGCAGTGTCTTTGATCGAAACCGAAAGGAAAGCGTCGCTGGGACCGGCTCGGGGGCCGGGGAGATAGAGCAGGATGCTTCTCCCGGTCGTCCCGCACTTGATGCGGGATCCAGCGACTTCGGGTGTCGCTCACTCGCCAGCATTCGCTCGCAAACTCACTCCCACAGGCCGCCATGGTCTGCGGGATTCGAGCGTCCGCCCGGTTGTCGACCTATTCCGGGACGTCGAAGGCCTGGCGCACCCAGGCCAGGTAGTGCTGGTCCGTCGAGACCACCTTGCCCGGCGAGTCGGACAGCTTGACGACGGGCTGGCCGTTGCAGCGGGTCATCTTGATCACGATGTTGATCGGCGCGGTGCCCGTGTCGTGGGTCAGGTTGGTGCCGATGCCGAAGGACACGTTGATCCGGTCGCGGAAGCGGTGCCAGATCTCGGCCGCCTTCGGGATGTCGAGCGAGTCGGAGAAGATCAGGTTGCGGGTATTCGGGTCGACGCGGTTGTTCCGGTAGTGCTCGATCATGGCCTCGCCCCATTCGAACGGGTCGCCCGAGTCCTGCCGGGCGCCGTCGAACAGCTTGCAGAAGTACATGTCGAAGTCCCTCAGGAAGGCCGAGAGGCTGTAGGTGTCCGACAGCGCGACGCCGAGGTCGCCGCGGTACTCGCGCGCCCAGACCTCGAAGGCGAAGCGCTGGGTCTCGGCCAGGCGCGGGCCCAGCGCCTGGGCGGCCTGGATGAACTCGTGGGCCATGGTGCCGATCGGCACCAGGCCGAGTTCGCGCGCCAGGCGGACGTTGCTGGTGCCGCGCAGGCTGTTCGGGATCGAGTCGGCCAGGGTCTCGACGACCTCGTCGTGCCATTCGCGGGAAAACCGCCTGCGCGTGCCGAAGTCCGCAAACACGAAGTCGTCCGGGCGATCCAGCGCGCGGACCTGTTCGATCTTCGTCTTCAGGCGTTCGCGTGCGTCCGCGAAGTCGAGGTCCGGGTGGCTGTGCCGGGTGTACAGCTCGCTGACGATGGCGAGCAGCGGGACTTCGAACAGGATCGTGTGAAGCCATGGACCGCGGATGGCGATCGTCAGCTGCCCGTCCGCTTCGCCGACCTCGACGAAACGCGACTGGAGGTGGAACAGGCGCAGGAACTCGATGAAGTCGCGCTTGAAGTAGCGCTGCGAGGCGAGGAAGTTCAGCTCGTCGGGATCGAGCGTCAGGGAGCAGAGGTGTTCGATCTCGCGCTCCAGGTCCTTCTTCAACGGCCGCAGGTCGACACCTTCGCTGCGGCACTTGAAGGTGTATTCGACCTCCGCCCCCGGGAACTGGTGCAGCACCGCCTGCATCATCGAGTACTTGTAGATGTCCGTATCGAGCAGCGATTCGATGATCATGTCGAAGGTTCCAGGTGGTCGCTGGACTCGACGATCTCCACGCCGGCGGCGCGCAGCTCGGCGAGGGCGGCTTCGGTCGTCTCCGGCGCGATGCCGCGGCAGGCGGCCCGGTTCAGGATCGTTCGAAAGCCGGCCCCGGCAAGCTGGCGCGCGGTGGCATTCACGCAGTAATCGGTGGCCAGCCCGCCGACCAGCACGTGGGTGACGCCCCTGGCCTTCAGCCACTCGATCACGCCGGTGCTCATCGTTTCGGCCAGGTCGTGATAGCAGGCGCCGTAGGGGTGCATGTCGAGCTCCACGCCTTTCCAGACGAAGAAGTCGTAGTCGGCGGGGCGGGGCAGGCCCGGCAGGAGCTCGAATCCCTCGGTGCCGGGCACGGCGTGAACCGGCCAGTGCTCCTCGACGTTGTCGCCCTCGACGCCGGGTTGTCCGATCTTTGTCGCGTCGTCGGTCACCCAGGCGGCCTTCGGGCTGTGCGCGTCCTTCGAGCCGACGCGGACGCGGGCGAGTTCGGCCTGCCGGTTCAGCTCCCAGGTGATCGCATCCCCATCGGGCACGGGAAGCTCGTCCGGGCACAGCGGCGTGAAGGTCCGCTGGGCGTCGACGTCGAAACTCGCGATGCGGTCCTTCGGGGGTAGCTGCATGGGACTTGACTCGAAGAATGCGCTCATGGTCTTCGAGTCATTCGAGTGAATGGTCGTGAAATGTACACCAGAACGCCGACGGCGCAGTGAGCGCAGAGTCTGAAAGTCGCCGTTCGGCCGATGCCTCGGCTACAGCGTATTGAATCGTCGCAGAGCGCCCACCGCGAGCAGTCCAAGCAAGGCGGCCAGCATCAGCAATCCGAGGCTGTTCAGCGAGGGAACGCCCCTTGCGCCCCCGCGGCCGTAGAGAATCACTACCCTGCCGGCATTGGATCGTCCGCCCGGATCGGACAAAGGCCCGCCGATCGCAACGTCGTCGATGCCGTCGTCGTTGAAGTCTCCGTGCGCCAGCCCAACGCCAAGGCCCTCCTCGTCCGGAAAATCCCGGACGAACAACCCGCCTTGACCATCACCGCCGTTATGCGCCAGCAAGCTGTCGACGACGAACTCCTGCGGCGGCGACGGCTGGCCGAACACGATCCAGGCGCCCGTGTTTTCCAAGTCAATTCCGAATTCGCCGGTCATGGCCACATCATCGAAGTCATCGTGGTTCACGTCGCCGATCCCCTGGATGGCAGTGCCGAAGTGAAGCAGCGAGCTTGGGGCCTCTTGGTCAGAGCGAAAGCGAGTCAGCCGAATCTGGCCGGCCACAGCATCGAAACCGTCGCGAAAATCGATTTCGGCCGGAAAGGGTTGACCGCCGAAGATCAGGTAGGCCTCGCTCTGAACATTGACGCCCGGCGCGTTGATAACCAGATCCGGGAAACCGTCACCGTCGAAATCGCCGGCATTGCCAACATCAAATCCACCACGCTCTTTACTCAAACTGTTCGAGCCAAGCGCGGCCCGATTCGCGCCGGTCAGCACCATGCCGGAAGCCCCATCGCCGCCGTTCTGAGTTAGAAGCATGCCAAGGTCCACAACGCTGGGAAACGGTTGCGATCCGGTCCGTCCGAATAACAAGAAGCAGCTGCCGTTGAAATCCGTTCCCGGGTACTGCGAGATTGATCGACACAAGACAATCTCGCCAATGCCGTCTTGATTCAGATCGTCGACAAATCGGGCGTCGTAAAAACCATCGTCACTCGCCGGGATGTGTTCGAGAACTGGCGGCACGATTGCGAACCCGCGTTCCGGAGGTAGAGTGCTCAGGGCCGCTTGGTCGATCTGTGCCGGCCAGGTTCGGTCGCCATAGCCGTAAATCACCCACGCCATCCCCATTCCCCGATTTGTTTCGAATTCGCGGTTGCTCAGCACGATCAAATCGTCCAACCCGTCGCCATTGATGTCCTCGCCGCCGAAAAAGTCGCGGCCGAGGAACTCGGCGTCGCTACCGCTCAGGACGAAGCCGCGCGTGCCGTCGCCGCCGTTCTCGGGCAGCAGGGCTTCATAGTCGGCAAAGTCCTGCGCCACGGTCGGGCCCCCATAGACGACGAACACCTGTCCGTCCTGGAATCCACCGCCGACAACCGGCGTGCGCTTGTTGAAGCCCAGGTCGTCGATGCCGTCGTTGTCGAGATCACCGAGGTTGCGAACGCGATAGCCGGTCTGCTCCGGATGCAGCGCAAGTGCGATCTGCTCCGGGCCGATGGTTCCCTGGAATGCGTTCAGCAGCTCGACACCGTCCGGGCCCATGGACAAATCCGAACCGCCAAAAATCAGCGCCGCCCCGCCGGGCGGTTGGCCCGGGTTCGGGGAATTCGGCGCGAAACCAGCGAGCAGGTCGTCGACGCCGTCGGCGTTGAAATCGCCAGCGGCCAGGCCCCAACCAAACTCCTGCACGCCGAAGGCACCGTTGATGACGAGCCCGGTGCTCCCGCCGGGGTTCTGCGCTGGCAGAAAATCGGTTCCGCCTAGGGATGGCGGAAACGTATGAACTTGCGTTCGGTTTACTGCGGCGCTACTCTCAAAAATGGGGCTTGCAGCGATAACCATGGCAATGGTCATCGATATCGTTTTCTTGTTGAATACACATCTTGCGACAGTTCCGCAGGCCCGCTGCCGCCTTCGGAGGATTTTCGCATGAATCTCAGGCATCCAACGCTTCGCAACGCTTCGCAACGCTTCGCAACGCTTAGACATTACTGCCTCCTCTCGACCCTGCTAATCACGATTGGGCTCGCGCACGCTTCTTCGCCGCGCCAGCCAATCCCTCAGGTCCCGATCCCCTCGCAACTCGTCAACGATATCACGCCGCTTTCGGCGGTCAATGGTGAATACGAGCTCCTGGTCAAATTCGACGATTCGGTCGAGGCTCGGGTGCAGCAAGGGGCGTTGGTTTCCTTGACTTCGAAAGCCCCAATGGCAGAACTGCAAAGTATCGCGGCCAATTACGGGGCTAGTTTTGAACAGCTCCTCAATGGCGGTGCTTGCCCGAATATCAACGCGCTGTTGGGTCAGGCAGAGACTCGTTCCGGTCGGGCTCAGCCGGACCTTGAAGGCTTGCACCAGGTCGAGTTTCCGCCAACCCTCAGTGGGCAGCAGCTGCTGGACTTATATGATGATCTTGTCTTCCATAGCGATGTCGAATTTGTTGAACTTCGTGAGGCCTCGCCTGGGCCGCCACCCAGTGGCGGCACAACTCCAGATTTCTCCAGCGGACCGCCGCCGAGTCAAACCTTGTATCGCGGTCCGAACCCGGGCGGCGACTTCGACTTTGCTAACAATCTCGGCTTAATCGGAACTGGGGTTCGGCTTTCAGAGGTGTCAATTGCCTATAACTTTCAGCATGAGGATATTGGGGGAAATTTGATCAGCCATCCAGCGACCGGTCTTGATCGGTACGTGGGGAACTCATTGTGGGATGGCTGGGTCGATCACGGAACTGCGACGCTAAGCCAAAACCTGGCCCCGGGCAACGGGTTCGGTGTTACTGGGATGACGCGAGGTGCCGATGGGCAATTCTATCGCGCGGGTGTCTGGACGGGCACGGATATTGACTTCCAGATTGAGGAGGCGTTCTGCAATGCCCTTGGTGATTCGATAGTTGCCGGAGATGGGCAAGTGGTTTATCTCGAGTTTCAGGTAGGCACGCCGGGGTCATGGTTGGCGCCACTGGAAGTGCTTTCGAGCATCTACATGATCACTGTGGTTGGCACAGATGCTGGCGTTGTTGTTCTCGCTCCCGCGGGCAACGGGGCAACCAATCTGGATACAAGCAACGAGTCCCTGATCCAAAGCTGGAGAGCACGGCCGGATTCCGGGGCAATTATCGTCGGAGCAGGGAGTGCCGATACCAATCACGATCGACTCTCTTTCTCCACTTTCGGTAGTCGAGTCAACCTGCAGGGGTGGGGAGAGAGTGTAGTCGCCGCCGGCTACGGGGAGCTCGCGCAGGTTGGCGGAGACATCAACCGAGCGTATACCGGGATTTTCAACGGGACCAGTTCGGCGACGCCCATGGTGGCCGGTGCCGCAGTTCTGGCTCAGGAATCCGCGCTTTCTTTGGGCATTCCGGCGCTAGATTCACGGCAGATGAGGTCGTTCTTGGCAGCCACCGGGATTCCGCAGGGCACCTCAATTACAGGAAACGTCGGGCCATTTGTGGATGTGCGCCGAGCGGTGACGGAAGTCGCGGATGCCGATGTATCGATCGCCAATGCTCAGTCCGGAGTGACTATAACGACGACGGTAATAAATCATGGCCCGCGCGAAGCGGAAACCATCGACGTGGACATCGTATTCGGCGGGGTCACAGCCTATACGCTTTCGCCGGTTACCGTCCCGGCAGGGTGTCAGTGGAATCCGAACCCGCCGATTCCTCCGGGTCATTCCTGTCTCGGCCAATGCCCCAGCTTGCTTGAGTGCACCTTCGATAATGCCGCCCGTGGCCAGCAGTTCATCATTCAGCATGAGGTTCAATGCGGCCCGAACGAGTCGTTCCAGCTCGATTCCGACGCAGCGTTGCTGGGTCTGCTGAACGATCCTGTGAGTGCGAATGATGGTGACCAAATCACAGTGCTTTGTTCCGGTCAATCGTCGAGCTGACCTCGGTTCTAAGGCGATGCGCAGCTCAAACTGCGCATCGCTGTTGAGCCTCCCCCACAAAAAGCAATCGACTTTGTTTGTCGCAAGATCGTCGATTATGGACTGAGTTTCTCGCTGCGCTCGGGCAGCGCCTCGAACAGTTCGTGCTGGCTGTCGGCGTAGTCGATCGGGCAGTCGATGACGTGGACGCCGGAGCCGCCCAGCGCGTCGGCGAGCAGCCGCTCGAGATGCTCGACGCTCTCGGCGCGGTGGCCGTGGGCGCCGTAACTTTCCGCGTAGCGCACGAAGTCCGGGTTGCCGAACTGGAGGCCGAAGTCGGGCAGGTCCATGTCGGCCTGCTTCCAGCGGATCATGCCGTAGGCGTCGTCCCTGAGGATCAGCACGACCAGGTCCAGCCCGAGCCGGACGGCGGTCTCGAGCTCCTGCGAGTTCATCATGAAGCCGCCGTCGCCGCAGACCGCCAGCACCTTGCGGTCGGGAAGGGCCATCTTTGCGCTCATCGCGACCGGCAGTCCGGCGCCCATGGTGGCCAGCGCGTTGTCGAGGAGCAGCGTGTTCGGCCGGATCGTGCGGAAGTTGCGGGCGAACCAGACCTTGTACAGGCCGTTGTCCAGCGACACGATGCCGTCTTCCGGCAGCGCGTCGCGCACCGCGTGCACCAGGCGGCGCGGGTGGATCGGAAAATCGTCCATCGATCGGCCGGCTTCCAGGTCTTCGAGCAGCGCCTTTCGAACCTGTTTCGCGAAGCCGAAGTCCCAGTGGTCCTGGACCTCGATGCGCTCGGTGATCTGCCAGATGGCGTTGGCGATGTCGCCGGTGACCTCGAGCTGGGGAAAGTACACCGGGTCGACCTCGGCGGTGAAGAAGTTGACGTGGATGACCGTGCGCGTCTCGTCTTCGTGCATGAAGAAGGGCGGCTTCTCGATCACGTCGTGGCCGACGTTGACGATGCAGTCGGACTGGTCGATCAGGCGGTGGACGTAGTCGCCGTCCGACAGCGCGGCGGTGCCCATCCAGGACTCGGTCTCGCCGACCACGCCCTTGCCCATCTGGGTCGAGAAGAAGGGGATGCCGGTCTTTTCGACGAAGGCGCGGAGCATCCGCGAGGGTCGCTTGCGATTGGCGCCGGCGCCGACCATCAGCAGCGGACGCTCGGCCTTCTCGATCGCCTCGACCGCAGCGGCGACGGCCTTCTCCTCGGCCACGGGCCGGCGCGTCAGGCTGGTCCGGATGACCGGCGCGTCGGTCGCTTCGCGGGCGATGTCCTCGGGCAGTTCGAGGTGCGCGGCGCCCGGCCGCTCTTCCGACGCCTTGCGGAAGGCTTCGCGGACGTGGGACGGGATCAGCTCCGAGGATGGAATCTGGCGGGTGTAGTGGGACACGGGCTGCATCAAGTCGACCACGTCGAGGATCTGGAAGTGGCCCTGCTTGGAGGTGCGGACCGGCTTCTGGCCGGTGATCATCACCATCGGCATGGCGCCGAGCTGGGCGTAGGCGGCCGCGGTGAGGAGGTTGGTCGCGCCCGGTCCGAGCGTGGACAGGCAGACGCCGGGTCGGCCGGTCAGGCGGCCTTCGGCGGCGGCCATGAAGCCCGCGGCCTGCTCGTGGCGGGTGACCACCACGTCGATCGACGACTCGCGCAGGGCGTCGAGCAGGTCCAGGTTCTCTTCGCCCGGCACGCCGTAGATGCGCGTGACCCCCTCCGCCTCCAGGCATTCGACCAGGCGCTTCGCGCCGCTGACGGACTGGGACATGGTCGACTCCGTTGCGATGATGGGCCCAGTGTAGCGGGCGACCGTGGGTGGCGCGCCTCGGCCTTCGCCGGTCGGCGCGCGTTCACCGAGTGCCGGCAAGCGAAGCTTCGGGCCGGATGGACGCTGCCGGGGCGCGCCGCTCACGGCACGGCTTGCCCGGCGGGGTCGGCCGTGGCAGCATCGCCGGGGGATTCAACGCAACGAGCGTCCGATGGCCACTGGCCGCGCCTATCGACCGGAGTACTGCGCGCGTTATCTGCCGCCCGGCTACTCGGGGCTGCGCCACATGCTGTTCATCGCCGTGTTCTGCATCGGCGGCATGACGGCCGGCATCGTGATGCTCGACGCCGTCGAGCCCCGGGAATGGCTGGCCGTTCCCCTGACCTTCCTCTACGCCAACCTCGCCGAATACCTCGGCCACCGCTTCGTGATGCACCGGCGTCGCCGGGGCCTGGGGCTGATCCACGAACGGCACACGGTGCAGCACCACCGCTATTTCACCGCCGAGGAGATGGACATGGACGGGCTGACGGACCTGCGCGCGATCCTGTTTCCGCCGTCGCTGCTGGTGTTCTTCTTCGGCGCCTTCGCGCTGCCGGCCGGGCTGCTGTTGACCTGGCTGTTGTCGGCCAACGTCGCCTGGCTGTTCGTGGTCACCGCGCTGGGCTACTACTTCAGCTACGAAGTGCTGCACCTGGCCTACCACCTGCCGGGCGACTCGCGGGTGTTCCGTGTTCCCGGCCTGCGACGCCTGCAGCGGCTGCACCGCACGCACCATGATCCGACGGTGATGGCACACGGCAACTTCAACATCACCTGGCCGATCTGTGACTGGGTATTTCGGACGCGACGCTGAGCGCCCGATTCCGCAAGCCTCGAGTAGGCCCAGGCTGTGGGAGTGAGCTTGCGAGCGAAGGCCTGCGGCTTGGCGGTTCGCTCGCAAGCTCACTCCCACAGGGCTGCGGTCTGGCGGTTCGCCCGCAAGCGGCCTCCCACAGTCCGGCGGCTCCGGTGAGCGCCTAGTTTCGATGGATCCCTAGCTTGTCCAGCGACCTCGCCAGCCTCGCATGCATCGGGGCGGGGTTGACGGGGCGGTGGGTGATGGTCGCCCGATCGAAATCGACCATCCACAGTCGGTCGTCCGGGGTGACGAGAAGGTTGGTGGCGTTCAGGTCGGGGTGCCGCAGGCCGGCACGGGCGAAGCGTTCGACCAGGGCATCGACGTCGGCCCAGCGCGCTGCATCGAAGTCCGATGCGACCTCGCTCAGTGGGCGGGCCCCCTCGATCCTGGCGGTCAGCAGGGCGGCCTCGTAGACCGGGCCGACGCGCCGGACGTGGGCGGCGAGCGGCTCGGGCACCGGCAGGTCGGCGTCGAACAGGGCGCGCAGGACGCGCAGCTCGCGCACGCTTCGCGCTCGCTCCAGGCCGGCCCAGGCGTAGCGCCGCCGGACGACGTGACGAACCAGGCCTCCCCGATGGTAGCGCTTCAGGACGGCCTTACCGAACGGGCCGTCGATCGCCACGGTTTCGCCGCGGCCGCCGAATCGCTCGACCACGGCGCCCTGCGCCTGCCAGTGGGCGGGATCGAACCAGTCGATGGCCGGCGCGTCCAGGCGCTCGGAATCGAACAGCACCGTGTCGGGGCCGGTACGTAGAATGCGTTCCATGATGTATCGCATTGTCTCCGCTGCCCGTCGGGCTGTCCATTGAGCGAACCGGCGCCCGGTGACCCGCCGCGTTCGATCGCGCTGCTCCGCCTTTCGGCGCTCGGCGATGTCTGCCATTGCATCGCGCTGGTCCGAACGCTCGGTCGCGCCTTCCCGGACGCGTCCATCACCTGGATCATCGGCAAGGCCGAGCACCGGCTCGTCGACGGCCTGGACGGCGTCGACTTCGTCGTCCTCGACAAGACGGCCGGCCGCGCCGGTCGCAAGGCGCTGCGACGCGCGCTTCGCGGCCGGCGCTTCGACGTGCTGCTGCTGGCCCAGGTGTCGGCGCGCGCCAACTGGTTGTCGCTGTCCGTTCGGGCGAAGCGCAGGGTCGGCTTCGATCGGGCGCGTTCCCGGGAGGGCCACGGGTTGGTGATCAACGAGCGAATCCGGGCCGTCCCGTTCCAGCACCAGGCCCTGGCGATGCTGGAGTTCGCCCGCGTGCTCGGTGCGGACCCGGAAGGCATCGACCGTGCGCCGCCGATCGACGATACGGACCGGGAATTCGCCCGCACCCACCAACCCGATCCGGGCCGGGCGGTGCTGATCAGTCCCTGCTCGAGTCATCCGCAGCGGAACTGGTCGGCCGATCGCTACGCGGCGATCGCCGACCACGTGATCGAGCGGCACGGCCGGCCGGTCATCCTGGTCGGTGGACCGTCGGCGATCGAGCGGACGATGGCCGACGGGATCAAGGCCTGGGCGAAGCGTCCCCTGGTCGACCTGGTCGGCCAGGACACCCTGGGCCAGGCGCTGGCGATGATGGAGCGGGCCGCCTGCCTCGTCGCACCGGACTCCGGCCCGGCCCACTTCGCCGCCGCTCTGGGCACGCCGGTGGTGGGGCTGTACGCGGCGACCTGGTCGAAGCGCACGGGTCCGCTCGGCAGCCTCGAGCACTGCGTCGATCGCTTTCCCGAGGCGGCGCGGCAGTTCCTCGGCAAGGCGCCCGAGGACGTCAGGTGGGGCAAGCGCATCGAACGGGACGGGGTGATGGACCTGGTCACGGTGGACGACGTCGTTGAACGGATCGATGCGCTGCTGGCGTAGTCCGAGCGTTCATCGAGTCCGCTTTTCCGGTCTCGACCCGGTTGTTCAGCACCGGACCGCGGTAAAGGAAACCGGCAGAGTCGTCCGTGGGCGGGGTTGTCGGTAAGTTAGCGGGCGCTTGTCTGCGGGAGCCCGGCTAGCCGGATTCGGCCCGGACGGCCTCCCACGCCTCCTCCAGCCGCTTCTTCGACACCTTCTCCGCCGTCCCCAGCTGCTGGGCGAAGACCTGCACGCGGTATTCCTCGACCAGCCAGCGGTAGCGATCCAGCGCCTCGGTCCACGCGTGGCCTCCGGCGAGGTGGTCGAGGTAGCGCTGCCACCAGGGGTCGATCTCGGCCTGGCGCTGGACGTCTCGCCGCGGATCCAGTTCCAGCGCGTCGAGCCGGGCGTCGACGGCGTCGAGGTAACGGGGGTAGTGGGGCAGGCGGTCGCTGGCCACGTCGGTCACGAAACTCGGGTAGACCAGGTCGTCGAGCTGCGACTGGATGTCCTCGTGGGCCGACGGCTGGGCGGGGCCGATCGCGTCGAGCCTGCGACGGACCTCGTGCCAGCGAAGGACGGTCCGGTCCAGGGCGTCGATCGCCGTTCGGCAGCGATCGACGATCTCCGGCCGGAGCCTGGCCTCCAGCGCGTCGAGATCGGTGTCGGACCGGATCGACCAGGCGTCGTCGATCGCGTCGCCGACGACCCGTTCGTTCGATGCCCGCTCCAGCACGGAAACGTCCTCGATGCGCGTCCAGGCCAGCGCGGCCTGCTGCGAAAGCCGATGGCTCTTCGCGATGTACTTGAGCTTGTCGCCCAGTCGGCCCAGAAGCAGCCGGTGGATGCCGCCGTGGTGCGCCGTGCGGGCCTCGCCCTCGTCGTCGAACAGGCGCAGGCCGACCGCAGGCCGTTGACCCCTCGTCCCCTGGTCGATCAGCGCCGGCCAGGCGGGGTCGCCGGCGCGGGTCCGGACATGCGTCGGGAGTTCGAGATCGTCGAAGCCCGCGAGGCCGTCGCGCTGCCACTCGTCGGCCTGGCGGGCCATGAACTCGCGCCGGGCCCGTTCGCCCAGGTCGTCCTGGAGCGCCTCGAGGTCGCGCGATTCGGTCAGCACCTTTCCGCCCTCGCCGAGGACCCGGACGTTGAAGCGCAGGTGGTCGTCGAGGCGGTCGAGCTGGAAGTCCCCGGGCGCGATCTCGAGCCCGCCGATCCGGGTCAGTTCGGCGGCCAGGCGCTCGTGCAGGCTGCCGGCGGGTTCGCCGAGGGCCTCCAGGGCAGCCTGCGCGTAGTCGGCGAGGGGCACGAAGGCGCGCCGCTTCGACTTGGGCAGCGTGCCGATCAGCCCCTTGACCGCGTCGGCACGCAGGCCGGGCACGAGCCACTGCAGCCGATCGCCGTCGAGGCGGTTCAGGCGGTGGAGCGGGCAGACGACGGTGACGCCGTCGGCGGGGTGGGCCGGCTCGAAGCGATAGTCCAGGGCGAACACTTCGCCGTCGAGCTCGAGCCGGTCCGGGTACTCCTCGCCGGAGGTCTCGGCATCTTCGCGCAGCAGCGTGGCATGGTCGTAGAGCAGCCGGTTCTTCTCCTTCTCGTCCAGGCCCTCGTACCAGCGGCCGAAGGCCTTGACGGTGAAGATCTGCGGCGGGACGCGCCGGTCGAAGAACGCGACCCGCGCCGACTCGTCGGCCAGCACGTCCCGGGCCCGGCGCTTGTGCTCGTGGGTGGCGAGCTCCTCGACCAGCCGTCGATTGCGCTTCAGGAAACCGGCCTGCAGGTTCATCTCGCCGCGCACCAGCGCATGGAGGATCATCAACTCGCGCGCCGTTGCCGGATCGTGCGGCCCGTAGTGCACGCGGCGCTTCTCGACCAGGGTCAGGCCGTAGAGCGTGACCTGCTGGTAGCCCATGACCCGACCGGAGCGCCGGTCCCAGTGCGGGTCGAACACGCGCGAGCGGGTCAGGTGCTTCGCCTGCTGCTCCAGCCACTCGGGCCGGATCGCCGCCACCGTGCGGGCCCAGGTCCGGCTGGTCTCGACGAGTTCGGCGGACATGATCCAGCCCGGGCGGGAGCGGCCGAGGGTGGATCCGGGAAAGATCCGCATGCGGTGGCCCCGCGCGCCCACGTACTCGCCGTCCTCGTCGTGACGGCCGACCTGCGCCAGCAGGCCCGAGAGCAGGGCGCGGTGAACCGACTCGGCCACCGCGTCATCGAGGTTCTGCACACGGCCGGTCGTCCAGCCGTTGCTGCGGCACAGTTCCTTGAGCTGGGCGACCAGCTGGCCCCACTCGTGCAGCCGCAGCGGCGACAGGAAGGTCCGCTTCGCCAGCTTGTCGGCCTGGTTGCGCGATTTCTCGCTGCGCTGCTGCTGCCACCAGGACCAGAGCTTCAGCAGGCCGAGGAAGTCCGAGCCGGCGACCCGGAACTGCGCGTGCGCTTCGTCGGCGGCCTGTTGCTGGTCGGGCGGGCGTTCGCGCGGGTCCTGCACGCCGAGCGCCGCGACCAGCACCAGCGCCTCGGCCAGCGCGCCGCGCTCGGCGGCCTCGATCAGCATCCGGCCGTGACGGGCGTCGACGGGCAGTGCGGCGAGTTGCCGGCCCAGCGGCGTCAGCGACCGTGCATCGTCGACAGCTTCGAGTTCGACCAGCGTCGACCAGGCCTCGTTGACCAGCTTGCGCGGCGGCGGGTCGATGAAGGGGAAGTCCTCCGGGTCGCCGAGGCCCAGGGCCAGCATCTCCAGCACCACGCCGACGAGCCCGGCGCGCTGGATCTCCGGTTCCGTGTACTCGGGCCGCGCGTCGAAGTCGGCCTCGTCGTAGAGCCGGATGCAGGTGCCGGGCCCGACCCGGCCGCAGCGGCCCGCGCGCTGGTTGCAGGACGCCTGCGAGACCGGTTCCACGGGCAGGCGAAGCACCTTCGAGTGGCTGGCGTAGCGGGAGATGCGCGCCAGGCCCGAGTCGATCACGAAGCGGATGCCGGGCACGGTCAGCGAGGTCTCGGCGACATTGGTCGCCAGCACGATGCGGCGGCCGGCGCCGGGCTTGAAAATGGCGTCCTGGCGGCCGGCGGGCAGGCGCGCGTAGAGCGGCAGGATCTCCGTGTCGGCCAGGCCCGCCTTCGACAGGGCGCGCGAGGCCTGGAAGATCTCGCGCTCGCCGGGCAGGAACACCAGGATGTCGCCGCGCGGATCGATCTTCGTGGCCCGGGCCACCGCGCGCCGGACCTGCTGCTCGAGCGCCTCGCCCTCGTTCGGCGGCTGGTATTCGACCGTCACGGGGTAGCTGCGGCCCTCGACGTCGATCACCGGCGCGTCGCCGAAGTGCTCGGCGAAGCGCGCCGTGTCGATCGTCGCCGAGGTGATGACGATCTTCAGGTCGGGCCGGCGGTCGAGCAGCTGCCTGAGGTAGCCGAGCAGGAAGTCGATGTTCAGGCTGCGCTCGTGCGCCTCGTCGATGATCAGCGTGTCGTAGCGGTCGAGCCGCCGGTCGCCGTGGACCTCGGCGAGCAGGATGCCGTCGGTCATGAACTTGACGAAGGTGGCGTCCGACACCCGGTCCGTGAACCGGACCTGGAAGCCGACCGCGTCGCCGAGCTCGGTGCCGAGTTCTTCGGCGACCCGGCGCGCCACGCTGCGCGCCGCGATCCGCCGCGGCTGGGTGCAACCGATCAGCCCGCGCCGGCCGCGCCCGGCCTCGAGCACCATCTTCGGCAGCTGGGTCGACTTGCCCGACCCGGTCGCCCCGGCGACGACGACCACGCGGTGCTCGCGGATCGCCTCGACGATGTCGGCGCGGCGCGCGGTGATCGGCAGGTCGGGGTCGTAGGCGGGCGTCGGCGCTGCCTGGTCCCTCGCCGCCACGCGCGCCTTCGAGGAAGCGACCTTCGCCTCGAAGTCGGCCAGCGACTTCGCGCGCTTCGGGTCGTCGGCGGCCATCTTCCGCAGGCGCTTGCGCTGGCCGACCAGGCGGCCCACGTCGCGCTGCAGGAGCTCGTCGGGGTTGAGTTCGGGGAGGGTCATGGCCGGCGTATTCTTGCAGATGGATCGGGAGTTTTCTCGAGGTGGGCAAAGTCGTCGCCGATCGATCTGACGCTGTCTCCAGCTTCGGCTCTGAGTGTCAAAGGCCTTTCGCACGCCTGCTTCGCTGGCTTCTGCGAGTTACTTTTGTGGCGCCAAAAGTAACCAAAATCGCTGCGCGAACATCGCCGCCCGCTGCGCGGGTCCCCTGCGATGCTCGGTGCGAGCGGGGCAAAAAGAACTCGCTTCGCTCAGACACCTTTTTGCCTCCGTCCGCTCGCCCCTCCGCTTCTCGGCGGCGCTGACGGCGGGACAAGTCAAAGGCAAAGTCGCACCGCCTCGGCCGGTTCGCCAGCCTCTCGCACCGAACCGGGATCAGGCCTCGGGGTCGGGCCCCGGGGCGACGGGATGGAAAGGGCGCCTGTAGGAAAGAGCGTGCGAGCGCCCCTCGTCTTGCCCTGGAGGGTCGATTACCTCGGGCGAGTCCAGGACCGGGGGATCCGTGTCGGGAAGCCCGGGAGGCTCAGCGGCCCTGCAACGCCCGCACGCCGCCTTCGATCTCGGCCATGCCGCAGGCCCGCTGGACGAACAGGCCGCGCGCGAAGCGAGAGCGCTTCATGACCGAAAACCCCGCACCGAGGCCTTCGAGGGCCATCGGCCCGAAGCCGCGCAGTTCGGTCAGCACATGGATGCCGCCGGCGACGAGGGCGGCGTCGGAACCGCGCCGCAGCGCGTAGCTGCGCAGCGCCTGCACGGGATCGCTGCGGTGGCGGCCGAAGGTCTCGGCGAGGACCGCGACGTCGGCCAGGCCCAGGTTCAGCCCCTGTCCGGCCAGCGGATGAACGGTGCGGGCGGCGTCGCCGACCAGGCCGATGCAGCCGACCGCAAGGGTCTCGGCCCGGCGGCGGATCAGCGGAAGGGCGTGGCGCGGCTCGGCGGCGATGACCTCGCCGAAGGGCGCGCCCTGGGCGTGGCCGTTCAATTGCTCGAGGAACGCATCATCGTCCAGTGACATCAGGCGATCGGCGTCGATTCGCGGCACCGACCAGACCAGCGAGGATCGCCCGTCCGGCAGGGGAAGCTGGGCCATCGGGCCGAGCGCGGTGAAGCGTTGCCACGCGGTGCCCGGGTTGGCCCGTTGCGTCGTCAGGTGGGTGACCAGGGCGCGCTGGTTGTAGTCGTCGACGGTCGCCGGAATGTCCGCCGCCGCGCGGACCCGGCTGCGCGCGCCGTCGGCACCGATCAGCACGTCGGCCTCGATCCGGGTCCGGCCGGCGAGCCGGACCCGGGCGCCGCCGCGGGCGCCTCGCGAATCCGTTGCGCCGGTCGAGTCGTCGAGAAGCGAGATCGACTCGAGCTCGGCCGGCGCATGGATCCGGATGCGCCGGTGACCGCGCAGGCCGGCCCACAGGGCATCGACCAGGGCCGGGATCTCGACGATCCAGCCCAGCGCGTCGAACCCGTGGTCGCCGGCCTGGAAGGTGACTTCGCCGCGCCCGGCCGCGACCTGCATGCGGTGATAGGACGCGATCCGCTCGGTGTCGAGACGGTCCCACGCGCCGAGCGTCTCGAGCAGCGCGCGCGAGCCCGGACTGATCGCGACCACTCGGGGGTCGAGCGGTGCATCGCGTCCGATGCCGGCCGGTTCGCGCCGGTCGACGAGGGCAACGTCGCGGCCGAGCTCGGCAAGCGCCAGGGCGGCCGCGGCCCCGGCGGTTCCGCCGCCGACCACCAGGACGTCGCAGCGGTCGGTCACGCGCGCTCCCGGGCCAGCGTCGGGACCGGTTCGCGGAAGCCCATCGCCGCCCGCACCAAGCGGCGCTGCAGGCCGGGCAGCACGCCGTGGGCGGCAAGTCCCAGGCCGGCGCCGAGACGGAACGGCAGGCTGGGGTTGGTGAAGGTCCGCGCCAGCGTGTCGGTGTAGCGCACGGTCTCGGCCTGGTCGTCGGCCCGCAGCTTTACGTAGCGGGCGAGCCAGGCCGGCGCGCCGGGGTCGCGGGCGTCGGCCAGCGCATCGAGGAGGCCGGCGACGTCGCGCAGGCCCAGATTGAACCCCTGGGCCGAGACCGGGTGGACCGTGTTCGCCGCGTTGCCGATCGCGACCGTGCGCGCGCCGATCGGGGTCGGCGTGCGCAGCAGGACGAGCGGATAGCGGGCGCGCTTGCCGGGCCGCTCGAAGCCCTGGAAGGCGGAGCCGGCGCGTTCGACCAGGCGGGCGATCAGCTCGTCGTCGGACCAGCCCATCGCCTCGTCGATCCGCTCGTTCGCGTCGATCCAGACCACGCCAAGCCGCCCTTCGGGTTGCGGCAGGAAGGCCAGGGGCCCGGCCGGCGTGAAGCGCTCGTGGGCGGTCGCTTCGGCCGCGGAACGGGGTCGAACGTTGAAGATCATCGCGGACTGCCGGTAGTCGTGCAGGTCCGAGGCCATGCCCGCGGCCTGGCGGATCGACGAGCGTGTACCGTCCGCGGCGACCAGCAGGCGCCCCCGCAGCTGGGTCCCGGAGGCCAGCCGCACGTCGACGCCGTCGTCGTCGGCGGCAAAGGTCTCGAGCCGTTCGGGGCAGTATTCGGTGATTTCCGCGCAGGCCTTCATCGCGGCGAGCAGCCGGTTGCCGAGTTCGCGCGCGACCACCACCTCGCCGAAGCGATCGACGCCGTGCCGCTCGGCCTCGAGCCGGACGCGACCGAAGCCGCCGGCGCGGGTGATCTCGATCGTGCGGATCGGGCAGCGCGCGAGGTCGTCGTCGATGATCTCGAGGGCGCCGAGAATGTTCAGCGACGCGCGATTGATGACCAGGGTGCGGTCGTCATAGCTCGGTTGGTGATCGGCTTCGCGGTCGACGGCCTCGATCACGGCCACGTCGAAGCCCTGCCGGGCCAGCCCCACGGCCAGCGATGCGCCGGCCAGGCCGCCGCCGGCGATGACCACGTCGTGTTCGATGCGGGCGCTCACCGACCGCCTCCGCGACCGTCCGCGCGGTTGCTGGACGCCATCAGCGTCTCGATCGCCGCGGCATCGGCGGGGACCGATCCGGTCAGGTTTTCCGGGTCGTCGTCGGTCACGCGGATGTCGTCCTCGATGCGCACGCCGATGCCGCGGAATTCCTCGGGGATGTCGTCGTCGAAGCCGATGTAGAGCGCCGGCTCGACGGTGGTGACCATGTTCTTCTCGAGCTGGCGCGATTGGCCGTCGATCCGGTAGTCGCCGACGTCGTGAACGTCGAGTCCGATCCAGTGCCCGGTCTTGTGCATGTAGAAGCGGCGGTAGGCCTGCTGCTCGAGGTTGGCGTCGAGCGAGCCGGTCAGCAGGCCCAGGTCGATCAGGCCCTCGGTCAGTACCCGGCAGGCAGCGTCGTGGATGTCGTCGAAGGCCCGGCCCGGACGGGCCTGGTCGATGGCCTGCAGCTGCGCGGCCCGGACAAGGTCGTGGATCGCGCGCTGGGCCGGGGTGAACCGCCCCGAGACGGGAAAGGTCCGCGAGATGTCGGCAGCGTACCCGTCGACCTCGCAGCCGGCGTCGATCAGGACCAGGCCGTCGTCGGGCAGCGGCTGGTCGTTCTTCACGTAATGGAGGATGAGTGCGTTCGCCCCGCTGGCGACGATCGGCAGGTACGAGGGCGGGCAGCCGTTGCGGGCGAACTCGTGAAGCAGTTCGGCGGTGAGCTCCGCTTCGCTCAGGCCCGGCCGGCAGGCCTGCATCGCCCGGGCGTGCGCATCGGCCGAGATGCGGGCGGCACGACGCATCGAGCGCAGCTCGTCCGGCGACTTGATCAGGCGCAGCTCATGCAGCAGGTGGTCGAGGCCGATGAACTCCTCGGGGGCCCGGACGTTGCGCTTCTGGTTGCGCAGTTCGTTTCGCCACTCGATGACCTGCCGATCGAAGGCGGGGTTGCGTCCGACCGCGTGGTAGATGCGCTCCCGCCCTTCCATCAGGCCGGGGAGGATCTCGTCGAGATCGTCGATCGGGAAGCAGTCGTCGACGGCCAGCCGCTCGCGGGCGGCGTCCAGCCCCAGGCGTGGACCGTCCCAACGCTCCCGATCGGGATCGGACTCGCGGCAGAACAGCAGCTGTTCGCCCGCCTCCCGACCCGGCACCAGGACCAGCACCGCATCGGGTTCGTCGAAGCCCGTCAGGTAGAGGAAGTCGCTGTCCTGGCGGAACGCGAAGTGACTGTCGCCGTTGCGCAGCACCTCGTGCGCGCCGGGCACGATCACGACCGACCCGGGCTCCGCCAGCGACATCAGGTCGCGGCGGCGTCGAATGTGCGGTTCGGCGCTCTTCGGCGCCGTCGCGGCAGGCACGTGACGGGGCCGAGCGCTCATCAGGCGGACTGCCGCAGGCTCTCCTCGCGAAGCAGCAGCGTGGCGATTCGGACGAATTCGCTGAGTTCCGCGAAGGCTTCTTCCTGGGCCTCGTCGTCGGCCTCCGGGTCGAGGCCGGCGCGGGCGATCTGCTCCAGCATCCGCAGCGCTTCGGCGGCATCTCCGCCATCGATGCGGCGACCCGAGGTCCCGAAGCCGGCGAGGAAGCCGGTGACCCAGGTGGCGAGGCAGCGGGTGCGCTCCTCCAGGGGACGGTCGTCGGTCGGCAGCAGCGGCTTGAAGTCCATGTCGGGCGAACCGAGTTCGCTGCGCAGCGTCGAGATCGCGGGTCCGAGCTGCTGCTGGATCTTCTCCGAGTCCCAGTCGCCCACCTGCAGCGCCGCGAGCTGGTCGGCGAGTTCCTGGTCGGATTGCTTCGGACCGGCGACCAGCAGGCCGATGACCACGCCGTGGGTCTCGGCCACGCGCGCCGGGTCGGCGTCGGCGGACAGGGCGAGCAGCCAGGCCAGTTTGGATTCGTTGTCGTTCATGCCAGAAGGAGTTGCGAGCAGCGCGTCATGGTAGCACCGGGGGGTGCGGTCGAGCGTCGCGGGGTGCGGCGTCCAGCGCGGCCCGTGAGCCGGTTTTCGACCGCCCGCGACGTGCCACTTGGCAATTCGCCTGATGAAGTTCTATCATTGCGTTGTATTTCCAGTGAAATTCGGGGGATCTTCCGATGAGCATGCAACGGACCCGGGCGGCGCTCGACACGATCGAGTCGCGGCTGTCGAGCCTGATCGATCGCGTGGATGCCCTCGAGCGCGAGAACCGTTCCCTGCTGGCCCGGCAGGAGTCGCTGGTCGCCGAACGCGCCGGGCTGGTCAAGCGCAACGAGGAGGCGCGGACCCGGGTCGAAGCCATGATCGAACGGCTGAAATCGCTGGAGAATGCAACCTGATGGCCGACTCGGAGCCGGTATCGGTCCGCATCCTGGACCGCGAATTCAAGGTCATGTGCCAGCCGGGGGAGCGGCGTGCACTGATGGAGGCGGCGCTGTTTCTCGATGGCCAGATGCGGGAAATCCGCGACAGCGGCAAGCTGACCTCGATGGAGAAGGTCGCGGTGATGTGCGCCCTGAACCTGGCCGACGAGTTGTTGAAGATCCGCCAGGAGAACGAAGCCCGGGACGAGCAGATCGACCAGCGCCTCCTGGACCTCGCCACACGCCTCGAGCAGGCCGCGCCCCGGGCCGACGGCACGGGCGATTGACCGCCTCGGGGCCTGCGGTTCCCCGCCCTCGCGATCCGATTCCAACCGGGAAGTCACGCCGGAGTGAAGGGATTTTCCCGAGCCTTGCCGTCGCGGTGGTATAGTTTCTCCCGTGGTGCTCTCTGCGGTGTTCGCCAGCGGAATCGCATTATGCCTTGTCCCTACTTATCGACCTCGGGACGGTGCCTTTCGATGCTGGTGTGCGAATCGCTGAATGCGAATCGCCTGAAGGCGCGAAGAGCTGTCCCACCTGAACCTCTGGTTCAAGGTCCCCGGTTTCGCAGCGGCATCTGCGGAGAGCACCCCCTTTCCCTGCACCTTGCAGCCGGCCCCGGCACGAGCCCGTGACCGAGACGCCCGACGCCCGCAAACAGGCTCTGCGCACCCGGGTCCTCGAAACGAGGACCGCACTCCATCCGCACCAGCGACGCCGCGCCGACCGTCAGATCGCCAGCCACCTGCTGCGCGTGCTCGGCGAGCGCGATTGCGTGGACCTCGCCGCGTTCCAGCCCTTTCGCGGCGAGCCCGACCTCACCCCCGCCCTGGACGTGCTGGCCGAGGCGGGCCGGCGCATCTGGTTGCCGGTCGTCGACGGCCGCGACATGCGCTTCCGGCGCTGGCAGCCCGGGAGTGCGATGACGAAGAACCGCTTCGGCATCCCCGAGCCCGCCGAGGGCCCGTTCCGGGACCCGAAACGCCTGGAGATCGTACTGACGCCGCTGGTCGCGTTCTCCGCCACCGGCATGCGCCTCGGCATGGGGGCCGGGTACTACGACCGTGCCTTCGACTTCCTGCGTCGCGATCCAGAAGCCGGCCCCTGGCTGGTCGGCGTGGCCTACGCCCTGCAGCAGGTCGACAGCCTCCCCGCCGACCCGTGGGACGTCCCGCTCGCCGCCGTGCTGACCGAGCGCGGCCTGCAGGTCTTCCGCGAGTAGAGCTCTGCGTTCTTTGCTGGCCTCGTGCCCGGTCCTCCAGATGATGGGCGCGAAGACGCGAAGACGCGAAGGGCCATGACTGAACGCGGATCGAACCGACTTTGGGGGTGAGCTTGCGAGCGAATTCGATTCGCTCGTTCGCTCGCAAGCCCACTCCCACAGATGGGCCCGTGATCGGGGGCTCGAGTCTGTTGGAGGGCGCTTGCGCGCGAAGGCTTTATCCGAACCGCCAACGAGAGCCAGCCTTGCAGGCGAGAAGAAATCGGGCGCGTTCGCGGGCAAGGCCCGCTCCTACAGGATCGCCGTTGCCTTCTGACCCCGGTCTGTAGGAGCCTGCCTCGCAGGCGAACGATTCAGCCCCCGGTCGCGAGCCGGCCGCTCCACCCTTCGCTCGCAAGCTCACTCCCACAGGGCCTTCTGATTCGGTTCGGGCGTTCGGTCCGGTACGTTCCTCGCGTTCTTCGCTCCTTGCTCCTCTTCGTGCCGATCATTCAAGGGAATCTGGCCAGGGTTCGGAACGAAGCCACTGCCCGTCCACCGGACACGCGTTACCATCGTGGACCGTTGTCGATGGAGTCCGCCCCGCATGAACTACTGGTTGATGAAGTCCGAGCCGGACGTGTTCGGCATCGAGCACCTCAAGGCCTGCAAGGACAAGACCGAGCCCTGGGACGGAATCCGCAACTACCAGGCCCGGAACTTCATCCGGGACGACATGAAGAAGGGTGACAAGGTCTTCTTCTACCACTCGAACTGCACGACGCCGGGCATCGTCGGCATCGCGAAGGTGGCCTCGCAGCCGTATCCCGACCCGACCCAGTTCGATGCCGGCTCGAACTATTTCGACCCGAAATCCGACCCGGACGATCCGCGCTGGGTGCTGGTCGACATCCAGCACGTGCGTGACCTGAAGCGAACCGTGACGCTCAAGGAAATGAAGGCGCGCGCCGATGAGTTCGGCGATTTCCAGTTGCTCGCCCGAGGCAACCGCCTGTCGATCCTTCCGGTGTCGAAAGACCAGTGGGACCAGGTCCTGAAAATGGAAAAGGAGAACCCTGCATGAGCCAGCAACGCCTGAAGATCGAAGTGGCCCGTGCCGCGCTGAAGCACGTCGAGGACGGCATGCTGCTCGGCGTCGGTACCGGATCCACCGTCAATGCGTTCATCGACGAACTCGGTGCCAGCGGTATCCGCCTCGAGGGTGCCGTGTCCTCGTCCGAAGCGACGACCGGGAAGCTGAAGTCGATCGGCGTCGACGTGCTGGAACTGAATCGCACCGGCGACCTGGCGCTGTACATCGACGGCGCCGACGAGTTCGACGGCCATCGCCGACTGATCAAGGGCGGCGGCGGCGCGCTGACCCGCGAGAAGATCATCGCCGGCGCCAGCAAGCGCTTCGTGTGCATCGTCGATGCGAGCAAGAAGGTCGACGTGCTCGGCGAGTTTCCCCTGCCGGTGGAAGTCCTGCCGATGGCCCGGTCCTTCGTGGCCCGGCAGCTGATCAAGCTCGGCGGCCAGCCCGAGCTGCGCGAGGACTTCACCACCGACAACGGCAACGTCATCCTCGACGTGCGCAACCTCGACCTCGTCGACCCGGTGCAGATGGAAACGAAGATCAACCAGGTCCCCGGCGTCGTCACCTGCGGCCTCTTCGCCCACCGCCCGGCCGATCTCGTCCTCATGGCCACCGAAAGCGGCATCGAGACGATCTGAGGCTCGGGCTTCGTTCGGCTTCGGTGCCTCGACCCTTTAGAGGATGGACGCAAAGGCGCGAAGGGGCGAAGGACGCAACGAGGATTCTGAATCTTTAAAACTGCGGAAAAGCGTTTTCTCGCGGAGACGCAGAGACGCAGAGAACTTCAAAAAAATTGGAAGATATTCCAAACCCGTCGCCCCGGATCAAGTCCGGGGCAATGGGTTTGAGGCTCTCAACCATGCTTGCCGTTCTCTGCGCCTCCGCGTCTCTGCGCGAGAACGCCTTTTCCACGTTCTTTGCTTTACCGCTTTTCAACCATTTCTTGTTTTTTCTTCGCGCCCTTTGCTCCTTCGCGCCTTCGCGTCCATCCTCTAAAGGAACTTGCCGCAATAACCGCTATGAGCAAGGGCGCTAGCCGCCGATGCGGGGGTGGTTGCATTCGGCGAGGCGCTGGGCTTCGTCGGGGCGGTTCTGGGCCCGCTGCTGGCACTCGATCATCTCGAGGCTTCGCGCGCTGTCCTCGTCGAGCGGGGGCGGGCCCTGGGTGTCGGTGGCGGCACAGGCGGTCAGCAGCAGGACCAGTGCCGCCAGGGCGGCGGCACCGGAAAGGGTGCGGGTCGGGTCAGTCACGAAAGCGGTCCCTGGCTCGCTTCAGGCCCTCGGAGAGATGGTCCCAGGCCGATTCGGCGCCGTGCTTCACTTCGTCCCAGGCGTCGTCGCTGGCATCTCGAAGTTCGCGCAGCTTGCTCTTCAGGCCGTCGCGCCGCTGGCGCAGTTCGTCGACCTGGTCCTCGTAGTTCATCCGCGCATCGGCGTGGGCACGCCGGGCCCTGGCCTCGTACTTGTCGATCTCGGCATTGGCCTCGTCGAGCCGGGCCTTGATCTTGTCGATCCATGCGTCGCGTTTGGACATCTCCTGCCTCCAGCGAAGGGACGGACTCCGAGTCTAGCGTGGCCTTCAGACCGCGGCCAGTGCCGTCTTTAGGTCGCCGATCAGGTCGTCGATGTCCTCGATGCCCACCGACAGGCGGATCAGCGAATCGGTAATGCCCAGCTCCTCGCGCCGATCCTTCGGCACGGTGCCGTGGGTCATGATCGCCGGGTGGTTGACCAGGCTCTCGACGCCGCCGAGCGATTCGGCCAGGGCGAACAGGCGGGTGTTCTCGAGAAACCGTCGAGCGGTCGGCAGGTCGCTTTGCAGATCGAAGCTGACCATGCCGCCGAAGCCGGCCATCTGGCGCTCTGCGAGCTTCTTCTGCGGGTGGCTGTCGAGGCCGGGGTAGATCACCTTGCCGACCTTGGGCTGTTCGACCAGCCACTCGGCGATCCGCTGGGCGTTCTCGCAGTGCGCCTTCATGCGCAGCGCCAGCGTCTTTGCCCCGCGCATGGCCAGCCAGGCGTCGAACGCGCCCTGGACGCCGCCGGCGGAATTCTGCAGGAAGCCGATCTGCTCGGCGAGGTCGTCGTCCTTGACCACCAGCGCGCCCCCGACCATGTCCGAGTGGCCGTTGAGGTACTTGGTGACCGAGTGCAGCACGATATCGGCACCCAATGCGATCGGACGTTGCAGCATCGGCGTGGCGAAGGTGTTGTCGACCACCAGCTTGCAGTCGTGGCGGTGGGCCAGCTCGGCCATCCTGGCGATGTCCACCAGCTGCAGCATCGGGTTGGTCGGGGTCTCGACCCAGATCATCTTCGTCCGGTCGGTGATCGCGGCTGCGGCAGCGTCGGGATCGCCCAGGTCGGCGAAGGTGAAGTCCAGCCCCGAGGAGCGCCGGCGGACACGCTCGAACAGGCGCCATGTGCCGCCGTAGAGGTCGTGCATGGCGACCACGTGGTCGCCCGGCTCGAGCAGGTGCATCAGCGTATCGACCGCGGCCATGCCGGAAGCGAACGCGAAGCCGGCCGCGCCGCCTTCGAGATCGGCGATGCAGGCTTCCCAGGCCTTGCGGGTCGGGTTATGGGTCCGCGAGTACTCGTAGCCCTGGTGGTCACCGGGAGAGGACTGCACGTAGGTGCTGGTGGTGTAGATCGGCGTCATGATCGCGCCGGTCGACGGGTCCGGCGTCTGGCCGGCGTGGATCACGCGGGTCGCGAGCTTGTCGTGCGTGCTGTTCTGGGACATGGAAAACTCGGCGTTGAGAGGCAGCCGAGTATCGTACTGGATCGGCGTCGAACGGGCGACGCCGATCCTTTACCGGACCTCGAGGGCCGGTGCGCCGGGCAGGAGTTGCCTAGCGGCAGAACGGAGGCGGGTTGGGCCGCTGGCACGCAGGGTGATTGCTACCGCCACCCGAGCCACCCGAGCCACCCGAGCCACCCGAGCCACCCGAGCCACCCGAGCCACCCGAGCCACCCGAGCCACCCGAGCCACCCGAGCCACCCGAGCCACCCGAGCCACCCGAGCCACCCGAGCCACCCGAGCCACCCGAGCCACCCGAGCCACCCGAGCCGCCCGAGCCGCCCGAGCCGCCCGAGCCGCCCGAGCCGCCCGAGCCGCCCGCGCCGCCCGCGCCGCCCGAGCCACCCGGGCCACCCGAGCCACCCGAGCCACCCGAGCCACCCGAGCCACCCGAGCCACCCGAACCGCCCGAACCGCCCGGTGCGGCGGTTCCCTGTTCACGGCATCCGCCCGGCACGTGCGCCGGGTCACCCGAGACCAGCTGGCAGTTCCAGTCGATCCCGGAAAAGGCATTCTCGAAGTTCAGTCGGAACTGGACGACGGGGTCGATGGTCGCCCCGGTGTTCTGCGTTTCGATCACGACCGAGCCGTCGCCGGCAACGCGGACATCCGCGCAGTTCTCGGTGGCGGTAAAGGAAAAACCCGCCTCGTCGGACCCGGTCGGTGCGCGGCCCCGGCGCGTTGCCACATCGGCCACCGCGGCCTGCGCGGGGCCGGCCAGGCCCAGGCATTCCGAGACCTTGGCGCGGATCGAGTAGTTGGTGTAGCTCGGCACCGCGATGCCGAGCAGGATCGCGATCACGCCGACCACGACCATGAGTTCGATCAGGGTGAACCCCCGAACGGACGAAGACGATGGATGCTGCATGCTGGAACCCCTTGGCGGATCGAACCGCAGATTGAATCTCTGCGGCGATCAATGCAAGTTGCGTTCCAGCGCATCCCTGCCGGGCACGAAAGCGCTGCACGGGCCGTGGTTTCCAGCGGACGTGCGCGCGCGGAGCGCGCCCCGACCGACGCTGAGCGTCAGCGTTTGACGCCGTGGCGCTCCCCGGTCCACCCGCCCCGGTCGAGGAGTCGCTCGCCGAGCTCGCGCGGCGCATCCTCGAGGTCCGTGGCCATGGAATCGTTCCAGCGGTTCAGGAAGCCGTACAGGCAGATCGCACCGAGCATCTCGACGATCTGGTCCTCGCTCCAGTGCTTCCGCAGCCGTTCCATCAGTTCGGCGTCGACGCCGTTCGGCACGCTGCCGGCCGCGAGCGCGAAGTCCAGTGCGGCGCGCTCGGCATCGCTGTAGAGCTCGCTGCTCTGGTAGTCCCAGATCGCGTCGAGCTTTTCCTGCGACAGGCCGCTGATGCCGGCGGCGATCAGGGAATGCGCCTCGCAGTACTGGCAGCCGGCCGCGCGGCTGGCGAAGTGCGCAAGAAGGCGTTTGGTGGCCGGGTCGACCGCGCCCTCCGGGTCCATGACGGCCGAGGTCAATACGCCGAAGGCCTTCACGATTTCGGGCCGGCGCTGCATCGTCAGCAGGCTGTTCGGCACGAAACCCAGGATGTCGGCGAAGTGGTCGAAGGTCTCGGCCAGCTCGGGGGTGGTCTCGGGGGGCAGCGGTTCCATGAAAGCCATGCGTGGTCTCCGTCGGCGTGATTCGATTCGGGTCGGTCAGGATGCGAGAATGGACCCGGGTTTGCAATGGAAGCGGTCCAATGATCGACGCACTGGTTGAATGGCTGGCGCAGGGCGGTGTCTGGTTCGGCTGGCTGGTCGCCGTCGTGCTGGTGCTGGTCGGGGTGGCCGGGGCCATCCTGCCGGCGCTTCCGGGCACGCCGCTGGTGCTCGGCGGACTGGTGTTGATGGCCTGGCTGGACGACTTCGCCCACGTCGGCGCCGGCACGCTGCTGTGGCTGACCCTGCTCACGATCCTCTCGATACTGGTCGACTTCATCGCCACCGCGGAGGGGGCACGCCGCTTCGGCGCCGGCCGCGGCGCGATCCTCGGCGCCACCCTGGGCGTACTGGTCGGGATCTTCTTCGGTCTGCCCGGCCTGCTGCTCGGCCCGTTCGTCGGCGCCGTCCTCGGTCACCTGGCGGGCCGCGCGCGGGTCGACGACTCCCTCCGCGCCGGCGTCGGCGCCAGCGTCGGCGTCCTCGTCGGCACCCTGGCCAAGGTCGTCATCAGCGTGGTCATGATCCTCTGGTTCGCCCTCGCCTGGTGGTTCTAGCTCTCGCGACGTACCGGACGTCGTGCCATGTTCCTAGAGGATGGACGCGAAGGCGCGAAGGAGCGAAGAAACGCGAAGGAAAAGCCTTAAAGTGGATTAGAAAAGCGATCTCGCGCAGTGAAACAAAGGCGCAGAGAGAAAGAACGGAAAACAGGGTTCGGGTTTCAGGTTTCAGGAAAAGCCAGAACCTACAACCAACAACCAACAACAAGCGTTCTGTTTTCTCGCAGAGGCGCGGAGACGCAGGGAAAGACAGTGCGGGTATCGAGGCGCTGGAGTTTCGTCACGAGGTCCCGGGTTCCGGCTTCGCCGGCCCCGGGATGACGGAGTCATTGATGAATCGGGAGCCTGTCCGAGTCTGTACCGATTTCCGCGTCCCTGCGAGAAATCGCTTCTGACCCTCTTCGGTTCCTGCTTTTCTCTGGCCCCTGATTTTTTCGCTTCTCGTTTCTTTGCGTTCCTTCGCTCCTTCGCGCCGTTGCGTCCATCCTCCAAACGACACCAGCCGTTAACCTCGTTCGAAGAACCCGTGCTCGAGGAAGTGGGCGACGGCGTCGGCGACGGTGGGGGAGAGGACGAGGCCGGTGTGGGAGACGGGCAGAAGGAGCCGGTCGGTTTCGCCCTCCAGTCGGGTTTCCGCCTCGGCCACGGTGCCGTCGTGGGGGCACGGCAAGGAGGCGATGAGGCGGCCGGCGCCCAGCCCCTGCTTACCGGCCACGATGCCGACCTCCCAGCCGGCCGGGGCACGTCGCCCTCCCGTCTCCAGCGGGCCGGCGGCGCGACCGACCAGCCGCTTCAGCGGACCGAGTCGCCCGAGCCGGTGCGCGACCGATGAGCCGTTGACCGGGCTGCCCAGCAGCACGAGGCGAGCCGGGCGGATGTCGAATCGCTCGATCGCGTGCAAGGCAACCAGGCCACCCAGGCTGTGTCCGACCAGGTGGACGGGCCCGTCATGAGCCCGGTCGTCGGCCAGCAGCCGTTTCAGGTACGACGCCAGCGCCTCGGCATTGGCGTCGATCGAACGGCGGACGGTGGGGTAGCCGAATCGGTGAATGCACCGACCCCGGGACTGCAGACGCGAGGCCATCGGCTTCAGGCTGATTCGCCCGTACCAGAGGCCGTGGATCAGGACGACGTGAGCGGTTCCGGGCATCGATCGGGCGCGCGTTCAGGGAAGACGGTGGCTCCAGCCTAGCAGGCCGATGGCAGTCTGCCGGAACGCAGTCTTCCGGAACGAAGAAGGCCGCGCGGGGCGCGGCCGTTTTCAGATGCAATGGCGTTGCCCGTCGGGCGATCAGGCCAGGCGACGCACTGCCAGACCGGCGAGCACGAGGATCAGCAGCGCCAGGCCCCAGGGGTCGAGCACCGGGATGGGTTCGTAGGGAAAATCGAGCGGCAGTGCGGCCGAGGTGCCGTCGGCGAAGACCGCGGTCACGCCCAGCGGCTGGTTCGAGCCGTCGCCGACCGCGAAGACGGAAATCACATCGCCGTCGTTCAGGCGCACGGGCTCCGGGTCGATCAACTCGGTCGATCCGTCCGGCGTGGCGATCACCAGGTCGTACACGCCGGCCGGCAACTCCAGATAGCCGGAGTCGGCACCGTAGGGCACGTTGGTCAGGCCGGCGACGACGGTTCCGTCCTGCAGACGGATCGAGACTTCGGTCGCCGCCGAGGTGTCGGCGAACGGTGCGGTGTGGACGATGCGCAGCTTCGCGTTGCCGGCCGCCGGTGCGGACAGGTCGTCGACGAGCGGCAGCAGCGCCAGCGGCTGGTTGGCCCCGTCGCCGATCGCGGCGACGGTGTAGTCGGTGTCGGCCGCCAGGTCCGGCGAGGCGGTGATCGCGACGGGACCGCCCGGCGGCGTGCGCACGTCGACCTGGGTCACGCCGGGCGCCGTGCCGGCGGGCGTCAGGGTCAGGTAGCCGGAGGTCTGGTTGAACTCGACACCGGTCAGGACTTCGGTGCCGTCGACATCGACCGAGACTGCGGTGTCGGACAGGTCGGGCGCGAACGGGGCGAGATGCGCCACGTTGACACGGGTCTGGGCCTGGGCGCCGGCGGCGAGCATCAGAGCCGCTCCGGCGGCGGCGATCGAACGGGCAAATGGCTTCATCGGGGTCTCCACGCAAGCTTGAGTTCGTTGGGAACGCGAGCATGGAGAATCGCCGCCGAGCGTGAATCCCGCGGCAAAAAAACGTGAAATTACCTTCACTTGCGTCGATGGCCGACGCAAGCGATGGGCGGCGCTCAGTCGGCGAGGGTGCGGATCGACAGTTCGGTCAGCGTCTGCGGCTCGATCACCGACGGTGCGCCGGTCAGCGGGCAGCCCGCCGTGGTCGTCTTCGGAAACGCGATCACTTCGCGGATCGAATCCTCACCGGCCATCAGCGCGGCGATCCGGTCGATGCCGAAGGCGATGCCGCCGTGCGGCGGGCAGCCGTAGCGCAACGCTTCGAGCAGGAAACCGAAGCGGGCCCTGGCCTCCGTCTCGTCGATGCCGAGGATGTCGAAGGCCGCCTGCTGCAGCGCAGGATCGTGGATACGGATCGAGCCGCCGCCGATCTCGGCGCCGTTGAGGACCAGGTCGTAGGCGCGCGAAAGGGCATCGGCCGGCTCTGCGCGAAGCGCGTCCGGATCGGCTTCGGACGGCGCGGTGAACGGGTGATGCAGCGCGTAGTAGCGCTGGTCGTCCTCGTCGAACTCGAACATCGGGAAGTCGACCACCCAGAGCGGCCTCCAGCCGTCCTCGACCAGTCCCCGTTCGCGGCCGACCTTGAGCCGGACCGCGCCCATGAAGGCGGCGACGGTCAGCGCCGGACCCGCGCCGAACAGCAACAGGTCACCGTCACCGGCGCCGGTGCGTTCCAGGATGCCGGCGGCGGTCGGGGCGTCGAGGAACTTCGCGATCGGCGACTGCAGGCCGTCGAGGCCGGCGGATGCGACGTTGACCTTGATCCAGGCCAGGCCCTTCGCGCCGTACTTGCCGGCATGGGCGGCGAGTTCGTCGATCTGCTTGCGCGACAGGTCGGCCGCGCCGGGCACGCGCAGCGCGGCAACGCGTCCGCTTTCGTCCGCGGCCGGGCCGGAGAAGACCTTGAAGTCGGACTCGACGACCAGGTCGTCGACGTCGACCAGTTCCAGCGGAATGCGCAGGTCGGGCTTGTCGGAGCCGTAGCGGCGCATCGCCTCGGCCCAGGTCATGCGCGGGAACGGATCGGCGAGCTCGACGTCGAGCACGTCGGAGAACACATCGCGAACCAGCCCCTCGGCCAGGCCCTGCACGTCGGCTTCCTCGACGAAGGCCATCTCGATGTCGAGCTGGGTGAATTCGGGCTGCCGGTCGGCGCGGAGGTCCTCGTCGCGGAAGCATCGGGCGATCTGGTAGTAGCGGTCCATGCCGCTCATCATGAACAGCTGCTTGAAGATCTGCGGCGACTGCGGCAGCGCGTAGAAGCGGCCCCCGTTGACCCGGCTGGGAACGAGGTAGTCACGCGCGCCCTCGGGCGTGGCGCGGGTCAGGATCGGGGTCTCCAGGTCGAGGAAGTCGCGGTCCTCGAGATGGCGGCGGATCGCCGAGGTCAGCTTCGAGCGCAGCCGCAGGTTCTTCTGCATGCGCGGACGGCGCAGGTCGAGGTAGCGGTACTTCAGGCGGACTTCTTCGCCGTCCTCGTCGGTCATCAGCAGCGGCAGTGCGGCCGAGGCGTTCAGGAGTTCGATGGATTCGGCGACGACTTCGACCTTGCCGGTCTTCATGTCGGCGTTCCACTGGCTCTCGGGACGCATCCGGACCCGGCCCACGACTTTCACGCAGAACTCGTTGCGCAACGTCTCGGCAACCTCGAAGCCACTCCGGTTGTCGGGCTCGACCACGACCTGGACGATGCCGGCGTGGTCGCGCAGGCCGATGAAGACCAGTCCGCCGAGGTCGCGACGGCGGTCGACCCAGCCGCATAGAGTGACCGTCCCGCCGTCGAGGGATTCGTTGACCTGGCCGCAGAGATGGCTACGCATGGAAAACTCCTGGTTCGTCGGGCGCGGAGCCGCGCCCTCGAGAAAGCGCGCGAGCCGGCGGTCCGGCTCGCGATGAAGGGTGGAATCAGGCGGCGGCCGTGGACGTGCTGCTCGAGGCCGCGTCGGACTTCGAGGGCTTGGCCGGGGCGTCCGAGCCGGACGACTTGCCGTCGCCGGAGTCGGCCGGCTTGCCCGCCTTGTCGTCGCCGGCCAGGTTCTTCTTGCCGTCCTTCTTGAAGTCGGTCTCGTACCAGCCGCCGCCCTTCAGCCGGAAACCGGCGGCCGAGACCAGCTTGGCCAGGGCGTCGGCCTCGCAGTCGGGGCAGGTGGTCAGCGGGGCGTCCGAGATCTTCTGGAGCTTCTCGAGGCGGTGGCCGCAGTTCTTGCATTCGTATTCGTAGATCGGCATGGCGGTCGGTTCCTCCTGACAGGTGGCGCCAATCTGGGGTCCCGGCGCACCGTTTTCGAGTCCGGCGCGACGCGGAAATCCGTCAACCCGCTATTATGACGGCTTTTCCACGCCTCCGGAGCCTGCCGCCCGTGGACGATGCCCCCGCCGACCGGTCGTCCCGCGATGCCGTCGCCTCGGCCAACGCGCATGCCGACGGCGACCGGCTCGATCCGGAACGGGTCCGGAACGCCTTGCGCGCCGGCGCGATGGAATCGGCGCGGCCGCTCGCGCGCGGCAACCAGGGGTGGGTGTTCGGGCTGTCGATCGACGGCCGGCGCCTGATCGTCAAGACCCCGGCGGGCGGTGTGGCCTCGGCCGTGCATCGACGCGCGCTGGCCCGCGAGGCGCGTGCCTACGCGCGGCTGCAGGGGCTGTCCGGCTTCGCGACCTGTCACGGCCTGTTCGACGGTCGGTGGCTGGTGCTCGACGAACTCGTCGCTCGCCCCTACCGCGAGGTCGAGCCCGACGACGGCTTCTTCGACGGCCTGTTGCAGACGATCCGCGCGATGCACGCCCGCGGCGTGGCCCACGGCGACCTCAAGCGGAAGTCCAACCTGCTGGTCGGCGACGACGGCCGGCCCCGCATCGTCGACCTCGGCACCGCCGTGCTGCGCCGGGATCGCTTCGCGCCGCTCAACCACGCGCTGTTCCGGACCCTGGCCCAGACCGACCTCAACGCCTGGGTCAAGCTCAAGTACGGAGGCTACGAGGGAATCGACGAGGCCGATCGACACCTCTTCCGGCCGACCTGGCCCGAACGGATCGCGCGTCGCTTCCGACGGAGATGAAAACTGGGCAACGCTGGATTACCGCAGATGAACGCGGATGAACGCAGATGAAAAACGATTCTTTGATGGGGTCGATCCACTAGCCCCTGGCCCCATCTCCCTCGTCTCTCGAACGCCGGGCCGCATTCTCGCTCTTCCGTTTCTCGCACTGATCTGCGTCCATCCGCGATCATCCGCGGTAAATCATCGGCTTTCATTCGAATGATCGACGCAGGCGTTCCAGGCCCTCGTCGATGGAGACGGTCGGGGTCCAGCCCAGGTCCCGCTTCGCCGCGTCGATCGAGAACCAGTGGGCGGTGGCGAGGTGTTCGACGACGAAGCGCGAGATCGGCGGGTCGCGCCTGAGGCGCAGCGCGCGCCAGACGCCTTCGACCGCGTAGGCCGCGGCGGTCGCGACCTTCGGGCTGACGGTCCCGATCCGGGGTGGTTCGCCGGCGGCGTCGAGCAGGCCGCGCAGGATGTCGGCCACGGGCCGGGGTTCGCCGTTGGTGATGAAGTAGGCGCGCCCGGCCGAGCGGCCCGGGCCGGCGAGGTCGTCGAGGGCGGCGACGTGGGCCGCGGCGGCGTTCTCGATGTAGACCGTGTCGATCTTCTTCCCGGGCGCAGGCAGGCGCAGCCGTCCGCTGCGGTTGCGCTCGATCAGGCGGGGCAGCAGGTGGTTGTCGCCCGGCCCCCAGATCAGGTGCGGCCGGAGTGCGGCGACCCGCAGGTCGTCGTCGTTCGCGCCCAGCGCGATCCGCTCGGCTTCGGCCTTGGTCGCCGGGTAGGGCGCCGGGTGGTGGTCGGCCAGCGGCAGCGATTCGTCGCCCCCCTCGATGTCGCCGCCGGCGTGGACCACGCTGGGCGAGGACGTGTGGACGAGCACGCCGATGCCGTGCCGGCGGCAGGCGTCGACCACGTTGCGGGTGCCGTCGACGTTGGCGCGAACGAAGTCCGGGGCGTGCAGGCCGGGTCCGGCCTTGGCCGCGACGTGGATCACTGCCTGGCACCCGCGGCAGGCGACATCCACGGCGTCGGCATCGCCGATGTCGCCGCGATGCTGGGCCACACCCAGCGCCTCCAGCGCGGGGTAGGCCGAGCGATTCAGCGTGGCGACCTCGTGACCGCGGTCGAGCAGCGCTCGGACCACGGCCTGGCCGAGAAAGCCGCCGCCTCCGGTGATCAGGATCTTCATTCGATGCCTCTCCGTTGTCGATGGCTGTCAACGGCTGGCCGGGAACGATCTTTCCGCCGATCGCCCCGCCGCGCGCCGGGATTTCGTATGCTACGCGGTTTGCCCGGTCGGCAAGTCCGCTCGACACGATGCCGGCCCCTCCCGTTGCAACTCCGAAGGTTTACCCAATGGCTCAGTACGTCTACACCATGAATCGCGTCAGCAAGGTGGTTCCACCGAACCGCACGCTGATCAAGGACATCTCCCTGTCGTTCTTTCCCGGCGCCAAGATCGGCGTGCTCGGCCTGAACGGGGCCGGCAAGTCGACCGTGCTCCGAATCATGGCCGGGGTCGACACCGAGTTCGACGGTGAAGCGCGTCCGCAGCCCGGGATCAACATCGGCTACCTGCCGCAGGAGCCCGAACTGCCCGAGGAGGCGACGGTTCGGGAGGCCGTGATGGACGGCCTCGGCGAACTGCGCGACATGCTCAAGCGCTTCGACGAGATCTCGGAGAAGTTCGCCGAGCCGATGTCCGACGAGGAAATGACCGAGCTGCTGGCCGAGCAGGCCGAACTGCAGGACAGGATCGATTCGGCCGACGGCTGGGACCTGGACCGCACGCTCGAAGTCGCCGCCGATGCGCTGCGGCTGCCGGCCTGGGACACGGAGATCAAGGTGCTGTCGGGGGGCGAGCGCCGCCGCGTCGCGCTGTGCCGCCTGCTGCTGTCCAAGCCCGACATGCTGCTCCTCGACGAGCCGACCAACCACCTCGACGCCGAGTCGGTGGCCTGGCTGGAGCGCTTCCTGCACGATTTCTCCGGCACCGTGATGGCGGTGACCCATGACCGCTACTTCCTGGACAACGTCGCCGGCTGGATTCTCGAAATGGACCGCGGTCACGGCATCCCCTTCGAGGGCAATTACACCAGCTGGCTGGAGCAGAAGGAAGCCCGCCTGGCCCGCGAAGAGAAGCAGGAGCAGTCGCGCCAGCGCGCACTGAAGGAAGAGCTGGAGTGGGTGCGCAGCAACCCGAAGGGCCGCCAGGCCAAGAGCAAGGCCCGCCTGAAGCAGTTCGAGGAACTCAACTCGAAGGAGTTCCAGGCGCGCAACGAGACCCAGCAGATCTACATTCCGCCGGGTCCGCGTCTCGGCGACCAGGTCATCGAGGTCGAGAACCTGACCAAGGCCTTCGGCAACAAGCTGTTGATCGAGGACCTTTCGTTCCAGGTGCCGCCGGGCGCGATCGTCGGCATCATCGGCGGCAACGGCGCCGGCAAGTCGACGCTGTTCCGGATGATCGCCGGCGAGGAGCAGCCGGACTCGGGACGCATCACGATCGGCTCGACGGTCGAGATCGGCTACGTGGACCAGAAGCGCGACAGCCTCGCCGATGACCGCCAGGTGTGGGAAGAGATCGCCGAAGGCGCCGAGACCATCCAGGTCGGCAACTACTCGATCCCGGCGCGCGCCTACGCCAGCCGCTTCAACTTCAAGGGTTCGGACCAGCAGAAGCGGGTCGGCCAGCTGTCGGGCGGTGAGCGCAACCGTGTCCACCTGGCCAAGGTACTGCGCTCCGGTGGCAACGTGCTGATGCTCGACGAGCCGACCAACGACCTCGACGTCGAGACGCTCCGCGCGCTGGAAGAGGCCATCCTGGCCTTCCCCGGTTGCGTGTTGGTCACCTCGCACGATCGCTGGTTCCTGGACCGCATCGCCACCCACGTGCTGGCCTTCGAGGGCGATTCGCACGTCGAGTGGTTCGAAGGCAACTTCTCCGACTACGAAAAGGACCTCAAGCGCCGGAAAGGCGACCAGGCCGGCCCGCATCGCATCAAGTACAAGCGCATCGACGGGTAGGGCTTCGTTTCGGCTTTGTGGCCGATTTCCTTAGAGGACTCTGGCGCCGAGCTCGAGCGAGGCCTCAGTCGTCGAGCTTCGATTCGAGGTCGGCGACGCGGGCTTCGAGGGCTTCGAGGCGGGCGATGAGGTCGGCGTCGGCAGACGGCGCACCCGACGCCTCCGCGGGGCGGCTGTCGGCGCCCGGCGCCGCGCGACCCGCATCGGCGGCCACCGGGCCGCAGAGGCGGTGCATGTAGCGGTCCTCGCGCTGGCCCGGGCCCTTCGGAATGCGGACGGCCATCGGCGCTTCGCCGGAGCACAGGCGCTCCAGCGCGTAGTCCACGTCCTCGAGCTCGTCGAAGCGGTGCAGCCTGGACGACCGGCTGAACAGCTCGGCCAGGGTCTGCGGCCCGCGCAGCAGCATCAGGCCAAGCAGCGCCTTCTGTTCACGCGTCAGCTTCAGGCCCGATTCCACGCGGTGGGCGTAGCGGGAGGCCCGCGCGCCGTACTCGCTCTTGACCAGGCCGCGGGTTTCCAGCCTGCGCAGCGCCTGACCCACCTCGCCTTCGCTCAGGTTCATCTGCGGGTGCCGACTGGTCTTCTGGTTCGCGGCCGTACGCGCCGCGTTCTCGGTCAACGGATACGTCTCCGGCGTCGTCGCCTCCTTCTCGATCAGGCAACCCAGCACCCGGGCTTCTTGCTGCGAAAGCGGCTCGTCCAGCGGCAGCGGCGCATCGTCGATCATGGTCGGAGCTCCGTTCGGTTCAAGGGGCAGCGTCCTGTAGATGATAGACGCCAGGAGAAAAAGGAGCGAAGGGCGCGAAGCATCGTATGGAAAGATCGGAAGGCGATGTCTCGCATAGGCTGTCGGGCCGGTAGACAAGACCGTAGAGCGAACGTCTGTGGGAGTGAGCTTGCGAGCGAAGAGTTCGGGTAGAGAACAAGATCGCTCGCAAGCTCACTCCCACAGGCGTCCTGGCTTCGGGACCCTCGTGCTGTTCCTCTGCGGCTCCGCGTCTCTGCGAGAAAACGCTGTCCGGATTCTTTCAATCTCTTTCGTCGCGTCCTTTGCTCCTTCGCGCATTCGCGCCCATCCTCTACAGGTCGCTGGCGATTCCGTTCGACCGAAGCCGTATCAGTCCGACGAAAAGGATGGCCGGAACGGGCGGGGGTTCCAGGCGAGGTGTTCGCGCGCGGGGGTGTCGTCGACGACGAGGTCCATGCGCTGGCGGCGGATCATGGTCGGGGTCACGGACCGGAATCGGCCGAAGGCCCGGCCGGTGCGCACGAGCGCCGTCAGCAAGGGACCGGGCACCTGGACGATGTTCGGGTCGGCGCCGGCCGCGGATGCGATGCGGCGGACGAAGTCGGGGTAGGGGAGGGTCTCGCCGCCGCCGAGGTCGAAGGGCTCGAAGCCGTGCCCGCGGCGCGCGACCAGCCGGGTCATCAGCCGCGCCAGGTCCTCGGCGTGGACCGGCTGGCGCAGTCCGCGGCCGGCGATCGGAAGCACCCGTCGCGACCGGGCCGCCTCGGCGATCACCGAAACGTTGCGGTCGTGGTCGCCGCCGTAGATCAGGGTCGGCCGGAGCAGGGTGACGTCGATACCGCGGCGCTCCGCGCACTCGGCCAGCCGCAGTTCGGCGTCGGCCAGTTCGCGCATCATCGCGCGCTCGGCCGGGTCCGGGGAGTCCTGCTTGAAGCGCACGCTGGCCGAGCCCAGCACCACGACCCGGCGGACCGACGGCAGGCGCTCGAGCTGGCGGCGCGCCAGCGTCAGGGGGCCGGCGCTGAGCATCACCTGCGACTCGGCGCGCAGGGGTTCCCGGGCGAGATCGTGCTGCAACCACAGCACGCCGGGCCAATCGGCATCCGGCACCCGGCGCGAAACGGCCATCACGGGCACCGCGGCCTCGGCCAGGCGAGCGAGCAGGCACCGGCCGACCGCGCCGGTGGCGCCGAGCACCAGGACCGGGGCCGGTCCGCTTGCCAGGCCGGGGATCACGCGGCCTCCGGCCGGAAGCGGCGATCCCGGAGAGCGGCGAACGGCGTACGGAGGAGCCGGCTGCCGGTCAGGGCCAGCCACCAGAAGGGGCGCTGCCAGGCGCTTGCGCCGGTCGCGATGTGCTGCCGGATGTAGCGCATGAGGCCGCGATGCTTGGAGCGCATGACGTGCAGTGATCGGCCGCGGGACGAGACGCCGCCGACGTGGCGGATCGTCACGTCGGGGACCCAGCGCAGGCGGCCGCCTGCAGCGCGCAAGCGGGCGAACAGGTCCAGGTCCTCGAAGTGCAGCGGATAGCCCTCGTCGAAGCCGCCGACCGCGCGGAAGGCGGCGGCGCGAACCAGCATGCAGGCCCCGGACACGGCGTCGAGTTCGGTCGGCCGGTCCGGCGCCGGTGTGCCGGTCAGGTCGATACCGCGCCCGGAGGCGCCGGGCAGCAGCTCGGCGAGGACTCGGCCCGCTGTCGGCGCTCGGCGTCGGCTGCCGCGCTGCTCGCGGCCCGCGTCGTCGATCACCCGTCCGGAGACCAGCACGGACTCCGGGTGGGCATCGAGCTCCCGGACCAGCCGGCCCAGGTCGTCGTGCGAGATCGCGGCGTCGGGATTGAGCAGCAGCAACAGTTCGCGTTCGGTCAGGCGCGCGGCGCGATTCATGCCCGGGCCGAACCCCAGGTTCGCCTTGGCCCGGTCGATGCGGAGGTTCGGACCGGAAAGGCCGGCAAGGCTGTCGTCGGTCGAACCGTTGTCGACGATGACGATTTCGAGCGCGGCGCCGTGGCCCTCGGCGAGTCGTCGGGCTCCGCGCTCGAGCCACGGTCCGGCGTTGTAGTTGACGATCAGCACGCCGACCCGTCGGAGCGCGTCGCGCAGGCTCAGCGCTTCGTCAGCCACCGGCGGAGCCGCGTCCAGGTGGAGGAGGTGTCCGTAGAAGCGTCCGGGGCGTCGGAGTTCGATCGAGCGAGCTCGAGCGCCGCGCGCAGCCGCTCGATCTCGCGTTCGCGCTCGGCCAGCAGGTGACCGGCAGCGATGTGCTTGCGCACTTCCTCGTTGTAGTGGGCGTACACGCTCTCGGCTTCGTCGGTGAACAGCGACAGCGCCGGCGGTTCCGGCAGGTCCACGCCGTCGGCGGCAGCGATGGCCAGGAAGTACAGCGGCTCGGCGGCCGGGCGCCGATCCTTGGTCACCGTACCGTCGTCGGACAAGGTCAGGTGTTCGGTGCCCGAGTCGTCGTCCAGGGACCAGAGCAGCGAATGGAACATCAGCTTCTGGCCGTGCAGGCGATGGTTCGGAAAATGGCGACCGAGCAGGGCTTCGAGCTCGTCGCGGTAGAGTTCGCGGACGTGGAACTCGTTGTCGTAGCCGGTCAGGTCGGAGTAGGTGCGCTTGTCCGGCGAGGACAGCAGCAGCACGCCGCCGGGCCTGAGCACGCGCCGGAAGCCGGCCAGCAGCTCGTCGTGTCCGGCGAGGTGCTCGAGGGTCTCGAAGGAGACCACCACGTCGAAGCGATCGTCCTCGAACGGAAGGTCGAGCGCGTCGGCTTCGAGGAATTCGAGCCCGTCGGCCGAATACCGCCGGCGGGCATGGGCGATCGCCTCCGGGTCAACGTCCACGCCGACGACCGAGCGCGCGCGGCCGGCGAGCAAGCGGCTGCCGTAGCCTTCGCCGCAAGCGCAGTCGAGCACGTCCTTGCCGGCCACCAGGCCACGCGCCCAGGCGTAGCGGTGCCAGTGCTCGTAGACGATCTCGCGGACGCACTCGGGGGTGAACCGTTCGCCGGTGAACTCCAGCGCGTCGTCGTGTTCTGGCTCGGCGGACATCGAGACGGCCCCTAGAGGCGGAATTCCTTGCCGAGGTAGACGTTGCGCACGTCCTCGTCGGCGAGCACCGCGTCGGGCGGCCCCTGGGTCAGGACGCGGCCCTCGGAGATGATGTAGGCACGATCGCAGATGCCCAGCGTCTCGCGCACGTTGTGATCGGTGATCAGGATGCCGATGTCCCGGTCGCGGAGATGCGCGACGATGCGCTGGATCTCGCCGACGGAAATCGGGTCGACGCCGGCGAAGGGCTCGTCGAGCAGGATGAAGCGCGGGTCCGCGGCCAGGGCGCGGGCGATCTCGACCCGGCGCCGTTCGCCGCCGGACAGGCTCACGCCCAGCTGGTCGGTGAGGTGCCCGATGCTGAACTCGTCCATCAGCCGGCTCAGTTCGGCTTCGCGACCGTCGCGGTCGAGGTCCTTGCGCAGTTCGAGGATGGCGACGATGTTGTCGCGCACGGTCATCCTGCGGAAGATCGAGGCTTCCTGGGGCAGGTAGCCCAGGCCCAGCCTCGCGCGCCGGTGCATGTTGGCCCGGGTGATGTCGGTGTCGTCGAGCCGGATCGTGCCGCCGTCGGCGGGCACCAGGCCGACGACCATGTAGAAGCAGGTGGTCTTGCCGGCGCCGTTCGGTCCGAGCAGGCCGACGACTTCACCGCGCCGGACCTCGAGCGACACGCCGTGGACGACGGCGCGGCCGCGGTAGCGCTTGACCAGGTTCTCCGCGACCAGCATCAGCGGCCGTCCGAGTCCGGTTCGTTGCCGCCGCCTTCGCCGTCGGAGTCGTCCTCGACGTCGTCATCGGTCGCGTCCGGCGATTCCGAATCGGACGGTTCGGAGTCGATCGATTGCGGGTCCGTCGACGCCGGGTCCGACGAATCCGGGGCCGCGGACTCGACCCCGCTGGCCTCGGGATCGGTCGATCCGGTGCCGGGGGGCTCGGCGGTCTCTTCCCCGGTGTCCGCATTGCTTGCTGCCGGCCCTTCGGCTCCACCTTCGGCATCCTGTTCGCTTTCGGGCTCGCCGCCGTTCGGGGCGGGCGCCGGGCGCGGATCGGACATGGCGTCGGGTTCGATGACCACGCGGACGCGCTCGTTGCCGGTGCTGCGCCCCGCCAGGCTTTCAGCGGTCAGGTCGTAGACCAGTTCGTCACCGGTGAACTCGCCCTGCTCGTGGCGGATGATCGCGTTGCCGGTCAGGGTGACGATGTTGGCGATGACGTCGAAATGGATCATCCGGGCCTCCCCGGTGACCACCGAGCCGTCCTCCAGCCGGTCCCGCCACGTGCTGGGCTGCCCTTCGAGCTCGACCTCCGTGATCTGCCCCTCGGCCTGGCGGATGATGCCTCGATCGGCCTGCACCTCCATCGCGCCGCGCGTGATGGACACGTTGTCCTCGAAGCGGGTCACGCCGGAGCGGAGGTCGTAGAAATTTCGCTCGGCGTCGATGACGATCGCCGGACGGATGGTCGGACCGGTCGCCGGACCGGTTGCCTGGCGAGCCGGGGTCGATTCAGCGGTCGTCCGTTCCTGCGCCAGGAGCGGGGTCGCGGTCGCCCAGAGACTCATCATCAGAAGCGTCGCGATAGATCGCGTGCACATCGTTTTCAAGCTCCACCCGGTCATCGTTCATGAAGTAGACAAGAGTACCACCGGTCAGTTCGTCGCCTGCCTGTCGTACACGCACGGGGCGGTCGGACCGCAGCTCCCCGGCACGCCGGTCGTGGTCGAGACGCTCGGCGTCGATCCTCACCGTCCCGCGCGGGTGCGGCCGCTCGGCGACGACGTTGCCGATCAGGGCCAGCGTCTCGTCGTCGCGGTACAGCACGCCGCGGTCGGCCCGGCCCGTCCAGGCCGCATCGTCTGTCGGCAGTTCGAAACGCGGTTGCTCGAGCCGGGCCTCGCGCGTGGCCGGGTCGTGCTCCAGGCGCGGACCGGCTACTCGCAGCGAGACCCGGCCCTCGGCATCGAACAGGGTGGCCCGGTAGTCGCTGAGCGCGTAGTCGAAGGTAGCCTCGGGTCGATCGGTCGCGTCGGCGTCGCGGTCGCCGCGCTGGTTCAGCCACCAGTTGCCCAGCACCGCAAGCAGCAGCGCCACGCTTGCCAGCAGCCAGGTGCGCTTGCGCTTCACCCGAACGAGGTCCGCCACTCCGACAGCTTGCCGCGGGCGGCGAGCAGCAGTTCGCAGAGGTCGCGAACCGCGCCGCGGCCGCCGGCGTGCGCCGCGACGAAGTCGCACTGCCCGGCGATCCAGGCGTCCGCGTCCAGCGGGCAGCACTTGAGGTGGACGGTCTTCATGGCGGGCCAGTCGACCAGGTCGTCGCCCATGTAGGCGGTGTGTTCGGCGGCAACGCCGGTGGCTTCGAGCAGTTCTCCGAGGGCCACGCCCTTGTCGTGCCGGCCCTGGATCAGGTGCTCGATGCCGAGTTCCGACATCCGCTTGCGCACGAGCCTCGAGTCGCGCGCGGTCAGCGCGGCCACCTTGACGTCGTAGCGCATGATCGCCTTCAGGCCGAGGCCGTCGCGGGAATAGAAGGCCTTGATCTCCTGGCCGGCGTCGTCGCGGTACAGGCGACCGTCGGTCATCACGCCGTCGATGTCGAACACGGCAAGACGGACCGGCTTCGCACGCTCGAGCAGGGCCTCGTCGACCGGGGTGGGCGTCGGCGTTCCCCCGTTCATACGACGCCGGCCTGGAGCAGGTCCTGGAAGTTCAGGGCGCCGACCAGCCGGCCCTCCTCGTCGACCACCAGCAAGCCCTGGATGCGGCGGGCCTGCATCTGCTCGACCGCCTCGGCCGCCAGCGCGTCGGCATCGATCGTCTGCGGCTCGGCGGTCATCAGGTCGCGCACCGGCGTGGTGCGGATATCGCCGACGCCGTCGAGGCCGCGCCGGAGGTCGCCGTCGGTCAGGATGCCCAGCACCCGTCGCGCGTCGTCGATCACGGCGCACAGGCCGAGCCGGGCCCGGGTGATCTCGACGATCGCGTCGGAAACGGTGCGGTCGGGGCCGATCGCCGGCAGGTCGTCGCCGGAATGCATCACGTCGGCGATGTGGAGCAGCAGCCGCTTGCCGAGGGAGCCGCCGGGATGGGAGCGGGCGAAGTCCTCGGCGGTGAAGCCGCGCGCGTCGAGGACGCCCATGGCCAGCGCGTCGCCCATCGCCAGCTGGGCCGACGTCGATGCGGTCGGCGCCAGGCCCAGCGGGCAGGCTTCGCGGTCGACGCCGGTGTCGAGGTGGACGTCGGCGTGCCGGGCCAGGGTCGAGTCGGCGTTGCCGGTCATCGCGATCAGCCGGACCCCGAGCCGCTTGATGACCGGCAGCAGGGCCAGCAGTTCGGCGGTCTCGCCAGAGTTCGACAGGGCGACGATCAGGTCGCCGCTGCGGATCATGCCCAGGTCGCCGTGGCTGGCCTCGGCCGGGTGGACGAAGAAGGCCGGCGTGCCGGTCGACGCGAGCGTGGCCGCCAGCTTGTGGCCGATATGGCCGGACTTGCCCATGCCGGTAACGATCAGGTGGCCGTCGCAGGCCAGCACCAGGCGGCAGGCGTCGACGAACGCGTCGTCGAGCCGCCCGGCCAGCGCGGTGATCGCCCGGGCCTCCGTGGCCAGGACTTCACGCCCGCGCTCGATCAGCGCGGCGCCGTCGAGTTCGTCGCCGTCGGTCTTCGTACGGGTGCGGTTCGGTGCGGAATCGCTCATGCGCCAAGTGTAGCCGCTCAGCCCAGTGCCTCGTGGAATACCACCACTTGGTAGACGAGGTAGGCGAGCAGCAGCACGCCCGCTTCGCCGCGGCCGACGCGCCGTCCGGTGTAGGCGGCGATCGCCAGCGCCACGAAAATGCCCGCCATGACCGGCAGGTCGCGCCAGATCAGGATCGGTTCGATCGTCATCGGGTGGATCAGGGCGGCGATGCCGAGGACGCCCAGGAGGTTGAACAGGTTGGAGCCGAGGATGTTGCCGATCGCCAGGTCGTCTTCCTTCTTCACCGCGCTGGCGATCGCCGCGGCGAGCTCGGGCAGGCTGGTGCCCAGGGCGACCACGGTCAGGCCGATCACCGCCTCGGAAACGCCGATCATCACCGCCAGCGAGACTGCGCCGTCGACCAGCATCTGGGCCGAGACGGGCAGCACGACCAGGCCGATCAGGGTCCAGATCACCGCGGTCTTCGTCGGCATGCCTTCCGGAATCTCCGACAGCAGCGCGTCGGTGGTCGGGTCGGACTTGGCCTGCACCAGCGTGCGTACGGCCATCGAAGCGATGAACAGGAACAGGCCGCCGATCAGGATGAATCCATCGGCGCGGCTAAGGGAGCCGTTCACCATCAGGACGGCGGTCAGGATCGTCACGAGGCCGAGAATCGGGAACTCGCGGCGGCGTGCGGAGGCCTCGACGTCCATCGGGTAGATCAGCCCGGTCAGGCCGAGGATCAGGCCGACGTTGGCGATGTTGGAGCCCAGCGCGTTGCCGATGGCCAGCGAGGGATTGCCTTCCAGCGAGGCCAGCGCCGAGACGACCATTTCCGGCGCCGAGGTGCCGAAACCGACGATGGTGAGGCCGACGACCATCGGCGAGACGCCGAAATTCCGTGCCAGTGCCGAGGCGCCGGCCACGAGACGGTCGGCGGACCAGATCAGCAGCACGAAGCCGGCAGCAAGCTGCAGCAGCGGGATCAGCATCCGGCGATCACTGTCGCTTGGGTCGTTGCCCCGGTACCGGCGGTTGATCCAGATGAAACCATCGATTCGTTTACCATGTCGGATTCTTGACGAAAGAAGCTGCGGAGCCCGCGTCCGCGCCACCGCGCGGACCGCGAGCCGGCCGCGGAAACTGCACTTCACCGCCCCGTCGGCGAACGAGTCGCCGGACCGAACGTGAAATCATGCCGGGAAACCCAACAGAGTATCCATGAACAGCGAACAGATCGAGAAGCTGCTGCGGGAGGCGTTTCCGGACGCCGACGTCTCCGTATCGAGCGACGACAACGTGCATTTTAGCGCGAAAGTCGTCGACGCCGGTTTCGACGGCCAGAGCCGCGTCCAGCGTCACCGGCGCGTACACGACGCCATCGGACCCGAGCTCGGACGCGAGATCCACGCCCTCTCCCTGCAGCTGAAAACGCCGCAGGAACTCGGCCAGGCATCGTGAGCACCCGGATCCGGATCGACGGTGGTGTGCCGCTGGCCGGCACGGTGCCGATCTCCGGCGCCAAGAACGCCGTGCTGCCGATCCTCATGGCCAGCCTGCTCACCGAGCAACCGTGCCGCCTGAAGAACGTGCCGCACCTCAAGGACGTGACCACGTCGATCGAGCTGCTGGCCCAGATGGGCGCGGAGGTCGGCCTGGCCGACCAGCTGACGATCGAACTGGACACGTCGCGGGTGGCCCACCACGAGGCCCCCTACGAGCTGGTCAAGACCATGCGCGCCTCGGTACTCGTGCTGGGCCCGCTGCTGGCACGCTTCGGTGCAGCCCGCGTGTCGCTGCCGGGCGGCTGCGCGATCGGCGCCCGACCGGTCGACCAGCACCTGCGCGGCCTGGCGGCGCTGGGCGCGGACGTGCGGATCGAGTCCGGCTACATCGTGGCCGAGGCGAAATCGCTGAAGGGGGCGCGGATCGTGCTCGACACCGCGACCGTGACCGGCACCGAGAACATCATGATGGCCGCGGTGCGCGCCGAGGGCACGAGCGTCATCGAGAACGCGGCACAGGAGCCGGAGGTGGCCGACCTGGCGCGGTGCCTCAACGACATGGGGGCCGATATCGAAGGCGCGGGCTCCAACACGCTGGTCATCCGCGGCGTGCCCGAGCTGGCCGGCTTCGACTACCGGGTGCTGGCCGACCGCATCGAGGCCGGCACGTTCCTGGTGGCCGGCGCCATGACCGGCGGCAAGGTCCACGCCCGGGGCGCCGACCCGCGGACGCTCGACGCCGTGCTGCAGAAACTCGAGCAGGCCGGTGCGACGATCGACAGCGGGCCCGACTGGATCGAGCTCGACATGGGCGGTCGTCGGCCGAAGGCAGTCGATGTCACCACCGCGCCGTATCCCGGCTTTCCGACCGACATGCAGGCGCAGTTCACGGCGCTCAACGCGATCGCCGAGGGCACCGGCGTGGTCCGCGAGACGGTGTTCGAGAACCGATTCATGCATGTCCAGGAACTCCAGCGTCTCGGTGCCGACATGCGCGTCGACGGCAACATGGTCGTCATCCGCGGCAAACCGAAACTGGCGGCCGCGCCGCTGATGGCCACCGACCTGCGCGCATCGGCCTCGCTGGTCCTGGCCGGTCTCGTGGCCGAGGGATCGACGTTGATCGACCGGGTCTACCACATCGATCGCGGTTACGAGAACATCGAGGAGAAGCTGGGGCAGCTCGGCGCGCGAATTCGTCGGGTCACGGACAAGGCCGCCTAGCGCTGCCGGAGCTGTGCCTGTGGGAGTGAGCTTGCGAGCGAATGGTGAAGTTTTTCGGTTCGCTCGCAAGCTCACTCCCACAGGCCTGCATTCTTCCGGAAAGGTTCGGTTCGCTCGCAAGCTCGCCCCGACAGGCCTGCATTCTTCCGGAAGTGTTCGGTTCGCTCGCAAGCTCACTCCCACAGGCCTGCATTCTTCCGGAAAGGTTCGGTTCGCTCGCAAGCTCACTCCTACCGGCCTTCAATCTTGAGGAGGGGTGGGCGGGTCCGGGTCCAGGAGTGATTCGAACCGTCGATCGACTACTTCGATCCCGGATCGCGGCGTCTCACGCTGTACGCCATCCCGATCGACCTGGGCGTGGTGGGCTCGAAGCCGAACTTCGAGTACAGCTTCGGCGAGTGGTGATCGGCGATCAGGGAAACGTAGGCCGTCTCCGGCGCGTTGTCGTCGAGCCATTCCCGGATCGCTCGCATGATTCTCGTTCCCAGGCCGCGGCGCTGGTGGTCGGGGTGCACGGCCACGTCGACGACCTCGAAGTTGCAGCCGCCGTCGCCGACCACGCGGCCCATCGCGACCAGCGCACCCTCCCGCCGGATGACGGTCGAGAACAGGCTGTTCGGGAGGCCTTTCGACGCGGCCCCGGCGCGCTTCGGCGAGAGCCCGCAGCGGGTGCGGAGGTCGCAGTACTCGGCGACGTCCGGGACCGCCGGCTCCTGGACGTAGGCCTCATCGATCATCGGGAAACGCGGGGTCCGATCGAGCGGGTGGCCTGCACTCAGTCGACCTCGGCTTCGGCTTGCATCACCACGTTGATGATGATGTACGTGCCGTCCGACATCACCTCGACCCGGTCGGAGCGCGGCAGGTAATCGTCGAGGCGCTCGACCGCCTCACCATCGACCAGGAACATCATCCGCTCCGGCTCGACGGGCGTGGTGGCTTCCGTGTCCTCGACGAACTGCGCGACGATGGCATCGACATCGTTCTTGCCCGAGACCTGCAGTTCGGCGGTGGAATAGACGACCTTGTCGGCCGCGACGGCGACCATCGAGAGGACGAGCAGCACGAGTGGAGCGAAGAATCGGGTCACTGAACCCTCCTTGAGCGAACGGATCGATTGTTACGTATCCTACCGGCAGCTCCGTAGCAGCGATGTCTGCCTTGCTTCAGCGTCGCTTCAGAAGTCCGCCCGGGCTCCGAGCGCCTGCCGTGTGATCTCGATGCGGCGGATTTCGAGCATGGGGAGCGGACCGCGGACTTTTTTCCTATCGGGTCATCGGTCGATCACGGTGGACCTGCCGGTGCCTGCTGTGGGAGACGGAACGCGCGCTCGGGCGTGCTGGATTCGCTCGATTCAGCGCTCTATACTGCGCAAGAGCCCACGATCAGGATCGGGGTCTGGTGCCTATGGCCACGCGAGTGCCGAGCCCAGGGGTCCGATCGTCCGTTCGCCGGGTGTCCTGCGGGCGGGTCGTCTGGCTTGCGGTTCTCCTGATTCTCTCGTGCGCCCCTGGTGAAGCGCTGCGCGCGCAGGCTGTCCGCTTCACGAAAGCGATCTTTTCCAGCAGCGAGATGCTGGTCGCCGACTACCGCTTAAGCGACGGCGAATACCTGCGTCTGCGACTGGTCTCGCCAGGCTACAGCGACATCACTCGCTCCCTCGATCGGAACCGGTCTCGCGTCGAGTTCCTGCCCTACCTCAACCGTGGCGAAGCCGTTCGCGATTTCACCGTTTTCCTCAACGACCGCCCGATCGGTCACGTCCGGCTCGTGCGGGACGCGCCACCGGCGCGGGGGGCGCTGGACGTCGACGGCGGATCGGTGCAGGACTTCGGCGCGATCGTGACGATCGAGCGGCGTCCGCCCGCGCGCGTCCGGCCGAACGGCGAACCGATTCCGATCGAGTTCCAGCTCGTGCGCCGGGGCCGGGCGTTGCGTGGTGGCGCCGACGCCGTCGACGACATCGTGGTGACGGAAATGCTGATCGACAGGAACGGCCAGCACCTCGCCGAATCGCAGCGGACCTTCGAGGATCTCGACCCCGGCCCCTACGAGGCACGCTTGTTGCAGAACGGCTTCATGATCGATCGACAGCCCTTCGACGTGATCGTGCCCGAGCGGCCGGGGGCCTTGCGCATCACCAGCGCCGACGAGGCCGGATATGCCGGCGTGATGATCGTCGAGTTTTCCGCGCCGGCCATGTCAGGATTCAACGCCGGGCCGGGCTACATGCTTCGCCTCGTCGAACTGCAGCCCAGCGGCCTACGCACGCCGGAAACCTTCCAGTTCGTCCAGCACGCCGAGCCCGAGGTGCCCTACACCTTCGCGATGCCGCCGACGGGTGGGGAATTCGCGGTGCAGTTGCTGATCGACGATATGGACAGCACCCGGTACCTCCTCGACGAGCGACCGTTTTTCCGGCGTGCTCCGCAGGTGATCGTCTCGCCCACGGTCGCATCGGACGGATCGCGTTCGGAGGTCACCCCGACGGTGCCCTTCTCCTTCACGATTGCCGGAAGGCCCCAGTTCGGCTACGACCGCATACGCATCCGCGAGGGCGATGACATCCCGGTGATGATCGATCTGTCGGGCATGCAGGGCGAACGTGCCGAACTCATGCTGTTTCGCGCCAGTGAACCGATGCGACCCGGCCCGCTCGCGATGCAGACCCCGGTCGGAGAGGTACTCGAACGCTGGCCGATCGAAGGTCTCGAGAAAACGGGCTTCGATCTCGATGCGGACCTGGAGCCCGGTCACTACCGGCTCGCGCTGACCATGAGTTCCATGGGCCGGGCCATGCCCCTGCTCACGCATCCGTTCGAGGTCATGGCCAGCGGCGGCCGCTTCGGACTGCGCATGCCAGGGGGTGGCCGGGTCTTCCTGCTCGGCGAGGAGCCCGAAGCGACCTGGTCCGATCCCGGTGGCGCGCCCCTGGATCTCTCCGTGAAGCCCCTGGGGCATCGGGTGCCCGGCTGCGCCATCGAGTTCCGGCAACGGCCCTTCGCCTTGCCTGCGTTGCATCTGGCCTCCCTTTCGCGGGCGTCCGTCGACGGCACCGCGGACCTGGTTGCACAACGCGGCTTCGACCTCCTCGCCACACCCTTGACCGATGCGCTGGGCATGGCGCGACGGGCCTGGGTCGTCGGCGAAACCATCGCGGTCACTGCCAACGTTCCGGACGACCACCCGTTGCGACAGGGCCGGGAGGGCCGGATCGAAGTCGTGCGCCTCGGTACGCGACTCGAAGGCGGGAGCGAGAGTGCCGTTGCCGTCGAACAGCGCAGCGAGTACCTCGATTTCTCGTCCGGACTCGCGCGGGCCGAGTTCGTGTTCGACAAGCCCGGTCACTACGAAGCCAGGCTCATCCAGTCGCACAACGGCTGCGGGCTGCTGGGTGGGCGCCATTACGACTGCGTGCTGCTCGATCGCAGCGAATTCGTCGTGCGGGAAGAGCTGTCGCCGTTCAACGACAGCGACGGCGGGTTGTCGGCGTTCGGCGTGGCCAACGACCTGGGTGCAGCCGGCAGCGTTTGGCCGGCGGTGGGCGAGGCCATGAGCGAGGCCGAATGCGCGGTCGGTGAGCGCCTGATCGAGGACATGGAACTGAACCTGGTGGAGCGGATCGATGGGTCCTACAGGCCCATCGAAGGGCCCGTCGAATACGGCAGGGCCTTCGTGATCGAAGGCCGCTTGAAGGAGCCGGCCCGTCGGGCGTTCTACCCGGTCTCCTTCGACCTGCCGTTCGCAACCGCCGACGAGATCAACCTGTACCGGGACGACAGCGATCCGACCATCGTCCGCAGCGAGCTGCTGTACGCCATCTGGCCCACCGAGGAGCAGGCCGGTGGTTCGCCGTAGCCTTGCGACATTGCTCCTGGTCGGACTGGCGCTGCCGATGTCCGGGCTGGGCCAGCCCGCACCGGACGATCCGGGCCGGGACGATCGCTTCGACCCGGCCGTGGTCTCCCTGGATGGCCGCTGGCAGACCTACTACGAGGACCGGAACCTCGGAAGAGTCCCGGGGGTGGTGGAGGTGGACGAGGTTGCCGAAACCGTTCGCGCGATCTATCGGCATCCGGTCGATGATCGCGAGTACACGCTCGTCTCGACCCGCTACGTGCGATCCGGCGCGACCTTGCGCGTGGACATGGAGGGCGAAAGCCCGGTGCTGTGGCTCAACGACGGCCATGGATACCCGCAGCACCACCTGATCGTGCCCGAATCGGCGCGCGAGCTGGAGGCCCGAAGCGGCGGGAACACGCTGCGCATCGCCATCGCCGAGCGCAAGCCCTCGGATCGGCACCGCCTGTCGCTGGACATGGAACTGGTCGCGGCCGACACGCTGCTCGGCGCCTGGTCGTACGTGGCCGACCCGTTCACCGGGCGGGCGCGCGACGGTGGCGGCCGCGTCGGCGATTTCTCCATCGCCGACGACGGCACCGGCCTGCAGCAGGGCACGGAAGCCTGGAGTCGTCCCGAACCGATCATCGACCTGGCCTTCGTATTGCCCGATCAGCTGTCCTATGCCGGCGGATTCAGCGACCTGCCCAACTACCCGCACCGCTTCCAGGACAACGGCCATCGCCGGGACAACGACTATCGGACGCTGGTGGTCGTGGGTCGGAACCTGCCGCAGGGTCCGCGCCACGCAGCCCGGTTCGTCTCGGAAAGCGAGGGCGTTTCCTATAGCTTCGTGCGCTACGGCCGCCGGATGGCACGCGACGCGCACGGTAACGACGAATTGTCGCGAGCAGAAGAGAAACTCCTTGCCCTGCTGCCCGAGGGCACGTCCCGCGAAGCGCTGACCGATCTCGACTTCGTCGTGGTGCGGGCCGACCTCGTTCCGGGCGTGAAGCCGGGTATCCAGAGCTTCACGATGAACGGCCTGGCGGGCAGCTGGATGCTCGAGTTCGGAGACAACCGCGCCACCGTGCGCTTCGTTCGCGCGGTTCGGCCCACGAGCGCCGGAATGGAGGGCCGCGCGTTCGAAGCCACCCGGGATGCGTTCATCCCCGAGGCGCTGCAGATCGAGATCGTCACGGCACTGGACCTGGACGAGGAAACCCTGTGGGTGATGCCCGGCCGCAATGGAGCACCGATGCGGTTGGGGCCCGACGGCGCCCGGGTTCCCGCCCATCGCACCGACCGGCCACGCACCTACCGCACCGATCCGCTGCACCTGGTCGATATAGGCAGCGAGGCCGCGGCTTCCGTGGGCCAGGCGCCGGCGATCGCGCTGCCGCCGGCACCGACGTCCGCGGCCTACCACGTGGTCCCGGTCGCGCCGGGCGACCTGCTGACCGCGGCTCTTGCGGACGAAACCGGCCTCGTGTCGATCGGACCGGCCGTCGCCCGCCTGCAGATGCATCGCAGCCCGGCGGACCCCGGCGTGGAAACGCAGTGGAAGGCCTACCTCTCCGAAGCCGCTCGCTGCAGCGGAATCGAGCTGGAGGACTTCGCCGCCGCGAACCACCGGGACGTCCACCGGTTCAACGAGCGGCGGCTGTTCTTCTGGGACACCCTGTCCACCACCGTGCAGCTGGGCGACTACGCGGCGCTGATCCTGCTGCGAAAGAGCTTCCTTGACCTGATGCAGGACCGCTACGACCAGTACGCACAGGAACGCAGCGACGAGGAGATCGTGGCCTTCCGGCGCGGCATCGAGCCCGAGGTCCTCGCCCACGCACACGCGCTCGGCGACGTTCAAGTCACGGGAGAGGGCGGCGAGCAGATGCCGTTCTCGGAAACCTACGAAACGGACAATGCCGGGAACCGCTACCGCCACGGCCGGCTCGATGTGCCGCCCTGGGTGATCGCGGCGACGCGCGAGGCCCTGTCGACCTACGCCGAACGCATCGAATCCGCGCGCGACGTCGCGGTGGACATCGACCCCTGTGACACCGATGACATCGATGAGTTGCTGGAACTCACGGGAACGGGGTTCGATGCGATCCGGTTGCAGCTCTTCCCGCGTCTCGTGCTGCTGGGTGATTCGAGCCTGCCCGGCGAGCGAAATCCGACCTGGGAGCCCGACTACGACGCGCGCTTCCGCGTCTGGCGCATCGCCCAGCTCGCACAGCAGGTATCGACCTACGAGGCGCTGTCCGAAGAAGACACGGACCTGATCCTCATGGCCGTGGACATCGCCCTGGTTCCCGTCGCGGTCTGGGGCGGCTTCGCGGGCATGGTGGCCTCCCTGGTCATCGAGGCCGCGCAGATCGGAAGCGAGGCGTACGACATCGGCAGCGCCTACGCCTCGAGCGAACGGGAGCTGGCATTCGCCCTGGGCGCTGTCGAGGTGCTCGGTCATGGGCGCCTGCGGCGGGCCGAGGCAGAAGCCGTGACCCTGTTCCAGACGGTGACGGCATTCGGTTTCATGGTCTCCGCGGAACTGGTCATGGAGTTCGTTCCCCGCGGCGTCGGGGAGATCTTCTCGGACATCCGAAGCGTTCACCGCCGCGCGAGCTGGCTTCGCGGGCGAAGCCTGCTGCAGCGTTACGAGTTCGACCCCGGGCGCATCCCGACGGGCCTGAACCGCCGCGACTACACGGACATGCTGCGCTTCATGGGTGAGCGGCGCGGTCTGCGCAACGCCGCGGCAGCGCTCGACGACGACTCCCGACGGCTGCTCGACAACCTGCGCAACCTCGAAACCTCGGCGCCCGTTCCTGCCTGGACGCGCGGCATGTCCGTCCTGTTCGACGCCGCGCAGAGACCCATCTACTTCCGGCGCGACCTGCGCTCCATGACCGACGAGGGTCGCGAGGTCATCCGGGCAGCGCTCGACAGCGGCGGCCGACGCGCATCGGAGGCGCGGGAGATGCTGCTGTACACCCCGTGGAACGGTGCCGCCGATTTCCGGCGGCGTCTCGAGCTGCGCATGAGCCGCAGGCGGGAGCCGCTGGGGGAAGAGGCCTACACCCAGGCGAGCATGGAGAATCCGCAAAGCCGCCGGGCGCTGAGCCGGAAGGGTTGGTTCATCAACTTCAAGCGCATGGAGACCGGTGCCGACATGATCACGATCCGTGCTCCGAACGGCACCCAGGACGAGCTGATCCGCCGCTACGATCCCTCGACGGGCACCCTCAGCCTGCAGAAGGCCTATCGCGAGCACATCCCCGCCAACATCGACGCGGAGCTGCCCGTCCGGCTTTCCGAACGCGGCTTCCCCGCGTTCCTGTTCGCACAGTTGCGCTATCTGAATCGGGTGGGGGTCGGCTACGGCGGCGCCGGCAGGAATCCGCTACGCGAAGTGCACATGTCCTTCGTGATGAACTCGCGGACCAATGTCCAGATCACCTGGTTCAAGCAGACCCATTACCCGGAGTTGTCCTGGGACGAGTTCATCGAACAGGCCGGCGTTTCCGAGTTCCTGATGAACACGCGATCGCTGGACTATGCGCGCAGTCTGATCGATCTCGCCGGTTACCGCATCCGGAACGCCCGCCTGGATCTGACCGGCACCGGATACGCGCTCGGCGGTTTCCGCGAGTCGCACATCCCGGGCCCTGCCGAGGAGAGTTTCGACGACTACCTGCGTCGCCACGGACTTCGGGAAACCGACGAGGGTCCGCCGCCCTTCGACATCGTCCTCGAAGTGGAGCCGCACCCGGCCGCCCGGCGCGCTGCGACGAGCCGGAGCGACGGCGATTCGCCGACCGACCCGTCGGCACGGGACATCCGCCGCGACGAAGGCGCCGGGGCGCTCTCCGGCGGACACGAAGGGACCGGGACGCGCCGCACGGGGAACGACGCGATCGATCCGAGCGACGCCGGTACGGAGCGCATGAGCGACGACGCATCGGCTCGAAGCCGGACGGAGCGCATGGACGGCGGTGGCGATGGCGGAGACCCTCCGGATGATGCGGCGCGGTCCGGCGGTGATTTCAACGGGCCGGACGACCTTGCCGAGTATCTCGAGCGGTTGCGGGAGACGGTCGAAGAGCAGGCCGAGCTGGCCGAGGAACTCTACCGCCGGCGTTCGCGCGACGACTTCCGCCTGACCGACAGCGAGCGCGCCGACCTGCGTCGGCGGGTGGAGGACGACCCGGCCAACGCCGGCAGGAGTGCACCGGAAGTCGAGGCGTTGGTCGAGCGTGCCGAACGGAGCGCGCGCGAGCGCACCAGGGAACGGATCGGTGGCGCCATCGCGCGACGGGACCGCATCGTGCCGGGGCTGATCGACGCCGTCGAAGAATCGCTGGATGCCGGGGTGCCCTTCGAGCAGATCGCCGCCGGCGTGCGACGCTTCCGTCGCGCTGGATCGGAGGGAGACATGATCGACTCGATCCGGGGCCTCGAGCGCCTGCATCTCGAAGCGCGCGGACTCCATGTCCTGAGTCCGGAGAACCCGGACGTCGTCGATCTCGAGATCCTCCTGGCCAACGCGTTGACCGAAGATCTCGGCGCGCGCGATCTCCGCCTCCTCGATGATTTCGTGGAAGGATCCTCGCGACAGGGGCGCGATTTCTTCGACGACCTGGAATCGACCGGCACCATGACCCGCGAAGAACCCTTCGAACGGCTGGCATCCCCCGACGAGATCGACCGCCTGCGCCGGATCCACGCGCGCCACCGCGAGGCCGGCGGCGCCGGCGCAGCTGATGCAGCCGGCGACGCCGGTGTGGCGGCACATGGGCGCGACCGTGATCTGCTCGAAGGTCCGGGTCCGAACGCGGGCGGACCAACGGGCACGGAACGGATGAACCGCCCGCTCGAACGGACCGAGCGCCTGGACCTGGTCCTGCCGGCCTCCGCCGGTCGGGAACTGGACGAACTGATCTCGCGCTACAACCGCAATGCGGGATCGGGGCGGCGGATCGGTACCGCGGAGCAACTGTTCCTCCATGATCTCGTTGCGAAGCAGGTTGCCCTCGGCGTGCCCCGGGAAGTTGCCTACGAGCTGGCACGGCGCGACTTCCTGCGCCTTTCGGGCGCCGGCGGCAGCCCGGACCTCCGGGTGCGCGCAGAGATGCTCGCCCGGTCCGTGATCAGCGACGGGAGTCGCCAGATGTCCCTCGACGAGTTCGTCCGGATCAGCGGCCTTCCCCGCGACGAGGCCGAACGCGCCCTCGGCAACGTGCTCGCCGACGCCGGACTCGCGCCCTTGCCCGACCATGTCAGCCCGGCCCGCTTCTACCCGGATGTCGGATTGCAGTAGCCACGCCCGCCGGCGGCGGCTCGCCCCGAACCGACCCTCGGCGGCCCGCCCCGGTGGGTAGGGACGGCATGCGGACTACAGCTGGCCGACCAGTTCGGCGTGTCGTTCCTTGAGTCGGCGGAACGTCGCGAGGACTTCGGCGCCGAAGTCCTCGGGCCAGTTGACGCCCGAGTGCCAGGAATAGTCGACCTGCTCCTTCTCCCACCGCTGGTGCCGGATCTCCCACGAGCTGTGGTGCTCGAGGAACCGTGCGAAGCTGTCGGGCATCCGCGCGCCTTCGATCAGGTGAGTCTTCGACCGCAGGAGGTCTCGGATCTGCCGATTGCTCGGAAGGAAGGCATTCTCGAGCCAGAAGATCCAGGTCTTCAGTTCCTCGGGTGGAAGCGGTCGGTCGCCGTCGAACACGTGACGGCGACCCAGCGAATCCAGCAGGTCACTGAAGATCTGCCGGCCTTCGATGATCAGGAATGCGAGAGGCCCGTACAGTTCCTGGAGCTGCTGGGTCGTGTAGTCGAGGCGGGCCTGTACATGGCGTCGTCGACGCTCGGCGCGCTCGCCGAGGATGTGGTTGACCAGCCAGCCGACGGCGGTGAGTCCGCCGGCGAACAGGGCAAGGCCGACTTCCTGGTTCATCGCGACGGCTCCCGATCATGCCGATGGCGCATTCGACCGACGGACAGGCGCGATGGCGGCGTGATCCCGTCGCCCGGCTTGCCGCGTGTTCGGTCTGCGTGTCGCACCATTTCCGGCGTCCCACGGTCGGTCGTTGCGCCCCAGCGAAATCATCGTGCACGATCGCCAGGGTCCGCGCAAGCGCCCGGCCGTGGCGCGCTGGCCGCTGGTCCGGTCGCGGGAGAGCCCGGTCCCGGCTGCACTCGGCCCCGCGACGGTGCCGTGGAAGACGTCGAACGGTTCGCCCGGGCCGCCGTGTCCAGGATTCGCGAGCAGGCCCGCGTGTGGAACAGGAACCAGGCCGTGATTCCGGTCAGCTTGAAGCCATCCTCCACCAGGTACTGCAGGCCTTCGTTGGGCACGAGCTGGTCGCACAGGATGGACGCGGCGAAGCAAGCGCAGGCCAGGAGCAGCAACGGCAGGCCGTGGTCGGCCAGCGGGCCCCGGAAGCGGAGGTAGTACAGCAGGAAGATCAGCACGTAGGTGCCGTAGACGATTTCCTCGAGCACCCCGATATGCAGCGGGAAGGCCCATTCATGGAGCATGAACAGGTCGTCGACGAGCAGCGTCGCCGTCAGCGCTCCGGTGCAGAGCAGGAAGCGGACATCCTCGTCGGAACCCCCGCGTCGTGCCCGCGCGGCGCTGAACAGGCAGATCGACGCGGTCGCGGTCCACAGGAGAATGCCGATGGTCGAAACGATGCCGATGAACGGATGGACGCCCATCGTCGAGGCCGGATCGCGGGTGAGGTCGGCGACGGGGATGCCGAGGCGCTCGGCCGCCAGGCCCGTGAGCGCGATGAACAGGATCGCGCAGCCGAGAGCGGCAAGCGGCGGCACGGCGGAACGGTCAACGAGCCGCTGGCGTGCGGGCATCCTGAATCTCCTGAAGAGGGCGACCGGCGCCGATCGCCCACCGCCGGGGCGGCGGGGCTGGGGCGCGCCGAACGGCGGCTAGCCTAGCACCCGCGGCGATGTTCCGGAGAGGGGCAACGCCGTACCCCTCGCGCCGAGCGACGACGGGAGAGCGCGTGTCGCGGCTAGCCGCTGGGTGCCACACCCATCGATTGGAGGCGCTCGCGCGCTTGCTGGCCGACCGGCGTCTGCGCCTGCGCGGCCACGCGGTAGTGCTCGATGGCCTGGCTGCGGTTTCCGGCGCGCTGTTCGATGGTGCCGAGCAGGTAGTGGCTGATCGCGGTAGGCATGAGTTCGTTGGCCGCGTTCAGGTCGCCGCGGGCGGCGTCGTAGCGTTCGAGCTCGTTTCGCGCCATGCCGCGACGCAGGTGATGATAGAACCAGCTCGGGTCGCGCCGGACGGCCCGGTCGTAGGCCCGTTCGGCTTCACGATAGTCCTCGCGGGCAGCCAGGGCGTCGCCGCGCAGGGAGTGGAAGATCGCTGCTTCCGGCAGCATCCTGATGGCTTCGTCGGCCTTGGCCAGCGCCGTGTCCACATCCTCGTCGGCCAGCGCCTTGCGGCCTTCGTCGTAGGCCTCGTAGGCCGGTTGGTCGGCGCGCAGCTTCGCGGTCCGGCGCTGGTAGTCCTCGCGCCCGATCTCGCCTTCGCGGCCGAGTTCGGCGAGCAGTTCGCGGTTGTTCTCGACGCGTTCCTGGCTCGGCGGGTGCGAGGCGAACAGGGCGCCGAAGCCGCCGTGGTCCCGGCCTTCGGACAGGCGCACGAAGGTCTCCTGGAGCTCGACCGCGCCGACCGGGCTGTAGCCGGCGCGCTTCATGTAACGCATGCCGTAGAGGTCGGCCTCGCGCTCGGCTTCGCGCGAGTAGCTCTGGTTGATCAACTGTGCACCGATGCTGCCGCCGAGCAATGCAACCTGGGTGTAGCGGTCGTCCTCGGTCGCGGCGCCCACGGCGATGCCGCCGGCGAGCACCGCGCCCTGCAGCAGCAGATTGCGGGTCTGGCCCAGCGCGCCGTGGCGTGCGGCGGCGTGGACGATCTCGTGGCTGAGCACGGCGGCGAGCTCGGACTCGGACTGCATCTCGACCAGGAGTCCGCGGTTGATCGCGATCTTGCCGCCGGGCAGCGCCCAGGCATTGGGAATCGACTCGTTGATGACTTCGAATTCGTAGGGCAGGTCCCGATCGGATTCCGCCGCGAGGCGCTGGCCGACCCGCTGCACGTAGTCGACCAGGCCCGGGTCGAGCTCGTAGTCGCCCCCCTGGGCCTGGATCAGCGGTGCGTACTGCTGGGCGCCGACCTGCAGCTCCCAGTCTTCGCCGACGGCGACCAGTTCGCGGTCTCCGGTGACGGGGTTGACGGAGCAGCCGGCCAAAACGAGCGCGGCGAGGAGAAGGACTGAGGAAACGGCGGAACGGACCATGGGATGCCCTCGGAGTGCGTATCCAGAAGCAGGAGTCTACCGCTTGCCGGGCGGGGCTCCTTAACCTGTGTTGGCATCGGCCGGACAGGCACCGGGCTCCGGAAGCGCAGTGGCCGGCGACCAGTCGTCCAGTTCGATCACGATCGTGTCGCCGTCGTCGACGTAGACGATGCGCACCGGCAGGCCGCCGATCGCGGGCGCATGCCAGGCGATGTAGTTGCGGCTCGAGCCCTCCTTGCGGAAGCGCTCGTAGACCTGGGTGTCGAAGCAGCGACCGTCCACGATCAGCGACTCGCGGCGGAGGAAACGATACTGCTGGGTCTCCAGTTCGTCGCGCTCGACAACCAGGAACTCCAGGTCCTCACCGCCCCGGCCGGCGGCGATCTCGCCGGCCGCCGCGAGCCGGAGCGTCAGCGGATCGACGGCGCCGGCGGCCAGCGGCACGCGCGTTTCGCCGTTGTGGGTGGTGGTGTCCGTATGCAGCTCGGTCCAGTCGTAGCGGTGCTGCCAGAAGCGATCGCGACCCGGCCGCTCCGCGACATGGTGATAGGTCAGCGGCAGCACGGCCTCGTCGGTCCAGGCAAACCACGCGGCCTCTGTGGTCGACAAGCCCAGGACCCGGACCAGGAATGCGGTGGCCTCGGACTCGACCCGGTAGTGCCAGAGGCCGTCCTCGCGCCGGGTCAGGCTGGACTGGAGGACGCCAAGCGCATCCCCGTTCCGGGTGACCGCGTAGCTCGCTTCGTGCTCGCTGAACGGCGGTGCTTCAGTTGCCGTTGCGGTCGATGCGACGGCCGTCAGCATCCAGATCGCGATCCAGCAGCAGTGGAGCGCGGAACCGGAGATCGTCTTCATCGGAGTTGGCTTCCTGTCCATGAGGGGATAAGACCGCTTCGCGGGCCAGAAGTGCCAGCACGGCCGGGTACAGCCGGTGCTCCTGGACGAGTACCCGGCGGGCCAGGGCGTCGGGGTCGTCGCCGGGTTCGACCGCCACGCGCGCCTGGGCGATGACCGGGCCGCCGTCCAGCTCGGGCGTGACCCAGTGCACGCTGGCGCCGTGCTCGGCCACGCCGTCGGCGAGCGCGCGCGCGTGGGTATCCAGCCCGCGATACGCCGGCAGCAGCGAAGGATGGATGTTGACCAGCTGTCCGGCGTGCCGCTCGACGAAGTTCCCCGAAAGTACGCGCATGAAGCCCGCCATGGCCACCAGGTCGGGCCCGTAACCGGACAGCGCGTCGTCGAGCGCCTGCTCGAACGATCGGCGATCGGGGAAGGCGTGGCGTGGAATCTCGGCGGTGTCGATGCCGCGCAAGGCAAGCGCGTCGAGACCCTCGGCCGGGCGGTCCGCGATCGCGCCCACCAGTGTCATCGGTAGCCGGCCCTGGTCGATCGTATCGGCGATCGCCAGCGCATTGCTGCCCCGACCGGACAGCATCACCACCAGTCGCCGGGGCTCCATCATGCGGGCATCACGCCTCGACGTAGCGCACGCGCTCGCCGTCGCCTGCGTCGATGACCCGGCCGATCACGCCGAGCGGGTCTGCGCCGCGCCGCTCGAGTGCTTCGATCACGGCCGCGGCATCGGCTTCGCGCACGATCAGGACGAAGCCGACGCCGAGGTTGAACGTGCGTCGCATCTCGGCCGTCTCGATGCGACCGACCTCGGCCAGCCAGCCGAAGAGGTCGGGTTCGGCCCAGCACGAGGCGTCGAGCTCGATGCCCAGCGACTCGGGGATCACCCGCACGATGTTTTCCGTGAGGCCGCCGCCGGTGATATGCGCCATGCCTCGTACCGCGTGGTCGGCGGTCAGCGCCAGCGCGTCGCGGACGTAGATCCGCGTCGGCGCCAGCAGCGCCTCGGCACGCTCGCGTTCGGCCTCGACGCCCCCGGCGCGCTCCAGCACCTTGCGAATCAGCGAGTAGCCGTTGCTGTGCGGGCCCGAACTCGGCAGGCCGATGATCGCGTCGCCGGCCCGGATCGTCGAGCCGTCGATCATCCGATCGCGTTCGACCGCTCCGACCGAAAACCCGGCCAGGTCGTACTCGCCGGGCGGATACATGCCGGGCATCTCGGCGGTTTCCCCGCCGATCAACGCGCAACCGGCCTGTTCGCAGCCGCGTGCGATGCCGGCCACGACGTCGGCCGCGGCGTCGACCTCGAGCTTGCCGCAGGCGAAGTAGTCGAGAAAGAACAGCGGTTCGGCGCCGGTGACGAGGATGTCGTTGACGCACATCGCGACCAGGTCGACGCCGATCGTGTCGTGGCGGTTCAGCGCACGGGCCAGCATCAGCTTGGTACCGACACCGTCGGTGCCGGAGACGAGCACCGGATCCCGATAGCGATCGCCCAGCGCGAACAAGCCGCCGAAGCCGCCGAGGCCGCCCAGCACTTCGGGGCGCATCGTGCGCTTGACCAGGGGCTTGATGCGGTCGACGAGCGCATTGCCCGCGTCGATATCGACCCCCGCGTCGCGGTAGCTGAGGCGAGGGTCCGAAGGAGGGGGCGGCGGCTTGCTCATGGTCGATTCCGGGCGTCGGCAGGCGTGCCGCGCATTGTGCCTCAGCGGCCGCTGCGACGCACGGTCGCGGGGGGCGCGCTGTGCTATCGTTCCGCGCATCATGCGCCTCTCGACTCTCCCGCTCCTGCTGCTGGCCGCCGTGCTGCTCCAGGCCGTTCCTGTCCGGGCGCAGCCGACCGATGCCACGCTCTACACCGGCGAGGTGCCGGTGGCGTCCGATGAAGCGGGAACGCCCCTATCGCGAGCCCTGAACCAGGTGCTGGTCCGGGTCACGGGACGGGTTGGCGAGGACCTGGTCGCCGAGCTGGGCCTGGACGATTCCCGGGCGCAGTCGCTGACCCTGGCCACGCAGTTTCGCGATATCGAAGTGCCGGCGCCTCCCGTGACTTCGGCCCGCGTCCGGGACGCGGGGCGGCCGGCGGCAAGTGATCGCGCGACGAGGGCGGAAACGGTCATCGAGCGGCACCTGCGCGTGGAGTTCGATCCGATTTCGATCGATCGCGTCCTCGATGAGGCCTCGCTGCCGCGCTGGGGCCGGGAGCGGCCGGAAATGCTGCTGTGGATCGCCGGCGACGACAAGGACGGTGCGGCGTATCTCGACCCCGATCCGATCCTGCGCCACGCGCTGGAACGGGCAGAGTTCCGCTACGGACTGCCGCTGACCCGACCGATTCTCGACGCGCGCGATCGCATCGAGGTCACGCCGTCGGACATTCGCGGCGGCTTCAGCGGCGCGGCCGACGCGGCCCGGGCCCGCTACGGGGCCGACGGCGTGGTGTTGCTCGACCTGCGCCGCAACGAGGGCTACTGGACGGGCCGCTGGGTCTGGCGCCTGGGCGGCGAGGAACAGTCGTTCTCGCGCTCGGGTGCGTCGCCGGCCGAAGTGGTCGACCTCGGCCTGGCCCGGATCGCCGGTGCACTGGCCGCGCGCTTCGCGGTGCGGCCCGATACGCCCGATCGGCGGCGCGTGGTCGTATCCGGGCTCGCCCGGCCCGTCCACTACGCAGAGGTTCGCCGCTTCCTGGCGAGCCTGACCGGCGTCGAGGGCCTGCGCGTGCTGGCTGCCGAAGGGGATACGCTGACCTTCGAGCTGGTCTCTCGCGCCGACGGCCTGCAGCAGCGCATCGAGTTGTCCGGCCTGCTGCGCTTCGTGCGCCACGATATCGGCAGCCGGACGCTGTACTACGCGCTGGCGCTGTGACCGCGCGCACGCACGGCGGGTCGATGCTGCGGCAGCTTCCGAACGTGCTGACCGGGCTGCGCCTCGTCCTGGTGCCTCCGATCCTGTGGCTCCTGGTGCTCGGAGACTATGCCTGGGCGCTGGGCCTGGCAGTCGTCGCCGGGGTCAGCGACTGGCTCGACGGTGCACTGGCTCGCCGGTTCGGGTGGCAGACCCGGCTCGGTGGCATTCTCGACCCGCTGGCCGACAAATTGCTGCTGGTCGGCACCTACGTGGTGCTCGGCGCCCTCGGCCACCTGCCGGCCTGGCTGGTCGCGCTGGTGGTGCTGCGCGACGTGGTCATCGTGGCCGGCGCAGCGGTCTATCACTTCCGCTTCGAGGCGGTCCAGCCGGAGCCGACGCGATTGTCCAAGATCAATACGGTGGCGCAGTTGCTGCTGATGATGGTCACGCTGGTCGAGCTGGCCGGGCTACCGGTCAAGGATCCGATCCTGGTCGGCCTGATCGCCGCCGTCGGCCTACTGGTGGTCGCGACCCTGTTCCAGTACGTCGGCATCTGGAGCGCTCGTGCCGCGCGGATCGCGCGCGAGCGGGAGTCCTCCGACGGCGACGGGCGTCGCTCGCGATGACGGTGCCGCAGCTGCCGCTGGCGCTGGCGCCTCCGCGCCGGCCCCGATTCTCGAATTTCGTTGCCGGCGACAACGCCCTGGTCGTTCGCACGCTTCGCGACGGCCTCGAGCCCGGCCAGTGGGTGCGGGTCTCCGGGCCGCCGGATTCGGGTCGAACGCACCTCGCCCTGGCCACCGTTGCCGACCTGTCGAAGCGCGGTCTCCGGGTCGCCTTCGTGCCGGCGCGTTCACCGACCGCAGCGAGCCTGCTCGACGCCGCCGACGCCGCGTCGATCGACTGGGTGATCGTCGATGACTACGATGCGCTGGCCGGGTCGGCCGAAGGCGAACGGGCGTTGTTCAACGCGCTGAATCGCTGGCGATCGGCGCGGACAGGGGTGGTGCTGACCGGCGGCGATCGTTCGGGCATCGACCTGCCGGACCTGCGGTCGAGGCTGGGGCAGGCCGTCCACCTGGTGCTGCGGCCGCTCGACGACCGGGGCCTGGAGGCGCTCCTGCGGCAGTTGCTGGAAGACTACTCGGTGGTTGCCGGGCGGGGGCTGGTCGATTACCTGCTCCGCCACGGACCGCGCGGCGTCGGTCGACTGACGCGGCTGGTCGAAGCGATGAGCCAGCGAGCACTCGCCGAGCGACGGGTCCTTTCGATTCCACTGGCCAGGGAGTGTCTCGACCGCACCCGCGAAGGATGATCAGGGCCACCCGTTCGTGGGAGTGAGCTTGCGAGCGAACCGGTGGGCGGCCACCGGGCTGTGGAAAGGAGCTCGCGAGCGAAGCCAGGCATCTTGCAGCGGCGTAGCCCGGGCTGGGCCGTAGGCCGCACCCGGGGAATTCGGGTTGATGCTTCAAAGCCCCGGGTGCGCTGCGCTTACCCGGGCTGCCGAACGGCTTCAGGGTCACGCGACCAGCGACCAGGGACCAGGGGCTGGTGCCTCGGACTTCCGTTTTCCTCTGCGTCTCCGCGTCTCAGCGAGAGACCGCTTTTCGGTATTCGTCCGTGCAGCGCGCCGCGCGTCGCGCCGGGTTCGGCAAGGCACGAAAAACCCCGCGCGGCGGGGCCGCGCGGGGTTGCATTCGGGTGGCGATGCCCGGTAATCAGTTCTCGAAGCGCGCCTCGAACACGAAGTCGATGCCAGCTTCGCTCAGGCCCATCTTGCCGGAGACCTGGTCGTAGTACTCGGCCATCCGCTCGTACTGTGCGCGCTGGGCTTCGAGCATCTGCACCGCCTGCGGATCCGCTCCTTCGGCCTGGACGCCCTGGGTCGCGAAGTCCATCAGGTCGACCAGGATGTCGAAGTCCATCCGGCCGGCCAGCACGAAGCCGTCGGCGGCGTCTTCATCGAGACCGTCGACCAGGGCGTCGATCTGGTCTTCGCCGATCGCCATGCCGATGGCGCTCTTGCTCATCGCCATCCAGGCTTCCAGTCCGGTGCCCTGGAGCTGCGGAATCGCCTCCATCGGAACCTTCTGCGGCTCGCCGCCCGGTTCGAGGCTGAGCTCGGCGACCTGCGGCGAGAACATCTGCGCCATGCCGACCAGCAGCTGCGGGTCCTTCATGAAGAACGACAGCGTGCCGCCGCCGGTGGGCAGGCCGCCTTCGCCCATCTCCAGCCGGTTCGCTTCCAGGAACAGGCCCTTGACGTTGGTGACGACCGGCGGAATCGGACGGTTCAGCATGTCCTGCATCTGCGGCGCCTGCTTGGCGATCGCCGAGAACGCGGCACAGCCGGGCGGGTTCTCGACCCAGCCGTTGACCAGCCCGCGGGCGAATTCACGCGCGGCGATCAGATCGATGGCGAGGCCGAAGTTCATCAGGCCGTTGAGTTCGCGATCGATCGAGATCGGAGCGCGGGCGATCGGCGCGAGACCTTCGCCGAGGGCGCGAGAGGTTTCCTGGCGCATCAGGAAATCGGCCTGTTCATCGTCCAGGCGGGTGTAGCCGGTGACGAGGCGCGGCATCGCGGCGGTCAGGGCCTGGAACTCGGCGGGGCAGGCCGGATCGTTGCGGAACGTTTCCAGGGCGCCGTCGACATCGATCGCCGCGAGCACGGGGTCGGGGCCGATCACGCGGGCCAGCAGGCGCTGCCAGTCGATGTAGCCGCTGCCGTGGGGGGTGAAGCCCAGGGATGCATTGAAGTCGTCCAGGGATCCGGCGTCGATCGGGTCGATCGGCGCGGTCGCGCCGACCAGCCGGCTGAGTACCGCGGGCTGGTCCGGGACGAGACCGACCGTGACCAGGTCGTCGCTGATGTGCACCGCAAGACCGATCGGCATCCCGTCCTCGGTCGCCCAGATGATCGATTCGCCGTCGACGTCGCGCCGTGTCAGTTCCTCTCCCAGCTGGGCTTCGACGGACGCGAGCTTCGCGCGGAAGGCCTCCGAATCGGCCAGCTCCATGTGCAGCACCGGGAACACGGAGATGCCGTGCAGCGCATACATCGGATTGACGTGCAGGCCGGCGGCTTCCCAGCCCTCGCGGGTCGACAGGCTCATGAACTCGTTGATCAGCGCGCGCGCCTCCGCGGGGACATCCTCGTCCTCGGCCAGCGCGTTCATCATGGCCTGGTTGCTCTCGGCCGACGCGTCGTTGATCGCCCACATGGAATCGACCAGCGCCTCGGGCGAGCGCTCGAGATTGGCGAACAGGTAGGGCGTGTCGGCGTCGATGCGATCGAAGAAGCTCGGGGCAGACGCGCCGGAGCGTGCCGACGGCGACGCGCCGTTGTGCGACGCCTCCGGTGCCTGGTCATCGCCGCAGCCGACCAGGAGCAGGGCGGCGGACAGGGAAAGGCAAAGCAGGGATCTCATCTGATTGGGCTCCGTTTTGGGTTCGGTTCGATTCGGGTCGATCGGCCGTGAACGCACGGCGTCATTCGCGGAATGGTAAGCGAGAACGCGAGTCCACTCCGGCATACATAGTGTTATACAACAGTAACACACTGTCAAGTCCCTTGCGCCCGAACAGACCGCCTCCCGATCGGTCATAATCGGCTCGGAGCCGGCCAGACAGTCGCTGTTTCCCTTGTGGAAGCGGAGGAAAGTCCGGGCTTCGCAGGGCAGGGTGCCAGGTAACGCCTGGGGGGCGTGAGCCCACGGAAAGTGCCACAGAAAACAGACCGCCAGCGGCTTTCGGGCTGCCGGTAAGGGTGAAAAGGTGCGGTAAGAGCGCACCGCGTCGCGGGTAACCGTCGGCGGCACGGTAAACCCCACTCGAAGCAAGGCCAAATAGGGATGCGACGGCGCGGCCCGCGCTGCATCCGGGTAGGCTGCTCGAGGCGGCTGGTGACAGCCGTCCCAGAGGAATGACTGTCCACGACAGAACCCGGCTTATCGGCCGGCTCCGCCCCTTTTTCCCACCCCTCGCCCGCATCGGGCGAGGTCGGTGTGATGAACCTCACATTTTCAAGTCCGCTGTATCTCCGTACAGTGCCTGCTGAACGATCCCCAGGACCCCGCTCAAAGCCCTGATTTACCGGGGCAAACCGGCTTGACAGGGTTGACCGCAAGGACTATTGTGGCGCCTAGTGGGAAATTGTGGGATTCAGTGGAGTCATAGGACCAGAGATGTTTTTCGGCGAGACCGCAATCAACCTCGATTCGAAGGGCCGCATGGCGCTCCCCACGCGCTATCGGGCGGCCGTCGAGGAGGCGTGCGCCAATCGGCTGGTCCTGACCTACTCGGCGTTCGATGCCGGGTGCCTCTGGCTCTACCCCGAACCCGAATGGGAGCGGGTCCGCGACCAGGTGATGGCGCTGACCACGTTCAACCCCAGCCACCGCAGCCTGCAGCGTCGACTGGTCGGTTCGGCCACGCCGCTGGAGCCCGACGGCAGTGCGCGGTTGCTGATGCCGCAGACGCTGCGGCAGGTCGCGGGCCTGGAGAAGAAGGTCGTGCTCATGGGCATGGGCGCGCGCTTCGAGATCTGGAACGAGAACGTGCTCAGCCAGCGGCGCGCCGAGGAGGAGCGGTCGATGCAGGAACAGGCCTCGACCGAAATGGCCCAACTGGTTCTCTGACGCGTGACTCATGTCCCGGTACTTCTGGAGGCGGCGGTGGACGCGCTGAACGTGATGGAAAACGGCACCTACGTCGACGCGACCTTCGGCCGCGGCGGACACAGCGGCCGGATCCTCGAGCAGCTCGGTCCCGGCGGACGTCTGGTGGCGATCGACCTCGATCCCGAGGCGCTGGCCGCCGGACGTCAACGGTTCTCCGACGATCAACGCGTGCGCTTCGTCCAGTCCAGCTTCGGCGATCTCGACCGGATCGCGGCCGAGCTGGACCTCGACGGTCGTGTCGACGGCCTGCTGATGGATCTCGGCGTTTCCTCGCCCCAGATCGACGATGCCGCGCGCGGCTTCAGCTTTCGCGAGGACGGCCCGTTGGACATGCGGATGAATCCCGACGCGGGCCCCTCGGCCGCCGAGTGGCTGGCCGGGGTCGACGAGGACGAACTGGTCCGGGTCCTGTTCGACTACGGCGAGGAGCGGCATTCGCGACGGATCGCCCGCGCCATCGTCGGGGCGAGGCAGGAGACCCCCATTGTCGGAACGGTGCAGCTGGCCGAGATCATCCGGTCGGCCGTGCCGGCCGGTGCGGCCGCCCGCGACCGGATCGACCCGGCCACGCGCAGCTTCCAGGCCATCCGCATCGTGGTCAATGGCGAGCTGGATGCGATCGAGCGCGCGCTCGACGCGGCCATCGACCTGTTGGCCGACGGCGGCCGCCTCGTGGTGATCAGTTTCCATTCGCTGGAGGACCGGATCGTCAAACGATTCATCCGGCAGCACGCCCGCCCGCCTGCGGCCAGCCGCCGCATGCCGGCGGCGCCGTCGTTCCGGCCGCGTCTCCGCGAAGTCGGCAAGCTGGTCCGGCCCGACGAAGACGAACAACGATGCAATCCTCGCGCTCGCTCCGCGCGAATGCGGGTCGCCGAGCGTACGTCGCGCGTGGGCTCGGGCGAAACGCCGGGGGGCGGTCGATGAATCGCTGGGCGATCCTGGTCCTGTTGCTGGTCGCGGTGATCGTGAGCGCCGTCGCGCTGGTCGGCGCGCGGCACGAGGCGCGGCAGCTGTTCATCGAGCTCGAGGCCGCTGCCGGCGACCATGATGCCGAGCGCGTCGAATGGTCGAGGCTGCAGCTGGAGCTGGCTTTCCTCGGCGAGTCCAGCCGGATCGAGAGCCAGGCCCGGGAGCAATTGCAGATGCGGGCTCCGTCCCGCGTCGGCCTTCTGGTGCGCGGCGATGGCTGATCCGGGCACCGCATCCCGGGTCCAGCCCGGCGGCAGCCGAGTGCGCGTCGCGATGATTCTCGCGATCATGGCCGCGTGCGCGCTCCTGCTGGTCGCCCGCGCCGTCAAGCTCCAGGTGATGGACACGGAGTTCCTGCAGAGCGAGGGCGAGGCACGCTTCCTGCGTCAGGTCGAGATTCCGGCGATGCGCGGGTCGATCCTGGACCGCAACGGCGAGCCGCTGGCCGTGTCGACGCCGGTCGAATCGGTCTGGGCCCATCCCGGCGAGCTGCTGCAGGCCGCCGACCGGATTCCGATGCTGGCCGGCGTTCTCGGCCAGGACGCCGAGGCGATCGAGCGCCGCCTGACCCAGCGCGCGGACCGCGAGTTCGTCTGGATCATCCGGCGGATCGCCCCCGACCTCGCCGACCGGGTGCGCGAACTGGACATCCCCGGCGTGTTCCTCCAGCGCGAGTATCGCCGCTTCTATCCGACCTCGGACGTCGCCTCCCAGGTCGTCGGATTCACCAACATCGACGAGGTCGGCCAGGAAGGGCTCGAGCTGGCCTACGACAGCTGGCTGATGGGTCACGCCGGCGCCAAGCGCGTGGTCAAGGACCGGCTCGGCCGGGTGGTCGAGAACGTCGAACTGGTCCGTGAAGCCGAACCGGGGCAGGACCTGCACCTGACCCTGGACCGTCGGCTGCAATACCTGGCTTACCGCGAGCTGACGCGGACGGTCGCCGAGCACCAGGCGCGGTCCGGGTCGGTCGTGGTGCTCGACGTGACCACCGGCGACATCCTCGCGATGGCGAACGTGCCCTCCTTCAACCCGAATTCGCGCGACCTCGGCAGCCCCGAGGGGCGCCGCAACCGCGCCCTGACCGACGTGCTCGAGCCCGGCTCGGTGGTCAAGCCCTTCGTGGTGGCCGCGGCGATGGAAGCCGGTCTGGCCTATCCCGAACTCGTCATCGACACCACGCCGGGCACGATGCAGGTCTCCGGCCACACGATCCGCGACGTGCGCGACTACGGCGAATTGACCGTGACCGGCATCCTGACCAAGTCGTCGAACGTCGGCGTGGTCCAGCTGGCGCTGGGCATGGATCCCCGCCACCTGTGGAGCATGTATTCGCGGCTGGGTTTCGGCACCGTGACCGGCACGGGGTTCCCCGGTGAGTCCGCCGGCGTGCTGCGCGACTACGAGCGCTGGCGGAAGCTGGAACAGGCCACGCTGTCCTACGGCTACGGCCTGTCGGTCACGCCCCTGCAGCTGGTGCGAGCGACGGCCGCGATCGCCGACGACGGCCGCCTGCGCCAGCCCAGCTTCGTCCTCGGCTCCGACAATCCCGTGCAGACGGTGATGGATCCGTCGCTGGCCTCGCAGTTGCGCGAGATGCTCGAAACGGTGACGCTGCCGGGCGGCACGGCAACCCGCGCCGACGTGCCGGGGTACCGGGTGGCGGCCAAGACCGGCACCTCCCGCAAGGTCGGGGTCGGCGGCTACGGCGACCGCTACGTCTCCAGCATCGCCGGCTTCGCGCCGGTTTCCCGGCCCCGGCTGGCCGCGGTCGTCGTCATCCACGACCCGCGCGGCGATGAATACTACGGTGGGGCCGTGGCCGGGCCGCTGTTCGGCCGGGTGATGGCCGACGCCCTGCGCTTGATGGACGTTCCGCCCGACGACGTGCGCACGCTGATCGCGCAGGCCGGAGACGGCGAATGATCGCGCTCGCTACGCTGCTGCGCGGCTGGGTGACTTCGTCCGAGCCGCTGCCGTCGCTGATGATCGGCGGCTTGACCCGGGACAGCCGCTCGGTCCGGTCCGGCGACGCCTTCGTTGCCCTGCAGGGCGGCTCGACCCACGGGCTGGTCCACGCCGAGCGGGCGCTCGAGGCCGGCGCAAGCGTCGTTCTCTACGATCCAGAGGATTCGCTGCCCGAGGACGCCAGCGCCTCGCTCCGCGGCCGCAACGCCGAGCGTTACGTCGCGGTGCGCGGCCTGGCGTCCCGGACCGTCGACCTGGTCCGCCGGTTTCACGGTGATGCGGTCGCCGGCCTGGACCTGTTCGCCGTCACCGGCACCAACGGCAAGAGCTCGATCGCCTGGCTGATGGCGCAGGCCTTCGATGGCGCGATGATCGGCACGCTCGGCAACGGGCGGCCCGGTGCGCTGGACCCGGCCACCCACACCACGCCGGACCTGTTCGCGGTCCATGCCCTACTGGCCCGGTTGGCCGGCGAGGGCCTCGAGCGGGTCGCGATCGAGGCGTCCTCGCACGCGCTGGACCAGGGCCGGCTGGCCGGTCTGACCTTCACGGCGGTGGCGTTCACCAATCTCGGTCACGACCACCTCGACTACCACGGCAGCTTCGAAGCCTACGGTGCGGCCAAGGCGCGGTTGTTCAACGACTTCGCCAGCCGGCGGCAGTGGATCAACCTCGACGATCCCTTCGGACGCGCGATGGCCGCGAGCCTGCGCGGCCGCGACGGCCTGCGTACCTACGCGCTGGACCCGTCCCGGGGTGCCGACGTCACCGCCGAGATTCGCCGCGCGGACCTCGACGGACTGGCCCTGACCCTGCACCTGCCGATCGGGCCGGTCGAGGCCACGAGCCGGTTGATCGGGCGGGTCAACGTGCTGAACCTCATGGTCGTGGCCGGTGAACTGGCCGAACGCGGTCTCGACGCCGGTGCGATCGCCGATCGCCTGGCGGGTCTCGACCCGGTCCCGGGTCGGATGAACCGGGTCGAAGCGCACGGCAAGCGCGTCGTCATCGACTACGCGCACACGCCGGATGCGCTGGAAAACGCGCTCAATGCGCTGCGGCCGCTGGTGCCGGGGCGGGTCATCTGCGTGTTCGGTTGCGGCGGTGACCGGGATCGCGCGAAGCGCCCCGAGATGGGACGGATCGCCGAGGGTCTGGCCGACGCGGTGGTGCTCACGGACGACAACCCGCGCCACGAGAGCGGCCTGGCCATCGTGCGCGAAATCCAGGCCGGCATGGCGCGGCCGGATCGAAGCCGGGTCATGCGCGACCGGGCGGCAGCGATCCGCCTGGCGGTCCGCGACGCCGGTCCTGACGACGTGGTGCTGGTCGCCGGCAAGGGCCACGAGCGGGAGCAGGTCATCGGCGACACGGTCCGCCCGTTCTCGGACTTCGAGGCGGTCCAGGCCGCGCTGGAGGAGGCCGCATGATCCGGTTCACCCTCCAGCAGGCGGCCGAATTCACCGGTGGACGGGTCGTCGGTGACGGCGAAACCGCGTTCGAAGGTGTCGCGATCGATTCGCGCCGGGTCCGCGCCGGCCAGCTGTTCTGCGCGCTGCCCGGTGCCCGGGTCGACGGTCACGACTACGTCGAAGCCGCGGCCGCGTCCGGCGCCGCGGCGGCGCTGGTCCAGCGGGCGCTCGATGCCTCGCTGCCCCAGCTCGTGGTCGATGACGTCGAGCGCGCGTTCGGCCAGCTGGCCGCAGCCTGGCGCGAATCGCTGGACACCCGGGTCATCGGGGTGACCGGCAGCAACGGCAAGACCACGGTCAAGAACATGCTCGCCGGCATCCTGCGCCGGCTCGGCCCGACGTTGGCCACCGAGGGCAACCTGAACAACGAGCTCGGCGTCCCGCTGACCCTCGCGCGGCTGGATGGGACACAACGCTTTGCGGTGATCGAGATGGGCTGCGGACAGCCCGGCGACATCGCGTACCTGGCCGGTCTCGCCCGTCCCGAGATCGGCATCGTGACCAATGCCGGACCGGCCCACCTGGAACGGCTGGGCAGCGTGGAAGGCGTCGCCCGCTGCAAGGGCGAACTGTTCGAGGCGGTCGGCGCGGCGATGGGCGGCACGGGCACGGTCGTCGTCAATCGCGACGATCGCTTCTACGACGACTGGATCGGCCGGGCCGGCGACGCGCGGTGCATCCGTTTCGGCCGTCACGCCGAGGCCGACGTCCGGCTTGTCGACGAGCAGGGCTCGCCTCGACTGCAGACCCCGGAGGGAACGATCGGCCTGCACCTGGCGCTGCCCGGCGCGCACAACCGGGCCAATGCCGCGGCCGCGGCGGCCGCGGCGCTTGCGCTGGACGTCTCGCCGGCCGACATCGAGGCTGGCCTGGCGGCCGCCCACGGCGTGCCGGGCCGCCTGCAGGTCCGCGCGATGGCTGGCGACTGGACCCTGATCGACGACACCTACAACGCCAACCCGGCCTCGCTCTACGCCGCGCTGGCGGTGCTGGCAGAACAGGACGGCGAGCGCTGGCTGGTGCTCGGCAACATGGCCGAGCTTGGAGAGCAAAGTTCGAAACTGCATCGCGAAGTGGGCCGGGCGGCCGCCGAGTTCGGGGTCCGTCGGCTCTACGCGACCGGCGACGACGCGGCGCAGGCCGCCGAGGCCTTCGGTCGCGAGGGCCGTCGCTTCAACTCGCCGATCGCCCTGGCGGAAGCGCTGCGCGCCGATCTGCGCGCGGGCGTGGTCTGCCTGGTCAAGGGCTCGCGTTCGGCCCACATGGAAGCGGTGATCGAGCGGCTGGCGGCCGGGGAGGCCGGGGCATGCTGATCTGGCTGCTGGAGGACTGGCTGGCGCTCGATGTCGCCCTGTTCGGCTTCATCACGTTCCGGACGATCATGGCCGCGCTGACCGCGCTGGCCGTCTCGCTGCTGGTCGGACCGGTGTTCATCCGTTACCTGGTGTCGCGCAAGATCGGCCAGCCGATTCGCGAGGTCGGTCCGCAGACCCATTTCGACAAGGCCGGCACGCCGACCATGGGCGGCGCGCTGATCCTGATCTCGATCCTCGTCGCGACGCTGCTGTGGGCCGACCTTGCCAACCGCTATGTCTGGACGGTGCTGTTCACCACCGCGGCCTTCGGTGCGATCGGCTTCGTCGACGACTGGCGCAAGCTCAAGTACAACGACTCGCGCGGCATTTCGGCGGCGGCCAAGTACACGCTGCAGTCGCTGGCCGCGCTGGTCGCGGCGGTCTTCCTCTACCAGACCGCGGACGTGCCCGGCGCGACCGAGCTGCTGGTGCCGTTCTTCAAGGACGTCGCCGTGCCGATGGGCGTCGGCTTCGTCGTCCTGACCTACTTCGTCATCGTCGGTTCGTCCAACGCCGTCAACCTGACCGACGGCCTCGACGGCCTGGCGATCGTGCCGGCCGTGATGGTGGCGATCGGCCTCGGCATCTTCGCCTACGCGGTCGGCAACGCGATCTTCGCGAACTACCTCGGCTTTCCGTTCATCCCCGGCGCCGGGGAAGTCGCGATCTTCTGCAGTGCCATGGCCGGGGCCGGGCTCGGCTTCCTGTGGTTCAACACCTATCCGGCCCAGGTCTTCATGGGCGACGTCGGCGCGCTGGCGGTCGGCGCGGCGCTCGGCCTGGTCGCGGTAATCGTGCGGCAGGAACTGGTCTTCATGCTGATGGCCGGCATCTTCGTCATCGAGACGGTCTCGGTGATCCTGCAGGTCGCGTCGTACAAGCTGACCGGCAAGCGGATCTTCCGGATGGCGCCGATCCACCACCACTTCGAACTCAAGGGCTGGCCCGAGCCGAAGGTCATCGTCCGGTTCTGGATCGTCGCGGTGGTGCTGGTGCTGGTCGGCCTGGCCACGTTGAAGGTGCGCTGATGGGTGCCGTGCGCAGACAGGCCCGACGCCACGGCGATCCCGCCCGGTCGGTCGAGATCGACGGTCCCTTGATGCTGGCCGCCCTGGCGCTGCTCGGTGTCGGCATCGTCATGGTCGCCTCGACGTCCGTTGCGGTGGCCGAGAAGTACGCGGTCGGCGAGTGGCATTTCCTGGGTAAGCACGTGATCTTCGTCGTGCTCGGACTGGTCCTGGCCGGCGGCTTCCAGCTGGTCGATACCCGGTGGCTGGAGAAGAGCGGCCGCCTGTGCCTGGTCGCCTCCCTGGTCCTGCTGCTGCTGGTGTTCGTCCCCGGCCTGGGGCACACGGTCAACGGCGCCCAGCGCTGGATCGACCTCGGCGTGACCCGGTTCCAGGCGGTGGAGGCGGTCAAGCTGCTGATGATCGTCTACGTCGCCGGGTACCTGGCGGCGCGGCCTGCGCTGGGGAACTCGGGGTTCACCGAGACGCTCAAGCCCCTGATGGTCGGCGCACTGATCGCCGCCGTGCTGCTGCAGCAGCCCGACATGGGCTCCGCCGTGGTGCTGATGGCGATCATCGGCGGCATGGTCTGGCTGGCCGGTGCGGCCTGGAAGTACCTCGCGCTGCTCGGAATGAGTGCGATTCCCCTGGTGACCTTCGCGGCGATGGAGCCCTATCGACTGCGCCGCATCGCGATCCTCGGCGACCCGTTTTCGGACCCCTACAACGCCGGCTTCCAGCTGGTCCAGGCGCTGATCGCGGTCGGTCGCGGCCAGGTCACGGGCGTCGGCCTCGGGTCCAGCGTGCAGAAACTGTTCTACCTGCCGGAGGCCCATACGGATTTCATCTTCGCCATCCTCGCCGAGGAACTCGGCCTGCTCGGCATCCTGTTCGTGCTCGCGCTGTTCGCCGTGCTGGTGTTCCGCATCTTCCGGATCGGCCTTGCCGCGCAGCGCGCGGACCGACCCTTCGCAGCGTTCGTTGCGTTCGGCGTGGGGCTGTGGATCGGCCTCCAGGCACTGGTCAGCATCGGCGTGAACCTGGGCGTGCTGCCGACCAAGGGGCTGACCCTGCCGCTGGTCTCGGCCGGTGGATCGAGCCTGATGATGACCCTGGCCGCGCTCGGGCTGGTGATCAAGATCGGCCGCGAGCTGGGCCGCGCCGAACTCGCCCGGCCGCGTCGCCGGCAGGAGTGGGCGTCATGAGGGTCACGATCCTGGCCGGCGGGACCGGCGGACACATCTTTCCCGGCCTGGCCGTGGCCGCAGCACTGCGCGCCGACGGCGTCGAAGTGCGCTGGCTGGGCACGCCCCACGGGCTGGAGAACCGCCTGGTGCCCGCTGCCGGCATCGAGCTCGACCGGGTCCGGATCACCGGGCTGCGAGGGCGCGGTGCCCTCGGCTGGTTGGCGGCGCCGTTCCGCGTCCTGCGCGCGCTCTGGCAGGCCCGGGGCATTCTGAAGCGCACGCGTCCGGACTGCACGCTGAGCATGGGCGGCTACGCGGCCGGACCGGCCGGCCTGGCCTCCCGGATGCTTTCGATTCCACTGGTCATCCACGAGCAGAACGCGGTTGCCGGCCTGACCAACCGCTGGCTGGCACCTTTCGCGTCGATCGTCTGCACCGGGTTTCCCGACGTGCTGAAGAATGCCCGCGTGACCGGGAACCCGGTCCGCGAAGAGATCGAGTCCCTGCCCGAGCCGGCACCGCGCCTGGCCGGCCGGACCGGACCCCTGCGCCTGCTGGTCATCGGCGGGAGCCAGGGAGCACAAGTGTTCAACCAGGTGGTGCCCGAGGCCCTGGCCCGGCTGCCGTCCGAACAACGCCCCGTGACCCGGCACCAGGCCGGGCGACAACTGCAGTCGGCCGAAAACAACTACGCCAAGGCCGGCGTCGATGCGGACGTCGTCGAGTTCATCGACGACATGGCGGCAGCCTGGGCCTGGGCCGATTTTGCGATCTGCCGTTCCGGTGCACTGACCGTGGCCGAACTCGCCGCCGCCGGCGTTCCGGCGTTGCTGGTGCCGTTTCCTGCGGCGGTCGACGACCACCAGACCGGGAACGCGCGCTACCTGGCCGACGCCGGGGCAGCCTGGCTGATGCCGCAGGACGAGTTCGGTCCCGAGCGCTTGGCCGACCACATCGCCGGCGTCTGTCGCGAGCTGACCCAATCGATGGCGCGCCGCGCCCGTGCTCTCGCCCGACCCGACGCCGCCCGCCGGGTCGCCGATGCGTGTCGGGAGGTGATGGCATGACCACCGGTCTTTCGCCCGATCCGCGCCCGGCGCCTTCCCTGATGCATCGGGTACGGCGCATCCACTTCGTCGGCATCGGCGGCGTGGGCATGAGCGGCATCGCCGAAGTCCTTTCCAACCTCGGCTTCACGGTCAGCGGCAGCGACCTGAACGAGTCGTCGGCGGTGCGCCAGCTCCGTGCAGGCGGAATCGACGTGCGGATCGGTCACGACGCGGCTGCCGTCGCCGGCGCCGACGTCGTGGTCTGTTCGAGCGCCATCGCCGAGGACAATGCCGAGCTGGAAGCCGCGCGCGCCGCCCGGATCCCGGTCGTGCCGAGGGCCGAGATGCTCGGTGAGCTGATGCGGTTCCGCCAGGGGATCGCCGTGGCCGGCACGCACGGCAAGACGACCACCACGTCACTGGTGGCCGAACTGCTGGCGGCAGCCGACATGGATCCGACCTTCGTGATCGGGGGGGTGGTCAACGCATTCGGCTCCAACGCCCGCCTCGGCCAGGGCCGGTACCTGGTCGCTGAGGCGGACGAGTCCGACGCCTCGTTCCTGCTCCTTCAGCCCGTGATCTCGGTGGTAACCAACATCGACCGCGATCATCTCGATGCCTACCAGGGCAGCTTCGATCGCCTTCAGGGCGCGTTCCTCGAGTTCCTCCACCACCTGCCGTTCTTCGGTGTCGCGGTCCTGTGCATCGACGACCCGCACGTTGCCGAGCTGGTCCCCGACGTGGGACGCACGGTGCTGACTTACGGCGTCCACAAGGAGGCTGACGTGCGCGCGACGCGGATTCGCCAGCAGGGCCGGCGGATGCTGTTCGACCTGCACCTGCCCGAGCGCGAGTCACCGCTTTCGGCCACCCTTTCCCAGCCGGGCCGGCACAACGTCCTCAATGCGCTCGGCGCGACCGCGGTGGCCTGGGAGATCGGCGCGACGAGCGAAGCCATCGCGGAGGGACTGGAGGGTTTTTCCGGGATCGGCCGGCGCTTCGCGCAGGTGGGCGAATGTCGCTTCGCACGCGGCCGTGCACTGGTGTTCGAGGACTACGGCCACCATCCGACGGAGCTCGACGCGGTGCTCCAGGCGGCCCGTGCCGGCTGGCCCGACCGCAGGCTGGTTCTCGTGTTCCAGCCGCACCGGTTCACCCGGACGCGCGACCAGTTCGACGCGTTCGCCCGCGTGCTGGCCGCGGTCGACGAAGTGATCCTGACCGACATCTACCCCGCCGGCGAGGCGCCGATCGCAGGTATCACCAGCGATGCACTGGCCGAAGCGATCGAACCCCGCGGACCCGCCCGGGTAACCCGTGCGGGAACCGTCGACGACTTGCCCGGTGTCCTCGACGACCGGGTCCGGGACGGTGACCTGCTGCTGGTCATGGGCGCCGGCGACATCGGGCGACTGCCCGCGCTGCTCGACGCGGAGGCCGCATGATGACTCGTCGAGACACCTTCGACGCCGACCGCTGGGGAACCGTGGGCCTGGCCCTGGGCGGCGACAGCGCCGAGCGCGAGGTGTCGCTGAACAGCGGACGGGCCGTGGCGGCCGCCCTGGAGCGGCTGGGCGTCGAGTTCGTCGAACTCGATGGTGTCCGCGCCGTGCTCGACGCGGCCGGTGACGGACGGATCGATCGCGTGTTCAACGTGCTCCACGGCCGCGGTGGCGAGGACGGTTGTCTCCAGGGCGTGCTTTCTGCCGTCGGGGTTCCGGTCACGGGTTCAGGCATCCTGGCCTCTGCGCTGGCCATGGACAAGCTCCAGACCAAGCGCGTGTGGCGCGCGATCGGTCTGCCGACGCCGGACTGGCGGGTCGCCCGGTCGGCCGACGAGGCCGGGGCAATCCTCGAGACGCTGGAGCCACCGCTGTTCGTCAAGCCGGCGCGCGAAGGGTCGAGCGTCGGAATGCGCCGCGTCGACGAGGCCGGCGACCTGGCACCGGCGATCGCCAACGCACTCGAGCACGACGATCGCGCGCTGGTCGAACGCCTGGTCGACGGCCCGGAATACACCGCAGCGATCCTGGGCGACCGCGCCCTGCCGCTGATCCGGATCGAAACCCCGCGTGCCTTCTACGACTACCAGGCCAAGTACGCCTCCGACGACACGCGCTACCACTGTCCCTGCGGCCTGGCGGCCGACGTTGAAGCGCAGCTTGCGCAGCTGGCATGCCGGGCCTTCGACGCCCTGGGCGGACGCGGCTGGGGGCGGGTCGATTTCCTGCTCGACGGCGACGGCAATCCGTGGCTGCTCGAGGCCAATACCGTCCCGGGCATGACCGATCACTCACTGGTGCCGATGGCCGCGAAGGCCGCCGGGCTGGACTTCGACGCGCTGGTCGCCGAGGTGCTGGCGACCGCGGCCGGGGAGGGGTCATGAATCGGGCGGCCTGGATGCTGATGATGCCGGCCGCACTGGCCGTGCTGGTCGCCGCGGTCTGGGCCTTCGGCGGCTGGCAGGACCCGGAGCGCTGGCCGATCCGCTGGCTCGAGGTCGAGGGACAGCTCGAGCGCACGACCTCGGCGCAGGTCCGCGCCGCGGTGGCCGCGGAAGCGCGCCGGGGCTTCTTCGTGGTCAACGTCGAGCGGGCGCGCATGGCGGTCGAGGCCCTGCCCTGGGTTGCCTTCGCCGCGGTCAGTCGCCAGTGGCCGGATGCCTTGACCATCTCCGTGGTCGAGCACCAGCCGGTGGCCCGCTGGAACGAAAACGCTCTGGTCAGTCGACGCGGCGACGCCTTCGAGGTGGCCGGGACCGCGGGGATGCAGGGCCTGGTCCAGCTTCGCGGTCCCGAAGGTCGGCAGGCTGACGTGTTCGCGACCTGGCAGGCGCTGGCCGGGCGCCTGCGGCCCAACGGTATCGAGGCCTCGGTGGTCACGCTGGATCCGCGCGGCGCGTGGACGGTCACGCTGGAATCGGGCTGGAACCTCCTTCTGGGGCGCGAAGAAATCGAGCAGCGGCTGGATCGCTTTCTCGATGTGCACGCCCGGCTGGCCCGGGTCCAGGGCATCCGGCGTGTCGACCTGCGCTATCCGAACGGCCTGGCCATCGGCACGGGCGAAGACACCGCGGCCGGCGAACCGGCCACCGAAATCGCGGCGCGCGGCGACGCGTCGCGCTCCATCGGTCCGGAAAGGGCCCCACGAACGTACGCACGGACGGACGGTAATCATGGCTAGGAAACCCGACAAGTCGCTGGTGGTCGGGCTCGACATCGGCACCAGCAAGATCGTCGCCATCGTCGGCGAGATCCAGCCCGACGGCGGGGTCGAGGTCATCGGCCTCGGCTCGCATGCCTCGCGCGGACTCAAGCGCGGCATGGTCGTCGACATCGAATCCACCGAGCAATCGATCCAGCGCGCGGTCGAAGAAGCCGAACTGATGGCCGATTGCGAGATCCACTCGGTATTCGCCGGCATCGCGGGGACCCACGTGTCCTCGCGCCAGTCCAGCGGCGCGGTCGCGATCCGCGATACGGAAGTCACCGACTCCGACGTCGAGCGGGTGCTCGAATCGGCGCGCGCGGTCGCCATCCCGGCCGACCAGCGCATCCTCCACGTACTGCCCAAGGGCTACGTGATCGATTCCACCGACGGCATCCGCCAGCCGGTCGGCATGTCGGGCGTGCGGCTGGAAGTACAGGTGCACCTGGTCACCGCCGCCAACAGCGCGGTCCAGAACGTGACCAAGTGCGTGGCTCGCTGCGGTTTGCAGGTCGATGACCTGATCCTGCACTCGCTGGCCTCGGCCGAGTCGGTGCTCAGCGAGGATGAAAAGGAGCTCGGCATCGGTCTGATCGATATCGGTGCAGGTACCACGGACATCGCTGTATTCGCCGAAGGTGCGATCCAGCACACGGCGTGCATTCCGATCGCCGGCGACCTGGTGACGTCCGACATCGCCGTCGCCCTCCGCACGCCGACGCTGCACGCCGAGGAAATCAAGATCAAGTACGCCTGCGCGCTCGAACAGCTGGCGTCCAGCGACGAGACGCTGCAGGTGCCCTCGGTCGGCGACCGGCCGCCGCGCCGGCTGGAACGCCAGACCCTGGCCCAGGTCGTCGAGGCGCGCTATCGCGAACTGTTCCACCACGTGCAGAAGCAGCTGCGCCAGTCCGGCTGCGAGAACCTGGTGCCGGCCGGCCTGGTCCTGACCGGAGGCGGCGCGCGCATGGAGGGCGTGGTCGAGCTGGCCGAGGAAATCATGCACATGCCGGTGCGTCTCGGCGCGCCGCAGCACGTTCGCGGCCTGTCCGAAGTCGTCAACAACCCGATCCACGCGACCGGCGTCGGCCTGCTGCTCAGAGGCAGCCGGCTGGACCGGCCGCGGGCCGGCGGGCTCGGGCGCGGGTCGCCGGGCGGGCTGGTTTCCCGAATCAAGCAGTGGTTCCAGGGCGAGTTCTGACCATGGAGGCCACGCACATCCACCACTCATTCATTCGACTTGCGGGCAAGCCCGGGCTCGGCGCCAAGCACCCAACAAGAAGGTGCGCGCCGGGTCCATTCCGGGATTGACGCATTTCTCAACGGCGAGCAAAGGAGAACCATCATGGCTTTTGAATTGATCGAGAACTACACCCCGAGCGCGACCATCAAGGTCCTCGGAATCGGCGGAGGCGGCGGCAACGCCGTCAACCAGATGGTGGAGGCGAGCATCGAGGGCGTCGAATTCGTGTCGGTCAACACCGACGCGCAGGCGCTGAAGAGCTTCGCCGGCAAGACCACGCTGCAGATCGGCTCGAGCGTGACCAAGGGTCTCGGTGCGGGCGCGAACCCCGAAGTCGGCCGCCAGGCCGCCCTCGAGGACCGCGACCGGGTCGCCGAACTGCTGGACGGCTCCGACATGGTGTTCATCACCGCCGGAATGGGTGGCGGTACCGGGACCGGCGCCGCGCCGGTGATCGCCCAGACCGCGAAGGAAATGGGCATCCTGACCGTCGCGGTCGTGACCAAGCCGTTCCCCTTCGAGGGCCAGCGCCGGCTGGCGGTCGCCCAGCAGGGCATCGACGAGCTCGGCCACCACGTCGATTCGCTGATCACCATCCCGAACTCCAAGCTGCTCAGCGTGCTCGGCCCGGACATCACCCTGCTCAACGCCTTCAAGGCCGCCAACCAGGTGCTTTCCGGCGCGGTCCAGGGGATCGCTGAACTGATCACGCGGCCGGGCCTGATCAACGTCGACTTCGCGGACGTCCGCACCGTCATGTCGGAGATGGGCATGGCGATGATGGGGTCCGGCAGCGCGACCGGTCAGGACCGTGCCCTGATGGCGGCCCAGTCCGCGATCGGTTCGCCGCTGCTCGAGGACATCAACCTGTCCGGCGCCTGCGGCATCCTGGTCAACGTCACGGCCGGAATGAACCTGTCGATGCGCGAGTTCGAGGAAGTCGGCACGACCATCGCCGACCTCGCCAGCGAGGACGCCACGGTCGTGATGGGCACGGTGATCGACCCGGACATGAACGACGAGATCCGGGTCACCGTCGTCGCCACCGGGCTCGGCCAGAAGCGGGTCGAACGCGAGAAGCCGATGAAGCTCGTGCGCACGGGAACCGACGACCGCCCGGTCTTCAGCGAGGACGAGGACGAAGAGCCGCAGCCCCAGCGCACGCTGGGCGGCGGTCGCGGCGGTCGGGCCGATTCCGGCGCCCGCAGCGAAGCCGAACAGAAGGAGTTCGAGTACCTCGACATCCCGGCCTTCCTGCGCAACCAGGCCGACTGACGCGGTTCGAGATCGGACCGGTGCGGGATGCGGGCGGCCACTCGCCGGGTCGCCCGCGCTCGCACCGCTCCGTCCGTCCTGTTGCGGCGGTGCAACACTGTTGCAGAAATGTGTCGGAAATGCCGAGGGAACCGGCCTGCTGTGCTAGTATCCAACGGTTTTCCGGCATGAAGATCGAGCATTGATCCACCAGCGAACCCTCAAGAACGTGATCCGCGCGACCGGCGTGGGCATGCACTCCGGCCAGAAGGTCATCATGACGTTGCGCCCGGCGCCCGCCGATACCGGCATCGTCTTTCGCCGTGTCGACCTCGACCCGGTGTTCGAAATCCGGGCCGAAGCCCACGAAGTCGGCGATACGGCGCTCTCGACCACGCTGGTCGGCGAAAACGGCGTTCGCGTGGCGACCATCGAACACCTGATGTCGGCGCTGGCCGGGCTGGGCATCGACAACCTCTACGTCGATCTCACCGCCTCGGAAGTGCCGATCATGGACGGCAGTGCCGGGCCGTTCGTGTTCCTCATCCAGTCCGCCGGGATCGCCGAGCAGTCCGCGCCGAAACGCTTCATCCGGATCAAGCGAACGGTCGAGCTGTCGGACGGCGACAAGTGGGTCCGCTTCGAGCCATATGACGGGTTCTCCGTCGCCTTCGAGATCGAGTTCGATCACCCGGTGTTCCGCAACCGCAACTGCGAGCTGGACCTGGATTTCTCGACCACTTCGTACCTCAAGGAAGTAGCGCGCGCCCGGACCTTCGGATTCATGCGCGACATCGAGTACCTGCGCCAGCGCAATCTCGTGCTCGGCGGCAGCCTGGACAACGCGGTGGTCGTCGACGACTACCGGGTGCTCAATGCCGACGGTCTGCGCTACGAGGACGAGTTCGTCAAGCACAAGGTGCTCGACGCGATCGGCGATCTCTACCTGCTCGGCGCCAGCCCGCTGGGTCGGTTCACCGGCTACAAGTCCGGCCATGAACTGAACAACCAGCTGCTGCGCATGGTGCTGGCCGACGAATCCGCGTGGGAAGAGGTGACCTTCGACGACGCCGCCCGCGCACCGATTTCCTACCTGCAGCCCGCCCAGGCGCTCTAGGCCCCGTTGCGGGGCAGGTCACGTCGGCGACTGCGACTTGCCGACGGTGACCGCCGACTCAGCCCGCCGGCGCCTCCAGGCCCGGGGCAACGATCACGCGCACGTTTGCAAGCGGCTGCGGCCACAGGGCTTTCGCGACTTCGAGAAGCGATGCCTGGTGCATCCGGGCCTGGGTCGCCCAGGCCGGTGAGCCGGCGGCCAGGACCAGCGTTTCCCCCTCGATGCAAGCCACCCGGAGGTGCGCCCGGAGCGGTTCCGGCAGGGCCGGGGCGAGGCGGGCGTTCAGCGCGAGGTAGGTCTCGGCGCGGCGCAGCGCCTGCTGCAGGCCGGAGGCGCTGCGCGCGATCTCGCGTACGTCGCGGGGGCCGGAACGGGAGCGGGACGTCATGGCCGCCATTGTAGGGCCCGGGCCGGTGCGGACGGGCGCAATTGGCTAGAATGGTCGATTGTGCGAAGTCGGGCCGGGCGGGACCGGCAAGGAGCCGGACGCGATGCGGCCCGGTCTTGCCTGCAGGAGTGCTCGCCCCAACGTCTTCCGCCAGCCGCCGACGGCCGGGCCGCAGCGCTCCGGGGCCCGCGGCTCCAACGACAACGAACCAAACGGATTCACGATGCTCAAGCGATTGATCACCAGGATCGTCGGCAGCCGGAACGACCGGCTGCTGAAACAGCTGCACAAGGACGTCGCCCGGATCAACGAACTGGAAGCGGATGTCCAGGCGCTGACCGACGACCAGCTCAAGGCCAAGACCGACGAGTTCAAGCAACGGCACGCCGACGGCGAATCGCTCGACCATCTGCTTCCCGAGGCGTTCGCAGTGGTTCGCGAAGCGGCACTGCGTACGCTGGGCATGCGCCATTTCGACGCCCAGCTGATCGGCGGCATGGTCCTGCACCAGGGCAAGATCGCCGAGATGAAGACGGGCGAGGGCAAGACCCTGGTCGCCACGCTTCCGGTCTACCTCAACGCCCTGGCCGGAAAAGGCGTCCACGTGGTCACGGTCAACGACTACCTGGCCCGGCGCGACGCGGAATGGATGGGCCCGGTCTATCGTGCGCTGGGCATGGAGGTCGGCGTTTCGGTCCCCGGCATGACCTCGGCGGCCAAGCGCGCCGCCTATGCCTGCGACATCACCTACGGCACCAACAACGAGTTCGGCTTCGATTACCTGCGCGACAACATGGCCTTCTCGCAGGAGCAGAAGGTCCAGCGCGAGCAGTTCTACGCGATCGTCGACGAGGTCGACTCGATCCTGATCGACGAGGCGCGCACGCCGCTGATCATCTCCGGTCCCGCCGACGAGGGACCCGAGCTGTACGTCAAGATCAACCGAATCGTGCCGGAACTGACGCGCCAGGAGGAAGAGGACGGCCCCGGCGATTTCTCGCTCGACGAGAAGTCCAAGCAGGTCCACCTCAGCGAAGACGGCATGGCGCATGTCGAGGAGCTGCTGACGAAAGCCGGCCTGCTCGAGGCCGACGACAGCCTCTACGACGCCAACAACCTCGCGCTGGTCCATACGCTCAATGCCTGCCTCCGCGCGCATTACCTGTTCAACCGCGATGTCGACTACATCGTCAACGACGGCGAGGTCGTCATCGTCGACGAGTTCACCGGCCGCACGATGCCGGGCCGGCGCTGGTCCGACGGCCTGCACCAGGCCATCGAGGCCAAGGAAGGTGTGCCGATCCAGCGCGAGAACCAGACGCTGGCGTCGATCACCTTCCAGAACTATTTCCGGCTCTACGACAAGCTCTCGGGCATGACCGGGACCGCCGACACGGAAGCCTACGAGTTCCAGACCATCTACGGCCTGGAAGTCGTCGTCATTCCGACCAACAAGCCGATGATCCGCGACGATCGCGCCGACCTGGTATTCCTGACCCCGCAGGAGAAGTACCAGGCGATCATCGAGGACATCGTCGAACGCACCCGGGCCGGCCAGCCGGTGCTGGTCGGCACCACGTCGATCGAGACCTCGGAGCTGCTCTCGCGCGAACTGATGAAGGCGAAGATCAAGCACGAGGTGCTCAACGCCAAGCAGCACGAGCGCGAAGCGCACATCATCGCCCAGGCCGGGCGGCCCGGCGCCGTTACGATCGCGACCAACATGGCCGGACGAGGCACCGACATCGTGCTCGGCGGAAGCCTGGACGCGGAGCTGGCCGAACTGGGCGACGGCGCGCCGAAGGAAAAGGTCGACGCGGTCAAGGCCGAGTGGAAGAAACGCCACGACAAGGTGCTCGAGGCCGGCGGCCTGCACATCATCGGCACCGAACGGCACGAATCCCGCCGCATCGACAACCAGCTGCGCGGCCGGTCGGGTCGCCAGGGCGATCCGGGCTCGAGCCGGTTCTACCTCTCGCTGCAGGACAACCTGATGCGCATCTTCGCGTCCGACCGCCTCGGCGGGATGATGCAGAAGCTCGGCATGAAGGACGGCGAGGCGATCGAGCATCCCTGGGTCTCCCGCGCCATCGAGAACGCCCAGCGCAAGGTCGAGGCGCACAACTTCGACATGCGCAAGAACCTGCTCGACTTCGACGACGTGGCCAACGACCAGCGTCGAGTGATCTACGCCCAGCGAAACGAACTGATGGAAGCCGACGAGATCGGCGACTTCATTGCCGATGTGCGCGACGAAGTGTTCGACGAGACGATCTCCCGTTACATCCCGCCGGGTTCGATCGATGAACAGTGGGATCCGGAAGGCCTCGAGAAGACGCTGGAAAGCGACTTCGGCCTCGATGCGCCGGTGCGCCGCTGGCTCGACGAGGACGAGGACCTCGACGAGGAAGGGCTGCGGCGGAAGATCTTCGAGGTCGTCGAGTCGCACTTCAAGGCCAAGGAAGAGCAGACCGGCAGCGAGGTCATGCGCCATTTCGAAAAGGCCGTGATGCTCCAGGTGCTCGACCAGCAGTGGAAGGAACACCTGGCCAGCATGGATTACCTGCGCCGCGGCATCGGACTGCGGGCTCACGCTCAGAAGAAGCCGCAGCAGGAGTACAAGCGCGAAGGCTTCGAGATGTTCACGGAGATGCTGGCGAGCATGCGCTACGAGGTGGTCCGCATCCTGTCGCGTGTCCAGGTGAAGAGCGACGAGGACGTCGAGGCGGTCGATCAGCAGCGACGGCGCGAGCGGCCGATGGAGTTCAGGCACCAGGACGCACGGGCCGCCGCTGCACAGGGCCGGCCCGCCGCTGCGGTGGCCGGAGCCACCCCGGGCGTCGGACCGGCCGCAGCGCCGCCCGGACAGACTCCGGACACCTTCGTTCGAGACGGCCGCAAGATCGGCAGGAACGAGCCCTGTCCCTGTGGTTCAGGGAAGAAGTACAAGCAGTGTCACGGGAAGATCGACTAGATTTCCGTCTTTCCCGGTGTTCTCCGAATGCCCCGGTCGAATGGACGGGGCATTTTCATTTTCAGGTCGCTGATTCAAAGGTAGTTCGCACACCTGCTTCGCAGAAAGCTCGCGAAGCGAGCGGGCGAAACGCCTTTGATCCTGCGTTTCGAATCGGCCAGCGGGAACCCGATCGGCCGCAGCCCACGCCGGCCCCTAAGCGTCCCCCATCTTCCCCGCCGGATCGATCAGCTCCAGCCTGCGGAACGCCACGCCGGCCTGCGTCCGGTTGCGCACGCCGAGCCGCTGGAAGATTTCGCTCATGTGGGCCTTGACGGTGCGTTCCTGGATGCCGAGGGCGTCGGCGATCTGCTTGTTGAGCTGGCCGTCGGCGACCTGCTTGAGCACCTTGTACTGCTGCGGCGTGAGCTGACCGATGCGGTGGGCGAGTTCGGCGTCGTCGTCGTCCGGGGCCTGCTCGTGGATCGCTCGCTGGAGGTGTTCGGGAACCCAGGTCCGGCCATCGAGCACGGCCTCGAGTGCGCGGCCGATCTCGTCGAGCCCGGCGCTCTTCGGGATGAAGCCGGCGGCCCCCTGGTCGAGCGCGCGACGGATCACCCGCGGATCCTCGTTGGCCGAGACCACGACCACGGCGACCTCCGGATGCAGGCCGCGCAGGCGCGCCAGGCCGGCCAGCCCCTGGCTGCCGGGCATGTGCAGGTCCAGCAAGACGAGGTCGACCGGTGCCGATCGTTCGAGCGTGGCAAGCGTCGCCTCCAGGTCGGCGGCCTCGAGCAGTTCGGGACCGTCGAGTGCCGCGGCGAGTGCGTGACCGAGCGCGGTCCGGAACAGGGGATGGTCGTCGGCGATGACGATTCGGGTCATCGTGCGGTCGCGGAAGGGGCTCGAAGCGCATGGTACGCGCAATCCCCGGCCGGTGCGGAGCCGCTCGCCGCTACTGGACGGTCCAGCCTCCGTCGACCACGATGGCCTGGCCGGTGATATTGCGCGCGGCCGGGCCGAACAGGAACGCGGTGATGCCGGCCAGCTCCTCGAAGCCGATGAACACGCCCTTGGGCATCGGCTTGAGCATGATCTTCTCGACCACTTCGTCTTCCGACAGGCCGTGGACCCTCGCCTGGTCGGCGATCTGCTTCTCGACCAGGGGGGTCTTCACGTAGGTCGGGCAGATGGTGTTGATGGTCACATCGGTGTCCGCGGTCTCCAGCGCGATGACCTTGGAAAAGCCGATCAGGCCGTGCTTGGCGGCCACGTAGGCGCTCTTGTAGGGGCTGCCGACGAGCGAGTGGATGGACCCGATGTTCACGATCCGGCCGTAGCCGCGTTCGCGCATGCCGGGGAGCAGTGCGCGGGTCAGCCGGGCCACGCCCGTGAGCATGACCTGCACCAGCAGGTCCCATTGGTCGATCGGAAAGTCCTCGAGCCTGGAGACATGCTGGATGCCGGCGTTGTTGACCAGCACATCCGGGGCCTCGGGCAGGGCGGTGAGCAGCGCGTCGACCGACTCGTCCCGCGTCACGTCCAGCGCATGTCCCGTCGCTCGTCCCCCCCGGCCGACGATCCGTTCGGCGACCGCGCGAGCAGCGGTCTCGTCGAGGTCGGTGCACAGGATGCTGTGCCCGGCCCCCGCGAGGTGTTCGGCAAGTCCTGCGCCGATGCCGCTGCCGGCGCCGGTGATCAGGATCCGGAATCGTCGTGGCGTCATGCGTTCGGCGCGTAGATCGGGAGCCAGCATCGAGTCTAGCGCCGCGATCGGCGCGGCGGTGGTGTACCAAAGTCCATGCCGGTCGGCGCGGGCAAGTGCTAGATTCAGCCGATACGCCTCATCCCTCCATTCCCCAGTCATCGAGGACGCTTCGCCATGCGCCGCTTTCCGCCTCACGTCCGGTCCTGCCCCTCGCCTTCGACGCGCTTGAACGGACGACCGGCATTTTTCGCATCGATCGCCTGCGCGCTGGCGATCAGCTGCACAATGCTTGCCGGATGTGCCGGCGCCGAACGGCCTTCGGCAGACTTCGAAGGCAGGCTGCTGCGTCATCATGCCGGCGACGACGACCTGCTGACTGCGGGACTCGGTCTCGACGGTCTGCGGCGGCCTCCGCCGCTGCCGGCCGATCGCGATGCGCCCGAGCCGGAAGAGTTGCGCCGGGTTGCGATCCATGCCAACTACGGGGGCTTGGTCGACCTGACGGCCTCGGGCGGCCTGGAAAGCGACGACCTGCCCGCCGTGCCCGGCCGCGAAATGCACGCCTGGCTGCGATTGGCCGGGCGCAGCCATCCGGCCCGGGTCGCGGTGATGATTCCCGACGACCTGGACAGGGAGCGGCCATGCCTGGTGGTCGCGCCATCGTCGGGCTCGCGCGGCATCTACGGCGCGCTGCCCGTGGCCGGTCCGTGGGCGCTGCCGCGCGGCTGTGCGCTGGCGATGACCGACAAGGGCGCAGGTACCGATCTCTTCGACCACGCCAGCGACAGCGGTGTGACCCTGGACGGCACGCGTGCGGGACGTGGTGCTGCCACCCTGGGCCTGGCGCCGCCGGTCGTGGACGGCGCCTGGGTATCGATCCCCCATGCGCACTCGGGCGACCACCCCGAGGCCGATTGGGGTCGGTACACGATCGAGGCCGCGCGATTCGGCCTCGACGCGCTGCGACAGCTCTGGCCCGACCCGTCGCAGCCGATGCCCGAGGTTCGCGTGATCGCGTTCGGCCTGTCCAACGGCGGGGGCGCGGTCCTGCGTGCGCTGGAGCAGGCGCCGCCGGACCTGTTCGATGCGGCGGTGGTCGGGGCCCCGAACGTCACGCCGCCCGGGGCACGCCCGCTGTACGACTATGCGACCGAGGCGGCGCTCTTCCAGCCCTGCGTGCTCGGGGATCCCGCCGCCCTGGCCGGCCTTCCGTTCGCCAATCCGATGCTGGTCGGCCCGGGCCGCGTACGCTGCGAGTCCCTGGTCGAGGCGGGCCTGCTCGAACGCGCGGAACCGGCCGCGGCGCGCGAGGTGCTCGAGGCCGGCGGTTTCGATGCCGGGGCGCTTGAACAACTTGCGGTCAACACCAGCATCGACGTCTGGCGCGCCGTCGCCGCCCTCTACGCGTCGGCCTATCTCCGGGCCCCGGTCGATGCCATGCCGTGCGGCTACGGCACCGCGGTCCTCGGTGCCGACGGGCGCCGTATCGCCGCGCCCGCCGCTCAGCGGAACCTGTGGTGGGCACAGACGTCCGGTGTCGTCCCCGGCGGCGGCGTGGAGTGGTTCGACCCACGCGCGATTCGCTTTCCCGACGACCCCGACTTCGGCGGTCTCGTCTGCCTTCGCGAGCTCTGGACCGGCGACGGAGACGACGCCGATGCGCTGCGCCGTGCCGTCGAGGCGACCCGGGCCACCGGGCGGCTACCCGATGTGCCGGTCGTCGTCGTGCATGGCCGACAGGACGGCCTGATCCCGGCCGCCTTCAGCGCACGCCCGTACGTGGCCGCGGCGCGCGCGGCCGGCGCCGAAGCGCTGGCCTACTGGGAGGTCGACGGCGCCCAGCACTTCGACTCGCTGGTCCCGTTTCCGGGAATGAACACTCGCTATCGCCCATTGATCCCCGTGATGTGGGACGCCCTGGACCGGATCGACGCGATCCTGGACGGCGAAGGCGACCTCGGCGGCGACCGGGTGATGGGGGGGGAGGGGGAAAAGGGGTCGGGGACCAGGGGCTAGGGACTAGTGCCGCCGAGTCCCAAGGTTTTACTAGCCCCCTGTCCCTTTCCCCTCTTCCCTGCCTTTCAACAACCTCGCCTTCTCGCCGCCGTAGAACACGCGCTTGAACTCCGCGCGGCTGACGGGTACATAGCGGTCGTTGCCGCCGATCTCGACCTGTGCGCCGTCGGTGATGGCGTGGCCTTCGGCGTCGACGCGGACCACCATGGTCGCCTTGGAGCCCGTGTGGCAGATGGTCTTGAGTTCCTTCAGTTCGTCGGCCCAGGCCAGCAGGTAGCGGCTGCCGGTGAACAGTTCCCCGCGAAAGTCGGTACGCAGGCCGAAGGCCAGCACGGGGACGCCGAGCCGATCGACCACGTCGCCGAGCTGGTGGACCTGATCACGCGACAGGAACTGGGCCTCGTCGACGAGCACGCAGGCGATCGGCCCGCGGACCTCGAGGTCGGCCTGCACCGAGGCCAGGAGGTTCTCCTCGGCCTCGAAGGCGTGCGCCTCGGCCTCCAGCCCGATCCGCGACCGAATCGTTCCGCGGCCGGCCCGATCGTCCAGTGCCGGGGTCAGCAGGAGCGGCCGCAGGCCGCGTTCGCGGTAGTTGTGCGCCGACTGCAGTAGCACCGTGGTCTTGCCGGCGTTCATGGTCGAGTAATAGAAGTAGAGCTTGGCCATCCGTGGTCCATGGAGTCGATATAAAAGTGCCCGGTGATCCGTCGTCGGCGCATGCTGCGCACGCCGCCCCGGCAGCGGCCGGGCGTCCGCTGCCGTTCGCGAGCCCCGCTAGGGCATCCGGATCAGCAGGCGATTGGGCTGCAGGTCGGGCCGGCCGTCCAGCCAGGTCTCGAGCCGGTCGCGCACGGCCTCGCAGTCGCTGCATCCTTCGCGGGTGTAGAGCACCAGGACGATGCGCCCTGGCTCGAGATCACCGGCAAGCGGCGCGACGCCGTCCGCGTTGCGGGCGTTGGCCAGCAGCGTGTCGAGTTCGACCATCGAGCGGTCGATCCGGAAGGCGTCGATCAGCAGGTTCAGCTGGCGTTCGAAGCCGGGGCGCAGGCCGTCCATGTGGAACGCCGGGGTGGCGTCGCGGTGGTAGACGAACAGGTGCGGTACGGTCCGGATCGCTCCCCGCCGCTTGGCCTGGGCACGCGCGTTGCCCGGCAGGCGCTGGTGGGCCAGCACCGCCTCGGGACTCTGCGCCAGGGCCGTCCAGCCGGCCGGCTGCTGCGCATTCGAGGGGGCGATTATCGCGGTCGCGGCGGCGGTGAGCAGGAGCGCGGACAGGGCGTGGAGGCGGGATCGCATGCGGTGCAGTATACGTTCCGCAATGTGCCCGATCGGTGTCGTTTCGGCACCGGCCCGGGCGGTGGCCCGGGGTAGAATGCCGCGCCTATGTCCGGTCTCAATCCCCAGCAGCGCGCCGCGGTGCAGCACGTCGATTCGCCCCTGCTGGTGCTGGCCGGGGCCGGGTCGGGCAAGACCCGCGTGATCACCGAGAAGATTGCCTGGCTGATCGGGCAGGGCCACTTCCGGGCTTCGCAGATTGCCGCGATCACCTTCACCAACAAGGCCGCGAAGGAGATGCGGCAGCGCGTGGGCAAGCGCCTGAAGAAGAAGGCGGCCGAAGGGCTGATCATCTCGACCTTCCACTCCTTGGGCTGGCAGATCCTGCGCGCCGAGCCGGAAGCGGCCGGCCGGGCCCGCGGCATCAGCATCCTCGATCAGCACGCCGCCGCCGACCTGGTTCGCGAGCTCCTGCCCGGCCAGGTCAAGAACGACCAGCTGTACATGACGATGTCGGCGATCGGCGCGCTGAAGGACGAGGGGATCGACCCGGGCCGGGCCCTGGCCGACGCGAAGAGCGAAGGCGAGGGCCTGGTCGCGACGGTCTACCAGGCCTACCAGCAGCGAATGCAGGAACTGAACGCGGTCGATTTCGACGACCTGATCGCGCTGCCGGCGAAGATGCTCGATCACCCGGAACTGCGCACCCGCTGGCGCGCGAAGCTGCGCTATTTCCTGATCGACGAGGTGCAGGATACCTCCGCGGCGCAGTACCGGCTGCTGAAGCGGCTGGCCGGCGAGTCGGGGCAGTTCACCGCGGTGGGCGACGACGACCAGTCGATCTACGGCTGGCGCGGCGCGCGGCCGGAGAACCTCGACCAGCTCGGTACCGATTTCCCCCGCCTGAAGGTCATCAAGCTCGAGCAGAACTACCGCTCCGTGGGCAACATCCTGAACGCCGCCAATGCGGTGATCGCGATCAATCCGCACACGCACGAAAAGCGGTTGTGGAGCGAGCACGGCCCGGGCGACCCGATCGCGATCCGCGAGTACGCCGACGAGACCGACGAGGCCGAGGGCATCGCGCGCGACCTGGTCGCTGCCCGCGGCGGCACCTCGATGCGCTGGGGCCAGGCCGCGGTGCTCTACCGCTCGAACTTCCAGGCCCGCGAAATCGAGAAGGCCCTGCGCGAGTACGGCATCCCGTACCGCCTGACCGGGGGACCGAGCTGGTTCGACGCGCGCGAGATCCGGGACGGCCTGGCCTATCTGCGCCTGATGTTCAATCCCGAGGACAACCCGTCCTTCCTCCGCGTGGTCAACACGCCGCGGCGCGGGATCGGCTCGAACTCGCTGGCCCGCCTGCTCGATTTCGCCCGCGCATCGAAGCAGAGCCTGCTGTCGGCCGCCGATGACGCGCCGTTCCAGCGCGAGCTGCCCGAGCGTGCGGCCAGGGGCCTGCGCGGCTTCATCAACCTCGTCGTCGATTTTTCCGATCGGGCGAGCCGGGCCGAGCCCGAGGAGCTGGGTCCGCTGTTCGGCGATCTGCTCGAACACGTGGAGTATCCCGAGTTTCTCGACGAAACCGCCGACAAGCCCGAGCAGGCCCGGCGGCGGCGGAAGAGCCTCGACGACCTGGTCGGGTGGGTCGGGCGGCTGGCGAAGGACTGCAAGTCGCCCGACGAGCTGGTGGCCCGGATCGCGTTGGCTTCGAGCCCGGACGACGACCGCGATTCGGACGTCGACGAAGTCCGGCTGATGACCCTGCATGCGTCGAAGGGGCTGGAATTTCCGCGGGTCTGGCTGGCCGGCGTGGAAGAACACCTGCTGCCACACCGCAACAGCGTCGAAGAAGGCCGGATCGAGGAAGAGCGCCGGTTGATGTACGTCGGCCTGACTCGCGCCGAGCGCAGGCTGTCGATCAGCTTCTGCCGGACCCGGCGCCAGTTCGGCGAGACCCGCAAGTGCGAGCCGAGCCGCTTCATCGACGAACTGCCCCGGGATCTGCTCGACTGGCCGGGGAAGGACGGCCGCAAGGAAGTCGACGCCGATGCCGCGCGCGACAACTTCGCTGCACTGAAGGCTTTGCTCGACGGCTGAGCGGCAGCCTCTCGATCAGCAGCGTCCGATCTCGATCAGCTTGTCGAGACACGGCGTCAACGAGCGCGATGCCAGCCGCCATTCGCCATCCTGCTTGATCCAGGTGCTCATGTACTTCAACGGACCCCACCGGCCGACCGGTTGCATCGTGCCGTCGATGTCCATCCTGCCGGTCATGATCGCGACGTCGCCGTGAAAGACGATGTCCGTTCCGCTCAGCTGCACGTCGGTCACATCCCATGCCGTTACTCCGGCGATGGCCTCGGCCCGGGTTTCGATCAGGCCGCCGGGAGCGAGGACCCGGAATTCATCGACCGCGATCCGATCGAAGAACGATGCGTCGCGCTGGACGATCTGGCTTCGCACGAGCTCCTCGTTCAGCGCCAGCAACCGCGATCTGTCGGCGCTTCGTTGATCGCCGGCTCCGGTGCCATCCTGCGCCTCCTGGCCGACGGCCCCCGAGGTCGATAGCAGGCAGATGGACGCGGCGAGCGCCAGTCCCCTCGATGTTCTTGGCCAGTTCATGATCCATTTCCCGGGCACAGGTTGGAGCGACCATCGTACACCTGCTCCGGGGCGGGGGAAGCTGCCCTGCGCCAGGAGCAGGCTGGCTACACTGGTCGCATGAGTTCGTCGCCCGGGACACAACGCGCCGCAAGACGCAACCGTTCGATCTGGCTCCTCTTGCCGTTGCTTTGCCAGGCCGCTGCCGCCGAGACGGTCGTCGTGTCCAGGGAACTGTGCAACGGCTTGTGGGTCGTTCCCCTTGCCTGGACGGGCGAGAGCGGAACGTCCCATGAATTGACCGCCGTGTTCGATACGGGCGGTTCGGACCTGTTCATCGATCCGGACGGGCTCGAACGGGCGAGCGGGCGGCGCGTGCAACCCGGCCGGACCGTCCGCATGGAGGGGGTTTCGGCCCAGGGACTCGAGTTCACGACGTTCCGGCCGCGCGTTCGCGAGATGAGTCACCTCGGGGCCGCGCTCGGCAAGGACTTCGACGTCTTTCTTCCCTTCGGCGCCTTCGACGGGCGCCTGATCGTCCTGGACTATCCGGCCGGCGAAATGCGCATCGAAACCGGTTCACTGCCGGAACCGGACGGGGAGACCGTGTTCTCGTCGCGTGGTCCGGATCGCAGGCCCTGGCTGCGGGTCGACTTTCCCGATCGAGCGCGGCGCGTCCTCATCGACAGCGGGTCGAACGGCCGCCTCCAATTGAAGCGACGCTACGGGCTGGAGTGGCTCCATGCGCCGCGCGTCGCCGGCGTTTCGACTCGCTTCGACAAGTACACGATCCGTCGCGCGGCGCGGGTCCGGAATCCCGTACGCATCGCCAACCTCGAGTTCGACCAGCCGATCGTCTCGTTGACCTCCGGAACCGAGTTGATGGGCGTCGAGGTCCTCAAACACTTCGTCCTGACCTTCGACGGCGCCAACGACCGGGTCCGGTTCCAGCCGGCGCAAGCCGCGCCCGTGCGCATGGAGCCGGAGCGCGGGTCCGGCGCGATCTTCCGGGCCGACCCGGAGGGCTTCTTCGAAGTGGCGCACGTGCACCCCGGGACACCGGCGGACCGTGCCGGCCTGCGACCGGGCGATCGGGCCGTCGAACGCAACGGAGTCCCGGTACTCGATCGCGGTTGTCGACAGCTCGACGAGCCGGAGCCTGCGACGACTCGCTGGGGAATCGATCGCGGCGGGCGGGTCGAAACGATCGAACTCGAGCTCGTGGACATCATCGATTGACCTTTGAAGCGCGGCCACGGAACGGCGGCGCGCCTGCCGCCCCGGCCGCTCACGGGCCATTCACCGCATCGAGCGCACCGTGATTTCATCATCAATGACCGGGCATGCCCGAGGATTCCCGATGTACAGCATTCGACAGTTCCTGGACGAGAAGGGCCGCGAGGTCTGGAGCGTCCGCGAGGACGCGCCGGTCATCGACGCGCTCAAGCTGATGGCGGAGAAGAACTGCGGCGCGCTCGTGGTGCTCGATGAAGACGACCGCCTGGTCGGCGTCGTATCGGAGCGGGACTACGCGCGCAAGGTGGTGCTGCACAAGAAGACATCGATCGACACGCCGGTCTCCGAGATCATGACCGCCGATGTCGTCACCGTCACCGAGAGCGATTCGCTGGACAAGTGCCTGTCGATCATGTCCGCGGCCAACATCCGCCACCTCCCGGTCGTGACCGGACAGAAGCTGGTCGGAGTCCTGGGCATCGGGGAACTCGTCCAGCACCAGATCGAGGAAAAGGAAGGCGAAATCCATTCGTTGACGCAGTACGTCTCCGGAGCGCTTGCCTACCGCTGATCCGTACGACGAAGCCGGGTTTGAACTCTCCCGCCGGTTCCTGCACGATGGAGGAACGCCTTCGATCGAGAGAATTCATGGTCCTGCGCCGGCTCGCACTCGCGGCGGTCGCCTTCGTTGCCACCAGCGCAGCGATCGCCCAGACCGTCCCGATACTGATCGGCCGTTCGGGCCCGGTCGATGGCTTCCTGATTCCCGGAAATACCGGGTTTTCCAACAACGATGTCGCGCTGAACGAAGCGGGCGAAGCGGCCCTGCGCCTGTCCTCGATCGGCGTGGCCGGCAGCCGGGGCATCTGGTTCGGGGACGGCACGACGGGTGACGTCGTCGCGACCGGCGATCCATCCTGGTTCTTTACCGATGCCGACCTGAACAACGCTGCCGAGATCGTCTGGGCTCAGACCGACACGCCGGCAAACGGCATCTATCGCTGGGACCCGGTCGGCGACACGGTGTCGCTGGTCACGGCGCAGCCGCTGGGCACGTCCTCCTGGGGGACGGTGCAGATCAACGACGCCGGAACGATCGGATTTCGCGCGACCTTCGGCGGCGGCGGTCGCGCCTGGGCGTCGTACACGTCGTCGGGCACCCTGAACATCCATGCAGCGGAGGCGGCGATCCAGCCCGGCAGCCCCTGGGACTTCCTGTTCACGCCGTCGTTCAACGCCGCCGGCCAGATCGGCGGCAAGGCCCTGTTGGCTGCCGGCGGAAACCAGATCATCCGGACCGGGCCCGACGGCGGTTTCGACGTGCTGGTCTCCGACCAGGCGGCCGACGGCGGCAGCCCCTTCACCAGCCTCGACAATTCTCCGGTGATCAACGACTCCGGGGACACCGGCTTCATCGCCACGGTCGCAGGCCAGCGGGGCGTGTGGTTCAGCGACGGAACGATCACCGAGCAGCTGGCGGCCGAAGGCGAAGACGGCGTCGGTGACATCGAGTTCTTCGGTCCGGCGATCGACAACCAGGGCCGGGTCGCGTTCCGGGCCTTCGACGCCGGCACCGGGCGGCGGGCGATCTGGCTGGCCGAGTCCGGACAGCTGCCCCGAAGGTTGGTCGGCGCAGGCGACCTCGTCGACACGGATCTCGGGCCGGCGCGGATCGACAGCCCGAGCGGAATCGAGTTCTCCGGCGGGGTGACGATCAACGAAGCCGGGGAGGTCGCCTACATCGCGGTGCTGACCGCACCGGACAACGTCAACGACGTCTACGGGCTCGGCGTGCTCCGGCAGGCGTTTGCCGCCGAACTGCTGTTCGCCGACGGCTTCGAACCGATCCCCCGGGAGCGGCGCGGTCCCTGACCCGCCGGGAGCAGAGGACATGCCGATGAAAACGAGTTTTGCAGGGCTGCTTGCATGGATGGTCGCGTTCGGGGCCAGCGCCGAGCCCCAGTTCCTGAATTCCGGCGAAGTCCTGCCGACCGATCTACCGTTTTCCGAAGCGGTGCGCGTGGGCGACACCGTCTACCTGTCCGGGCAGATCGGCGTCCGGCCGCGGACGTTCGAGCTCGTCGAAGGTGGCATCGCGGCGGAGACGCGTCAGACCATGGAAAACATCCGCGCGACGCTGGAAGCCAACGGTCTCGGCATGGAGCACCTCGTCAAGTGCCTCGTCATGCTCGACGACATGCAGGAGTGGAGCGCATTCAACGACGTCTACCGGACCTACTTCGAGCCGGGGCGTTTTCCGGCGCGCAGCGCTCTCGGTGCGGACGGTCTCGCGCTCGGCGCTCGGGTCGAGGTGGAGTGCATCGCTGTCATTGAACCGCGCCAGGTCACTGAACCGCGCCAGGTCACTGAACCGCGCTAGGTCATTGAACCGCGCTAGGTCATTGAACCGCGCTAGGCGCCCGGTCGGCCTCCGCACCGTGCCCGGCCACCGGAACGGTATCGACGAAGTGGTGAGCGGGCCGAGCGACCCGGTGCGAGAGCGTCGAACGATCGGGCTGGTCCGCGGTTCGCGGCCAGCGGTCCGGCTCCATCCGCTCCTCAGCCGACTTCGTCCACCGCCGCCACGATCAGCAGCGGCCCGTCGGACACCACCACGCCGCCGGGTTGTTCGCGGGTGATCGCGAACGCAGCCGGTTGCGATACGTCCAGCTTGGCGTCGATCGGAATGATGATCTCGTCAGCGCCCGCCGGGATGTCGAACACGCCGCCGTCGACGGGGTTGGCATCCCGATCGGGGTCGACGATCCAGAGCTGGTACTGGGCGATGGCAGGATCGTTTCTCGGCATGCCGACCAGGCGCAGGTAGCCTTCCTGGCGCTCGTCGTTCCAGACGACGTCGCCGGTGACGCTGTTGTAGGCCGGGATGTCGGAGCGGCCCCATTCGATCACGGTGGAACCGGCTTCGGCCATCAGGGTCGATCGGGCAGCGGCGGCATCGACGACCGGTTCGACGCCGTCCGGGACCGGGTCCTGCGGCAGGGTGACCAGGACCACCACCGCAAGCATGGCGGCCACGGCCCAACCGATGCCCGCCGTCCAGCTGCGACTGGCAGCGCGATCGTGGTTCTTCGTATGCCTGGCGCGCGCCTCGTCGAGACGGCTCACCGTGGAGACCGCGGGCTCGGGTTCGAAGTAACGATCGGCGTCCGCGCGCAGCTTCTTGCCGAGCGATGCCGGCGGCGCTTCACCGCTGGTCGTCTCCGTGCCGCTCGTCTCCGCGACCGCGAATGCGTTCATGGCCGCCGCGACAGCGAGCTCGATCTCGTCCTCGTCGGTCAGCACGGCCGCTTCGAGCAGCTTGTCGAGCCGTTCGTCGTCGGCCGGAGAGAGCTCGCCCAGGGCGCGATCGCTCAACAGGTTCAGGAGTTCTTCGTTCATCGGTTTGCTGTTCATGATCCGGCTCCATCGGCAGGAGCGATGCCCAGTTGCTCTCGTATTCGTATCAGGCCGCGCCGCAGGTGGCTCTTGACCGTGCCCAGCGGCAAGTCGGTTTCCTCGGCGATGGCGGCATGCGTCATGCCCAGCCAGGTCGCCATGCGAAGCACCCTACGCTGGTCCGGCTCCATCCGATCGATGGCCTGCAGCACACGCTCGGACTCGACGCTGGCTTCGATCGCGGCATGGCCGTCCTTGCTCAGCTGCTGCTCGAGGTCGGCCAGCGGTTGCCGATCGGGCAGCCGGCTCTCCTTGCGTCCCCGGTCGATCAGCCGCCGACGCGCGACCATCGACACGAAGGTGGCTTCGGCCGCCTTGTCCGGGTCGAAGCGGTCGGCCTTCGACCAGAGCTCCATGAACACGTCCTGGACCGCTTCCTCGGCGTCGGCCTCGATAGCGATGAATCGCCGGGCCAGGGACCACACCAGGCCGGAATAGCGATCGATGCATTCGGACACGGCGGACCGATCGCCGTCGGCGATGCGTTGCAGGAGCTGTCCGTCCGGGTTCATGCGGTGCGGGCCGTCATTGGTTGTCCGTTTAGTGTGCCATGCGGCGAATTGGGTAACGCTCAGAGCCACTTTGCCGGTGCGACTCAAGGCGCGTTTCGAAGGGAATGGCCGCTCCCTTGCCAAGAAACGCAACGCCGAGTCGTGCCGGCACAGTGACTCCCGAAGGGCCGCCGCACCAGCGCCGTGTACTGCGTTCCACTCGCTCGACGGCCCGGCAAGGACGCCTGCACTCGCGCGCCTTGCACACGACGCTGGTGCGACGGCTGAGTGTTACCCAATTGGCCGCATGGCCCACTAGCCGGAGAAATCGATCGTGGCGCGGCCAGGAACGAAGAGGCGGCGGCCGGGAGGTCCCGGACGCCGCAGGCTTCGATCGGCGACGCCGTACTCAACGACGCATCGATGCAGCGCTGGCCACCATATCACTCGAACGACGCAGCGATTCGCGAACGTCGTCCATGGCGTAGCGCAGCTGCCAGGCACTGTCTCGGGCGGACCCGGAATGATCGCTCGCACGCAGCGCGCGCTCGAGCCGATTGCGTTCGCTGGTGCTCAGCGGGGCCGAGGCGAGGACCGCGCGCACCGCGTTGTCGTAGACGCGGACCGTGCCGGTCGGGTTGCCGTGGTTGAACATCGGCACACCCCGTGCGATGGCCCGGTCGATCGAGCGAGCGGCGTCTTCGCGGCTCATGGACTCGTTCATGGTCTCCGGCGGCAGGATCACGCGGTCGATGACGTGCACGATGCCGTTCGATGCGTCGATGTCGGTGGCGACGATCCGTGCACCTTCGATCGAGAAGCCCTGTTCCGTTGCGGTGAACGTGACGCGCGGACCGGCCAGCGTATCGAGCGTCGCGCCGTCCTCCAGCGCATCGCTGCCGACGCGTCCGGACACGACGTGGAACTTCAGGATGTTGGCGAGCCGGTCCTTGTTCTCCGGCTTCAGCAGCGTCTCGACCGTGCCGGCCGGCAGCGTGCCGAAGGCTTCGTCGGTCGGGGCGAAGACCGTGAAGGGCCCGTCATCGGACAGGGCAGGAGCCAGTCCGGCCGCGGTGGCCGCAGCCAGCAGCGTTTCGAACTGGCCGGCGTCGGCGGCGGTTTCGACGATGTTGCCGCATTCACCGTGGTGACCCGCGTGCGCGGTCTCCTGGGTCAGACCGGCCAGTGCGATCGGAAGCGAAAACAGGAACAGAAGCTTGACGATGAGTTTCATGACGATGTCCTCGTTGCGTTCGGGGCAGAAAGCGACGCGCCGAATTGCGCGTTCGGACTGATATTCGCCGGCCGGCCCGATATGGATGCAGAAATCGGAAATTTTTCCGAATAGGTAAGCTGGCGTTCCGACGCCGTTGGCAGGACTGTCCTATCCTGTAGGCGATTCCTAAAGCACCTGCGCCCATGACCCACAAGAAAGTCGTACTCGCCTACAGCGGTGGCCTGGACACGGCCTGCATCCTCAAGACCCTGATCCAGCAGGGCCACGAGGTCGTGGCCTACGTTGCCAATGTCGGCCAGCTCGAGGATTTCGACGACATCGAGCGCCGCGCCCGCGCCACGGGGGCGAGCGAAGTATTCGTCGAGGACCTGCAGCACGAGTTCGTCACCGACTTCATCTGGCCGGCGATCGCCGGCAAGGCGGTCTACGAACATCGCTACCTGCTCGGAACGGCACTGGCGCGTCCCGTGATCGCCAAGCGCCACGTGGAAATCGCGCGCAAGGTGGGCGCAACGGCCGTGGCCCACGGCGCGACCGGCAAGGGCAACGACCAGGTCCGCTTCGAACTGGCCTTCGCCGCCCTCGCGCCGGATCTCGAGATCATCGCGCCGTGGAAGGACCCGGACTTCCTTGCGCGTTTCCAGGGACGCCGCGACCTGCTGGCCTTCGCCGCCGAGCACGACATTCCGGTCGAGGCGACGGCGGAGAAGCCGTATTCCAGCGACGAGAACGTGATGCATCGCTCCTACGAGGCCGGTCTCCTCGAAGACCCCGATGCCACAGCGCCCGAAGACATGTACAAGCTGACCCGCGCGCTGAAGGACACACCGGACGAACCGGAGCGCATCGTGATCCGGTTCAAGGATGCGATGCCGACGGGGGTGGAGCATCTCGGCGACGGCACCCGGATCGAAGACCCGGTCGACCTGCTGACGTACTTGAACGACCTCGGCGGCCGACACGGCATCGGTCGCATCGACATCGTCGAGAACCGCTTTGTCGGCATCAAGTCCCGGGGCGTGTACGAAACACCCGGTGGAACGATCCTGCATGCTGCACTACGCGACCTCGAGGGCATCGCGATGGATCGCGAGGTGCGCCGCCTGCGCGACATGCTCTCGCCGCGCTTCGCCGAGATCATCTACAACGGCTTCTGGTTTTCCCCGGAGATGGATTTCATCGAGGCGGCGTTCCGCAAGTCCTCGGAGCTGATCGACGGAGAAGTGCGCCTGAGCCTGTTCAAGGGGAACGTCATCGTCGAGGGCCGGTCGAGCCCGAGTTCGCTCTACGACGCGGACATGAGTTCGATGGACGTGGCCGGTGGCTACGATCAGGAAGACGCCCGCGGCTTCATCCGCATCAACGCCATTCGCCTGACCGCGCATCGACTGATCCTGGAGCAGAGCGAGGACGACTGACGGCAGCACGGCAGGACCGGCGATCGCGAACGGCGTCGCGGTCCTTGTCGCGATTGCCGGTCAGATGCAGCTACGGGTGCGCGCGCTGCGTCGGCGAGCCGGCTACGAAGTCGAGTCGTCGTCCGAACGCGGACGCCGCGGGACGGCCATCGCGGCCCAGGCCACAGCGACAGAAAGAAGCAGCAGGCTCACCACTCCGATTCCGATCATGGCCAGCAGCGGGAGGTCGGTCCGGAACAGCAGGACGACCCACGCCAGCGTCACGATCACGATCAGCGATGCGGTCACTGCAATGCGTCGGCCGGCTGACCGGATCCAGGGGGTTCGGGATTGCGGGTTCATGGCATGCTCGCGAGAAGGTCGACATGTTCGCCTGGGCCGAGAACGGCATCGGGCGCCGCAAACGCTATACCAGGCCGGGCGTTCTGTCAAAAAGGATGTCGCGGTCGGGAAGAAACGTCCGAGACCGCATCCGCCGTGTCGCCCGCACGACAAGCAACTCGCACGCGCTTCCGGCGCTGGACCTTCGTCCGGCACTTGGCTACTCTCGCTCCAGGGGCTGGATCGGCATCAGGGAGTTGGCCATGGCGCGTTGCAATCGAAATCGTTGCTTCATCACATCGGTGTTCGTCGTCCTCGCCGGAGCGGCCTTCGCGAGCAGCGAAGATCAGCAGGCGCCGATCGTCGATCGCGAGATCGATGTCGTTCGTGCCGTAGGCGTCGTACGTTACTTCCACCCCCACGAAGCCGTGACGCGTGTCGACTGGAACCACGTCCTCCATCGAGGGTTCGAACTGGCCGCGGCGGACACCACCGACGAGGAATTCGCACGTTCTCTCAGGCGCTGGTTGGCGCCGATCGGGCGCGATATCGCGCGCGTTGCAGCGGACGATGCGTCGACGCAGCGAACGGTGGGCGCCTGCCGGGATGGGGAGCGACCCGTTCGCTGGGTGCACGAGGGCGTCACCGCCGATCCGGCCGTTCCCCTGGCCCGCGTATACCGGAGCCGACGCAGCGGCCACGAGACCGGCGGCCACCCCTACGACCACGTCGTGTTCACCAAGTGGATCGATGCCGCCCCCTTGCGCGGAAAGGAGCTGGCCTACACGGGGCGGATCCGGATGCCCGCCGGGGGCGAGGGTGTGCTGTGGATCCGCGTCGATGGACCCGATCGGGAGCAGCTGTTCTACGACAACATGTACGATCGACCCGTCACCGGCCCGGAATGGTCGGCCAAGGGCCTGGTCGTTCCGATACCCGATCGCGCCGTGGACGTGCATTTCGGGACCGTCGTCTACGGCACCGTCCCCGCCGAGTTCGATCAATTGCAGCTGCGCGTGTTCGATGAGCAGGCCGATCAGCCCGTCGGCGAGTCCCTGATCGAGGATCCGGGCACCTGGAGGGTAACGTCCGATTCGCAGCGTCATGTCCACCAGGTCGTGCAGCGCGAGGATGGAATCGCCATTCGCGTGACGATCGCGCCGGCCGACGAACCGGAGTCCGAGATCGTGCAGGAACTGCAGGACGGCGCGCCGGTCGATTGGACCGTCGAGCTGGTCGACGGCTCGTTCCTTCGCGTTCCTCTTGCCCTGTGTCCGGAGATTGCCGAGCTCGAGGCCCGGGACCGCGAACGCTTGTGGCAGCGCTATCCGGGCGGCGCCGTCGATCGCCTGTCGCCGTCGGAGCAGGCGAAGCTGGACGTGGCCGCTACCTGGGGCGTCATGCAGCATTTCTATCCGTACCGTTCCATGCTGGACGACTGGCCGCAGGCGTTGAGAGCGGCGCTGATCGAGTCACGCGCGGTCGAAGATCGGGACCACCATCTCCGGCTGCTTCAGCGCCTGCTGCACCATATCGACGATGGACACGTCAGCGTGTATGAAACCGACCCGGCGGCCGAGGCGCCGCAGGCCTTCCTTCCGCTGGCCGTCGAGCGGGTTCCCGAGGGGCTGGTGGTCGCCGTGTCGAACGAGTCGCAAGCAGTCCGTCCGGGCGACCTCGTGCTGGGCGTGGACGGAGAAGCGATCGAAACCTGGATGGCCCGGGCCCTGGTCCACGAGAGCGGCTCGCTGCAGTGGCGGACCTTTCGCGCGATCGAGGATCTGCTGCTCGGCCCGGCCGGCGAACAGCGGATGTTGAGCCTCGAGCGCGACGGCTCTCGCTTCGATGCGACGCTGGAGTTTTCGGCTCCGGGTCCCGTGCGGTCGATCGACTACCCGGTCCTCCGCGAGCTCGGCGAAGGCATCGTCCACGTCTTCCTGCCCGCGATCCGGCAGGAGGGGGTCGCGTCGCTGATTCCGCGCTTGATGGACGCCGAGGGCATCGTGTTCGACCTGCGCGGGTACCCGAACCCGACGTTCGTGCCGGCAGAGTTCCTCGGCCATTTCCTCGATGCGCCCGATGACTGGACCGCATGGCTCCAGGTTCTTCTGGCCCGTGCACCCGATGGCGACCTCGTTGCCTCGATCCAGGACCAGTTCGCCCTTCCGGTTGCCGAGCCGCGAGTGAACACGCCGACGGTCTTCCTGGCCGATCACCGCGCATTGAGCTACGCCGAGTCCCTGGTCGGCGTGATCAAGCGCCACGGCATCGGTCCGATCGTCGGTGCGCCGACCGCGGGCGCCAACGGCAATGTCATCCCGCTCGTGCTGCCCGGCGGCTTCACGGCCTCCTTCACCGGCATGCGCGTGCTGGGGCCCGACGGCTCGCCATTCCACGCGCAGGGCATCGAGCCCGACGTGGCCGTCGGTCCGACGCGGAGCGATCTCCAGGCAGAACGCGATGTCGTGCTGGAGCGGGCGATCGACCTCCTGCACGAGCGCTGAGTCCGATGCGGTGATGATGGACGCATTGCTCGATTACTGCGCGGCCCAGCCGGGGATGCTGGTCGTGCCCATCGACGTGCTGTCCGCGGACGGTCTCGATCCCGTGGCGGCCGAAGCCTATGCTGCGCGCGGCCTGCTTTCGAACACGGAGTGCGAGCGGATCGATACGATGATCCGCAAGTACTGCGAACGGGCCGCCAAGCTCGGACGCGCTTCGCGCCAGTGGTTTCCACCCCGGGTCCAGCACCTCTGCCTGGTCACCGACGGGGTCCGGACGCGACCCTACTTCCAGCCCTTCCACGCCAGCAGCTGGCTGCTCTATCGGGAGGACGTCGCCCCGGATACCTCCAGCCTGGAATTCTCGATCTTCCTGCTGTTCCAGGCCGAGCGCCAGGTTCTCCAGCAGCAGATCGGCGCCAGCCTCCTGACCAACCTTCCGTACCTCCTGATCCTCGATGACGACCAGCTCGCGGATTTCATCGACGGTTGCCGGAAGAGCGCCCGGCCGGACGCGGCCGGCTACCGTGCGTTGGCCGACGCACTGCCCGAGCTGCGAACGATGCATCACGAAGTGTTCCGGCGGCCGACGGTGGCCGTATCCGGCGCGCAGCGCCTGGCCAACGGCCTGATCGCCGATGCGGGCCAGCAGCAGGTTCTGGAGCGTCTGCAGCGGGACTGGATGCAGGCGATCGAGGCGGTGGTCGCGGCGCATCGAAACACGGTACGACGGCCCGCGGCCCGAGCGGGCCGGTCCCTGGTCGACTGGCTGGATGACGAGAATCCGCATCTGGTGGTCACGGGCGAGCAGGGCGAAGTGCTCTGGCGCGCGGCCGGCACGGGCAGCCCGACCCTGGCGTCCGTACTCGCCGGAGCGACGCCCGAAGCGGAAGCGTCCATCCTGGCCGACCTCGAGGTGATCGATCGCCGGAGCCGGGCGTTTCTCGACAGCCTCGCCGATCCCGCTGCCCTGGCCCGGCCGGCGAGCTGGATGACCGCGGGCGGGCTGAGCTACATCCACGGCGATACGCTTCGCATCGCCTATTCCCTGACCGACGACCCGGAACGCCTGCGCCACGCCAGCCCGCCCTACGAGCGATGGATGCTCGCTGCACGGACGGTGCACGAGTGGGGCCACCAGGCGGCCGAGTCGGGCTGGGTCCGGGTCGATCCGGAACGGGTCGAAGAACGCAAGGCCCGGGAGCGTGCACTGGTCGAATCGCTCGACCAGCTCGTGGACGCGTTGCCCGCCGGGCTGCATCGTCCGCTGACCGGGGCCCTCGGGCGCGCCGGGGATGCCGATCGGAGCCCGGGCGAGACGATGCTGGCCGGCCTGCTCAGGCGGATCGACGACTACATGGCCAACCTGCTGGCGCGGCACTACCTGAGCGCCGACGAGATGGACACCTACGTGCGCAACAACGTCGGCGCGCGGCTGCTCGACTACGCACCGGAGCAGGCCCTGACCCACCTGCTGCGGGTTGCCTACGAGTTCCAGTACCTGTCGCTGTCGACGATTCGTGATCCGGAGCGCTGGTTCATGGACAGCACGTGGTTCGACTCGTTGTTCGCGGCCCCCGGCGTCTGCAGCCGAGCGCGGTTCCTGGCGCTGACCGATCGCATCGCTGCGATCTGCGACACCTACTCCATCGACGCCGATCGAATCCGCCTGCCGGACGGGTCGGACTGAAGCCGGCAGCGATCCTGCACTGGCGACCGAGCGCCAGGGAATCGACGACCTTCGGCGGCGGTCGGGCGGGCGCCGCTGACGAAGGGCAACTCACCTTGCGCTTCCGGGCTGTTGGCGCTAGCGCAAATCAACGACCTGCAGCACCTTCTTGACCGGGATTTCAAAAAAGCGGAGCAAGTCCGCAAGATGTTGAAAGTTATGAAAATAATTCGAAATTTTCTTCGGAAAACCGTTGACAGCCCCGCTCCACAGGCGTACAACTGAACTCGACGCGGAAGCCTCACAAGGGTGAAGCGGCGCTAGAAGGCTCGATCCATCGAGATCTGGCGGCAAGCTTGGACACTGCTCGCAGGAGCCATGTTTGTCGAGCATCAGGAGACCAGCGCTAGCGCTCCAATCTCAAATTATCCGCGGACAAGCCCCGGTTCCAGAAGACCGGGGTTTTGTTATGTGCGCAGGTGCCCTGCAATGGGAACGGCGCGCGGATCCCTCGCCCCGAAGGTGCCGTGTTCTCCGTTCCAGGGCGGTCGACCCGAGGGCTTCAAGCGTTGATTCCTTGACGCCCTGTCTGCGCGGATCGACGCATCATCCTTCCATGACCGATGGACGCCGAATCCGGGGCGGCGGGCGGTGCGAACTGTGTGAGCGCCATGTCCGCGAACTGACCCGCCACCACCTGATCCCCCGCACGCGACACAGCAACCGCCGCAACAAGCGCGACTTCGACCGCGCAGAGGTCAAGCACCGGCTGGCCCTGTTGTGCAGGCCCTGCCATTCGAACGTCCACGCCACGCTGGACAACAAGTCCCTCGAGCGCGACTACAACACCGTCGAGGCGTTGGCCGCGCATCCGGACATCGCGCGCTTCACCGACTGGATTCGCGAACGTCCCGACGGGACGCGCGTCGAGTTCAGGCGCTGGAGCGCCCGCTGAGGTCTCCCCCTCGCTGAAAGGGAGTTGATGACTGAACACCGCTGCTGCCCGCGCGGGATCGATCGCGGGATCGATCGCGCACCGGCCGGCAATCATTGCCGCTGGCGGATCGCCGAGATCAGCTCGTCCTTGTTCATCTTGCTGCGACCCTCGATGTCCAGCTCCTGCGCGCGCTGGTCGAGCTCGTCCTTCGTACGGTCTTCGAGGCGCGTGTTCGGATTGCCCGAACCCTTCGTGGTTTCGTTCTCCGTGCGGCCTTCCTTTCTCCTGCGCTTGTTGACCGTGCGGGCGGCGATCTCCTCGGCGCGATCTTCATCCGTGCCGCGCTGCATCTTGTCCTTCTTGATTTCTTCGTACTGACGTTCGTCCTTGTCGCTCCATTCCGAAGGCATGGGATCGGCCTCTCTCGTACGTCGTATGTCCTTCGGAATCCTGAAGAATCGAACGCGGATTCGAAATAACCTGCGTTAAACAGTGCGGCGCGCCTCCGATGCCTTGTGTGACGACCCGGACGGACGATCTTCGAGCCGGCCCGGCAGGAAAGAAATGCACCTGCGGCGGCGAGTACCGGCTACGGCGCGGAGAAGCAGCCGGCGAGCTTCGCCATGTTGTCCTGCATCAGCGCGCTCAAGGGCAGGTCCTGCGAGGCCTCTACGGTGCCGCAATCCTGGTTGATCTCCAGCATGGCCGGATCCGACAGGCGTGGATAGTCCTGCTGCAGGGTGGCCATCTCCTGCAGCGAGGAAAACGTGCGGTCGGCCATCGCCTCGACCTCCTCGACCAGCGCTACGGTCTCGGCCCGGCCGAAGCGCTCGATATGGGTCTCGACCACGCATTCGACGGAAGCGACCATGCGTTCGGTGTATTCGAAATCGATGCCGCTGGTATCGAGGTCGGGTGCGCAGTCCTCGATGACGTCGAGCATGGTCTCGCCGATCTGCTGGCTGGCGGCGACGTAGCGGTCCCGCAGCCCGTCGTCCGCGTAGGCGGTGGCGGAGGCGGTGACGCCGATGGAAAGGAGCAGGAGTGCAGCACGTCGTGAGTCGATCATCGGAATTTCTCGCACGGTTCGGGAATCGAGGGCAGGGATGCCTGTTCCTGGTTACGCGAAGCCGCCTGCAGGCGCGCCATGGTGTGCGCGGAGCGCAGGCGTGGCTCGAGGCCCGTCAGCCGAACCGGACCATCACCACCGCAGTGATCGCGGTCGCCGCGATCAGGTTGATTACCAGGCCTTCTGCCGCCATGGTCCGGATCGGCACCCGCCCGGAGCCGTAGATCACGGCATTCGGTGCGGTGGCGACCGGCAGCATGAACGCGCAGCTTGCACTGATTGCGGCCGGCACCATCAACAGTTCGGGCGCGACCCCGGAAGCGACCGCGGTGGCTGCGAGCACCGGCATCAGGAGGGAACTGGTCGCCGTGTTGCTGGTCATCTCGGTCAGAAAGGTGACGCCGAGTGCGATGAACAGGACCATCAGCCAGGGCGGGAGGCTGGCCAGCGTGGTCAACTGGGTCGCGACCGCGTCGCTCAGCCCGGTCTCGATGAAGCCCCGCGCGATCGTGATGCCGCCGGCGAACAGGATCAGGACGCCCCACGGAATGCTTCCGGCGGTTTCCCAGTCGAGCAACCGGTCTCCCGTGGGCCGGCCGTCGCCGTCGCGTCGCCCGCTGGGCAGGCAGCACAGCGCCACCACGGCCAGCATGGCCACGGCAGCGTCGTTGGCGTAGGGCAGGTTCAGCGCGGCCTGCCAGCCGCCGAACGGCGCCGTGCGGGTCATCCAGAGCAGTGCGGTGACGGCGAACACGGTCATCACGCGGAGTTCCGGCACGCTCCACGCGCCGGGGCGTTCGAGCTCGGGCAGGGGCCCGCGTTCGACCCGCCGCGTCAACCAAAGGAACATCAGCGGCAGGACCAGGGCGACCACGGGCACGCCCCAGCTCATCCACAGCGGAAACGAGGTCGTGGTACCGAACCGGTCCTGTACCACCTGCATGTAGACCAGGTTCGGTGGGGTTCCGATCGGTGTGCCGGTGCCCCCGAGACTCGCCGAGTAGGCGATCCCGAGCAGCAGCGGAACGGTCAGCGGTACGAATCGCCTGTCCTCCAGCACGGCCAGCGCCACCGGAAGCAGCATCAGCGTGGTCGCGGTATTGGAAATCCACATCGAGAGGAAGGCGGCGGCCAGCATGAAGCCGAGTACGAGGCCGCGCTGGCCGAGGCGCGCGCAGGCGTGGATCATGACCAGTGCCAGGCGCCGGTGGGCACCGGACTTCGCCAGCGCGCCGGACAGCATGAAGCCTCCGAGCAACAGCAGGATCAGCGGCGATCCGTAGCTCTGCGCGACGTGGGTCGGGGTCAGCGCGCCGCCCAACGGCAGCAGCGCCATCGGAAGGAGCGAGGTCACCGGGATGGGTACCGGCTCGGTCAGCCACCACACGGCGCACCAGGCGGTCACCGCTGCGACGACGGCTGCCGGCGTTTCGAGCTCCCATGACGTGATGCCCAGCGCGCCGACGGACAGCGCCGCGAACGGTCCGAGCGCCAGGAAGAAGGGAGTCAGCCGGGTCGGCGGTGGCGGGTTCGTGCGTTCGGTCACGGCGTTGGCCCGGAAACGTCAGCGTCCGAGGGTAGCCGAATCGATGCGGCGGGTCGATTGCGAACAGGAGGCGGTCCGGAATCCGCCGCCTCGGTGGTCGCAGGCCGATCCTCTCGCTCCACCGGGCTTACTGCTGCTGCCCTTGCTGTCCTTCCTGTTCGAGGCCGTGCTCGATCGGCCGCGTTTCACGCGCAAGGCGGTCGAGCACGCCGTTGACGAAGGTGTGGCCCTGTTCGGCGCCGAAGCGGTGCGCGAGTTCGACGGCTTCGTCGAGCACGACCCGATAGGGAATCTCGATGTGATTGACCAGTTCCGCGGCACCGATGCGCAGGATCACCCGCTCCATCTGGTCGAGGTTGACGTCCATGCGGGTGATGTGTGGTCGGAGCTTCTCGTCGAGATCGTCGCCCTGGGCGATCACTTCCTGGACGAGCTGTTCGAAGTAGTCCTTGTCGACGCCCTCGAAGTTCTGCTCTTCGACGAACTGCTGGATGATGCTGTGGGCCGAGTCGTCGTTGAGCTGCCACTGGTACAGCGCCTGCAGCGCGCGGCGACGTGCGCGCCTGCGCGGCTCGTAGGGACTTTGCTTGCGCCGTTTACCCGCCATCGCCGTCCGCCTCGTCGTCGTCGGATGCGTCGATGCCGATCATGCCGGCCAGGTTGGCCATTTCCAGCGCGGCCAGCGCGGCTTCGCGGCCCTTGTTCTTGCGCGCGGGATCCGCGCGGTCGCGCGCCTGATCGCCGTTTTCGGGCGTGAGCACGCCGAAGGCGACCGGGACGCCGGTGACCAGGGCGACGTCGCCGAGTCCGCGCGCGCATTCGGCGCTGATGAAGTCGAAGTGAGCGGTCTCGCCGCGGACTACGGCGCCGAGCGCAATGACCGCGTTGAACTCGTCGGACGCGGCCAGGTGAGCGCAGGCCAGCGGCAGTTCCCAGGCCCCGGGCGCACGCACGAGCGTGATGTCGTCGTCGTCGACGCCGTGCTCGCGGAGCGCGGCCAGGCAGCCGTCGATCAGCAGGTCGACGATCTCTTCGTTGAAACGGGCCGCGACGATCGCGATGCGAAGGCCCTGGCCGTCGTGGTTCGGGTCGATCCGGTTCATCGTTGTGTGGATTCTCGTCGGAGGGTCGTCATTCGGTATCTTCCGGGACGACGTACTCGGTGATCTCCAGGCCGAAGCCGTCGAGCGCATGCAGGCGTTTCGGCGCGCCGAACACCTGCATCCTGCGGATGCCGAGCTCGGCAATGATCTGAGCGGCGATGCCGTAGTTGCGAAGCTCGCTCGCGGCGCGGTCCTTGCCGCCGGTCTCCTCGCCGGCCTTGTTGTCGGAGGAGGCTTCGGCGCCTGCGCCCATCAATCCGGCCAGGCGGTCCGTGTCGGATTCATCATAGCCCAGCACCAGGGCGAGCCCCTTTCCGCGTCGCGCGATGTCGGCCAGGGCGGCGTCCAGCGGCATGCCGAAGCCCGGGTCGGTGATCCCGATCACATCGCCGAGCAGTTCCGGCACGTGGACGCGAACCGGGAAGGGCTCTTCGGCAGAAATCGCGCCGCGTTGCAGCGCCCAGTGGAGTTTGCCGTGGATGCGGTCGCGGAACACTTTCAGTTCGAACGGCCCGTGGGCGGTGCCGACGGTCTGCCGATGCACGCATTCGACGTTCTGCTCGGTGCCGAGCCGGTAGCGGATCAGGTCGGCCACGGTGCCGATCTTCAGGCCGTGCTCGCGGACGAAGGTCTCGAGCTCCGGGCGGCGCGCCATGGTGCCGTCTTCATTGAGGATCTCGACCAGCACGCCGGCCGGCTCGAGCCCGGCCAGCAGGGCGAGGTCCAGGCTGGCTTCCGTGTGTCCTGCGCGTGCCAGCACGCCGCCCGGCTGGGCCATCAGCGGGAAGACGTGGCCGGGTTGGTTGAGGTGCGCCGCCGTGGCGTCCGGGCGCACCGCGGTGCGAATGGTGTGGGCCCGGTCGTAGGCCGAGATGCCGGTGGTCACGCCTTCGGCGGCCTCGATCGACACGGTGAAATTGGTCTGGTGATGACGGTCCGTGTCGCGCACCATCAACTGGAGCCCCAGCTGGCGGCAGCGTTCGCGGGTCAGCGACAGGCAGATCAGGCCGCGGCCGTAGCGCGCCATGAAGTTGATGTCGTCGGGCTTGACCAGGCTGCCGGCCATGATCAGGTCGCCCTCGTTCTCGCGATCCTCGTCGTCGAGCATCACGACCATCTTGCCGGCCTTGATGTCTTCCAGGATGGACTCGATCGAATCGAACTGCATTCAGGAGGTTCCGTCTTCGGGCGGGCGGGTTTCGAGCAGGCGCTCCATGTAGCGAGCGAGTTGATCGACCTCGAGATTGGCCGCCTCGCCGACTTGAAGACGTCCCAGCGTGGTCACCGCCAGCGTATGTGGAATCAGGTTGAGCTCGAAGGTGTCTTCGGACACCTTGTTGACGGTCAGGCTGACGCCGTCGAGCGTCACCGACCCCTTGTGCGCAATATACCGCGACAGTGTCGGCGGCGCCTCGAAGCGCATCACGCGATTGTCGCCGTCCGCCTCGGCATGGACCAGCGTGGCCAGGCCATCGACATGACCCGAGACCAGGTGACCGCCGAGCGGATCGCCGGCCCGCAGCGCCGGCTCCAGGTTGACCGGACTGCCGGCATCGAGCCGGTCCAGCGTGGTCAGCGCGAGGGTCTCGTTCGATACGTCGGCGGCGAAGGTCGTCGAGGTCGGTTCCAGCGCGGTCAGGCACACGCCGTTGACCGCCACGCTGTCGCCCTCCGCCAGGCGGAACCCGGCGATGGCGTCGGCCTCGATCACGAAACGCCGTCCGGCCCCGCTGGGATGCTGCTGCCTGACCCGGCCCAGGGCCTGGATGATTCCGGTGAACATCGTTCGTTTCCTGCGTGGTTCGTCGGTTTCCGGTGCAAGGATCAGCCGCTGGTCCGCGAGGCCTCCGCGGGCCTCAGGCGGATGCGCAGGTCGTCGCCGACCGCGCGCGTGTCGATCCGGACGAGATGGAGGCGGTCGGCGAGTTTTTCCACACCCGGAAGAGCCGCTGTCGGCGATCCGCTGCCGACCAGCGTCGGCGCCTGGTAGACCAGCAGTTCGTCGACCAGGCCGGCGCAGAGCAGGGCTCCCGACAGCGTCGGCCCGGCCTCGACGTGAAGCTCGTTGATGTCCCGTGCGGCGAGTACGCGGAGCAGGTCCTCGAGATCGGCCCGCCCGGCCGGATCGGCAGCGACCTCGAGGCGCTCGCAGGTGGCGGAATCGTCGACTTCCGTGCCCGTGCCGACCCGCCAGACCGGATTGCCCGTATCGAACAGCCGCGCATTGGCCGGGAGACGGCCCCGCGGGTCGAGCACCACCACGGGCTTCGGCGGAAGCGAGGAGGGCTCGACCCCCTCGAGCCGGACGTTCATGGCCGGGTCGTCGGCGACGACGGTGCCGATGCCGGTCAGGATCGCATCCGCGCGCGCTCGCCAGCGGTGGCCGTCGCGGCGTGCCGCGTCGCCGGTAATCCACTTCGATGCCCCGTCCGGGCCGTTCGAACGGCCGTCGAGCGAGCCGGCCAGTTTCAGTCGCACGTAGGGCCGTCCGCGCTCGATCCGGGACAGGAAACCCGGGTTCAGCGCCCGTGCCTCGCCCTCCATCAGGCCCCGCGCGACCCGAATGCCGGCCGCGGCCAGCCGTTCCAGGCCGCGTCCGGCGACGTCGGGGAACGGGTCGACGAGGGCCGCGACCACGCGCGCCACGCCGGCCTCGATCAGCGCGTCCGCGCAGGGCGGGGTGCGACCCTGGTGGCTGCAGGGTTCGAGGGTGACGTAGGCGGTCGCTCCGCGCGCCCGTTCGCCTGCGTCGGCGAGGGCGTGGACTTCGGCGTGGGGCTGGCCGGCGCGCTCGTGCCAACCGCGCCCGACCACGTCGTCCCCGCGCGCGATCACGCAGCCGACCCGCGGGTTCGGATGGGCGGTCCACAGGGCGCGCGCTGCCAGGCGCAGGGCTTCGGCCATGTGGCGATGGTCGGTGGCGTCGAAGCCGGGCTCCGGGTCAGTCATCCCGTCGGCCGAGCAGCGAGATCTGACGGGTGTCCAGCGTGCCGGGATGTTCGCGCTCGAGGCGCTCGATCTCTTCGCGGAACGCCTGGACGTCTTCGAAGCGCTTGTAGACCGACGCGAAGCGGACGTAGGCCACCTGGTCGAGCTTGGCCAGTTCGGCAGCGACCCATTCGCCGATCGCCTGGCTGGGAATCTCGGGCTCCTCGAGCGTGCGGATCTTTCGCAGCAGGTCGCGCAGCGCGCGCTCGACCTGCTGGGTCTCGACCGGCCGCTTCTCAAGGGCGCGCTGGATGCCGCGGCGAAGCTTGTCTTCGTCGAAGGCCTCGCGTGAGCCGTTGGACTTGATCACGTTGGGCGCCTTGAGCGCCGGCGCCTCGAAGGTGTTGAACCGCGCGCCGCAGTCCGCGCATTCACGCCGCCGGCGGATCTGGTAGCCGTCGGAGGTCAGGCGCGAATCGACCACGCGCGTATCGGTGTGATTGCAGAACGGACACCACATGGCGTGACCGCTGCTCCCGTATCAGCGAAACAATCCTGCAATTGTACCGCTTCGGCCCCATTGCGGCCTCGAGCGTCGTGCCCGTGGGCGTGGCGAACCCCCGAACGGCCGGCGTCCGGACGTGCTTGTCTGCATTCCTGCGTCTCTGCGGGAAATCGATCCGCCGATTCCAGGTGTCTTCATGCCCCCGGGTGCCCCGGTCGATTCTCCGGGCGTCCGTTTGCCGGCGCCGGCTAATCGATCCAGCCGAGCTCGGCGGCGGTGGTCGGACCGATGAGCGTGCGATCGAGGCCGGGGGCCTGGATCGCGCGGTTCGGTGCGACGGGGATGCGACCGGCCATGATTTCGGCGCGCACCTGGGGAAGCAGGGGAGCCCGGTTCGGTTCCGCGTAGCCGGATGGGAAGATCGGCAGGCCCGTGCCGAGATCGTAGAGGTCGCTCGCGCCCACCGTGTGCAGCAGTTCGTGGACCAGCACCACGTGGTTCTGGCGCCGCTGGGCGCGACCGGCGAACAGGTGGGCGGACGCGACCCGGATACGTTCCAGGCCGGTGGAATGCGGCAGTCGCGTCGCGCGCGCCGGGTCGTGGTAGCGCGCGATCAGGAGCACATCGGGATCGCGGTCCTGTTCGTCGAACCACAAGCGCCACCACCGCAGGCGCGCCACCCAGGCCATCCGCTCGAGCACGTTTCCGGCTGTCGGCTGCTGCGGCGGCGGCTCGTCGATCGGGTCGGCCAGTTCGACGTAGATCGGGCGGTCCAGGGGCAGGCCGTAGCGTCGGGCCTCGGTGGCCATGTAGTCGGCGATCGGCTGGAAATCGGCCGCGTCCAGCCGTTCGATGTAGCGCTCCGCGGCCGCGCTTCCGTCCGCATTGGTGGGGTAGATGACGACGAACAGGGGCACGTCCCAGCGGGCAATGCGGCGCGCGTCGCTGAACACGTTGTGGACGACCAGCACCAGCAGAAGGAGCAGGAGTGCGATCCGGACCTGTCTGAACGTCATCGGGCGGACCTACATGTCGGTCCGGCGGCGCAGGTAGTTCAGCAGGTCGACCCGGGTGATCAGGCCGAGGAACTTCTCGCCGTCCAGTACGATCGCGACCCGATCGGCGTTGAAGGTCGGCAGCAGGGCGTCGATCGGGTCGCCGACCTGCACCGACTCCAGCTCCGTGACCATGGCCGAGGAGATCGGGTCCCGGAATCGATCCTCCTGGTTGTAGATCGCCATCAGCAGGTCGGATTCGTCGATGATGCCGACGATCCGTTCCCCTTCGAGCACCGGCAGCTGAGAGACGTCGTACAGCTTCATCCGCTTGTAGGCGTTCGAGAGCGGCTCGTCGGGGCGGACCACGATCGCATCATGGGTTTCGACGGGCCGCGCGATCAGGTCGCGCAGGTCGCCGTGGCTCTCGACGTCGAGGAAGCCCTGTTCGCGCATCCAGTAGTCGTTGTAGACCTTCGAAAGGTACTTGTTGCCCGTGTCGCAGACCAGCGTGAGCACGCGCTTGGGCTCGGTCTGCTCCCGGCAGTACTTCAGCGCCGCGGCCATCAGCGTTCCCGTCGAGGAGCCGCCGAGGAGACCCTCGCGACAGAGCAGTTCTCGTGCGGTCAGGAAGCTCTCGCGATCGCTGATCGCGTAGGCCTTCGCGACCCGGCTGAAGTCGCTGATGGTCGGCAGGAAATCTTCGCCGATGCCCTCGACGAGCCATCCGCCGGCATCGTCGCGGACCTTGCCGGTAGCGATGTAGTCCGCCAGGATCGAACCCTCGGGGTCGGCCAGCACCAGCTCCAGGTCCGGCGCGACCTCCGCGAAATAGCGCGACAGCCCGGTGATCGTGCCGCTGGACCCGACGCCGACGACCATGGCATCGAGGTCGTGGTCCATCTGCTGCCAGATCTCGGGGCCCGTCAGCGTTTCGTGGGCCAGCGGATTGTCCGGATTGCCGAACTGGTTGATGAAATAGGAGTCGGGCGTCTCGTCGGCAATCTTCCTGGCCAGGTCCTGGTAGTACTCGGGGTGTCCCTTGCCGACATCGGATCGGGTGATCACGACCTCGGCGCCCATCGCCTTGAGGTTCGAGATCTTCTCGCGGCTCATCTTGTCGGGGATCACCAGGATCAGCCGGTAGCCCTTCTGGGCCGCGACCAGGGCCAGCCCCAGCCCCGTGTTGCCCGCGGTCCCCTCGACCAGCGTGGCTCCGGGCTTCAGGTCGCCGCGCTGTTCGGCCTGCTCGATCATGACCAGGCCGATGCGGTCCTTGATCGAGCCCCCGGGGTTGGCGCTCTCGAGCTTGGCATAGAGTTCGCACGGGCCGGTGTCGAGATGATTGATGCGCACGATCGGCGTATTGCCGATCAGCGCCAGGACGTTGTCGTGGACGGACATGGACGGGATCACGTTCGGGAACCCGGCTAGCGTAGCAGGGCCGGGCGGAACGGGGGCGTCGGGGGTGGGGCGGTGAGCGCGCCGGCCGCGGGGCGACCGGCGCGGGTCGGGCCGGCGTGCGGCCCGGAATCAGGCGGCTTCGGCCCGGTCCAGCATCCGCGCGAGCTGGTCCTTGGCGTGCAGTTTCTCGCGCTTCAGCGTGTTCAGCGCCAGGTCCTCCATCGGCGCCGTGCCGTTCTCGGCCGCAATCACTCGTTTCTCGAGTTGCTGATGATGGTTGTACAGCCTGCGAAAGGTCTCGTTGTTCTTCAGCAGTACTTCCATCTCATCGCGACGGTTCTCGAACATGGCACTTCTCCTTGCGTTCGGTGGGTGTTGCTTGCAGGAATGCGTCTGGAATGGAACGGGTCGGCCCGGGGCACGGCAGGACGTCACGCGGACAGCGTGCGAGCCGGCGAGCAGGATTCGGACATCAGAAGGGGGTAGAGCGCGAAGCGGCGAGCCCGTGCGCTCGGGGTGGGGATGACTGCGTCGAAAAAAACCGGGTACTTCCACATCCTGTCCCGACCAGTTCGGGGTTCTGTTGTAACGCAATCGAACCACGGGCGCAAGCCGGCCCCCGGCAGGCCCCGTGGCTGGCGCCTCGAGGGGGTGCCGCGGAGGGCGCGAGCCGCAGCCGCCCAGTGCGGATCAGGCGCCGCTGGGGAGGGGAGGAGACCCGGTCGCGCCGTGGACGCGGCCTTCGATGGCCTCGATCAATCGTTCAGGAGGATGACGTCGACGCGGCGGTTGCTGGCGCGCCCCTCTTCGGTCTCGTTGCTGGCGATGGGAAAGTCCTCCCCCATGCCGACGGCGTTCATCCGCGACGGGTCGACACCGAGCTCGGCCAACGCGTCACGGACCGCCCGTGCGCGCTCTTCCGAAATCCTCAGGTTCAGCGCGGCCGGACCGGTTGCGTCCGTGTGGCCCTCGATCCGGATCGCGTTGTCCGGTTCGCTGGCAAGCAGTTCGATCACGTCGGCCAGGTTCTCCTGTGCGGCCGGCAAGAGCGAGGTCTCGCCGACCTCGAACAGCACGTCGCCGAGCGTGATCACCACGCCGCGATCGGTTTCGCGATATTCCATGTACTCGAGTCGCCGGCGCAGGCTGTCGGCGGCCTGGTTGGCGAGCTCGGCCTCGCGACGCGCCAGCTCGATTTCCTCCGACTGGGCCTCGGCGAGGCGGCGGGCCTGCGCGGCTTCCTCGCGGGCCCGCGCGGCCTGCTCGGCGGCCAGCTGGCGGCGCTCCTCGGCGCTGAGCGCCTGTTCCTGGGCCCGCTGCATCTCTTCCCGCGTCGCGGTGGACTGCATCAGCGCCTGCTCGGTCTCGCGCCGCGCCTGGGCGACTTCGAGCCGGCTGGCCTGGAGCACCAGGCGCGTGCGGGCGGCCTCGACGGCCTCGGCGTCCCGGCGGGCACGTTCGGCGAACGCCTCGGCGCGGGCGATTTCCAGGTGTTTGCGGGCGACCTGGACCCGGTGCAGGCGCTCGTCGGCGTCGAGCTGTTCGATCGCAGCGCGGCGCACGGCGCTGCGCGCTTCGGCCACGGCAACCGGCGCGAGTTCGACGACCTCGGCGTTGTCCTGAAGGGCGTTCAGGTCGGCCCGCAGGTTGTCGATCAGCCCGGGCGGCGGCTCCGGCGTGGCACAGCCGGCCAGCACGGCGACCAGCACACCGGCGGCGGTGACTCGCCGCAGGCCGGAACCGCGAAGGAGAATCCGAGCGGTCATGGCGTGTCCTCCAGCTGGAGTTCGTCGCCGAACACATCGATCAGCTCGTCGCGCAGCGCCTCGTACTCGGACCGGCGCTCGGCAAGGCGGTCGCGTGCCTCGGCGCCCTGGCTGCGGACGATGGCGAGGCGGGCCTGCACTTCGGCCAGCTCGACCCAGCGCGCGACCGCGGACGGTTCCTCCGCGGCCAGGGCCTCGGTCGCGTTCTCGTAGTACCCGCGGGCTTCCTCGAGCTCGAGCGGGGCACGACTGCGGGCCCCGGCCTGTTCGGCCAGGGCCAGCGCGTCCTCGGCGGGACGGAGCAGGGCGGGGTCCGGTGGGGTAGTGGCGCAGCCGGCCAGGGCAAGGCCCAGCAGCACGACGGCACCGGAACGGGCAAGAACGGACATCATCGGATCATTCGGCATCGGGCTGGTTTTCCGGGGCGGCATCGCGAACGGCAGGCAACGATTCGAGCTCGGCGCAGATGCGTCGGATCTCCGCCCAGTTCGACTCGTCGCAGTTGAACCTCCGCGCATTATAGACCTGAGGGAGCAGGCAGCAGTCGGCCAGGGTCGGCCGGTCCCCGTGACAGAAGCGGCCCGTCTCGCCCGAGCGCGAGAGCAGCGTTTCGAAGGCCTCCAAGCCGCGAGCAACCCAGTGGCGATACCACGTGAGCTTGGCCTCCTCGCCGACGCCCAGATCGCCGACCAGGTACTTCAGGACGCCCAGATTGTTCAAGGGGTGCGTATCGCAAGCGATCACCCCGCAAAGCGCGCGGACGCGGGCCCGGCCGTCGGGGTCGCCGGGCAGCAGCCGCGGTTCGGGATACACCTCTTCGAGGTACTCGAGGATGGCTAGCGACTGGGTCAGCGTACGCTCGCCGTGGACCAGCGTCGGCACCTGTCCCTGCGGATTGAGCGCGAGGTAATCCGGGGCCTTCTGCTGGCCCCCGTCGCGAACCAGGTGGACGAAACGATGTTCGTGGGCGATGCCCTTCAGATTCAGCGCCATCCGTACTCGATAGCTGGCCGAGGAGCGCCAGTACCCGTAGAGCACCGGTTTCGATTTCTGCGACGGAGTTTTGCGGTTCGGTTCGGTGGTCATGGTTTCGGGTCCTCGGCAAGGTCGGCTTCGGGATCGGTGAATGGGATCGTTCGATCGGCCGGGTCGGCGACTTCTGCGAGGCGTCGGATCACGCGGTCCAGCGCTTCCCGGTCCGCCGGGTCCAGCGCATCGACCAGGCGGCGTTCGTAGGCCCGGGCCGCGGGCACGATCCGGTCGTGGATGTCCCGCCCGCCGGGGCTCAGATGCAGATGCTTGGCCCGTCGGTCGCTGTCATTGTCCTCACGCTCGAGCAGCTCGCGAGCGAGCAGGTTCTTGACCGCTCGGCTGACCGCGACCTTGTCCATTGCCGCGCGCTGGGCCACTTCGGTGGCCGAAATGCCCGGATAGCGCCCGACGATGGCGATACAGCGCCACTCGGTCACGCTCAGGTCGAAGCGATTGCGGTACGCCGCGGCGATGCCCTGGCTGATCCGGTTGGACAGCACCGACAGACGGTACGGCAGGAAATGTTCGAGGTCGAGCATGCAGGTTGGCGGCTTGCAGATAGTTTCAAATGTAACTAAAATCGTGGAGATCAGCAACCAACGCCCGAAAGCCAGGCGGCCGACCTCAGTTCGAGCCGTCGCGAATCCGGGTCCGAATCGAAGGAGTCCCGCCATGACCCAGTCCACCGAACCCCGACCGAATCCCCTCGGCGTCCAGAACTTCGAAGTCATCGAGTTCGCTTCGCCCGAACCGCAGAAACTGCACGCGCTGTTCGAGGCGCTGGGCTTCGTCAAGGTGGCGACCCACAAGGACCAGCCGGTCACGCTCTACCGGCAGGGCAACATCGATTTCCTGGTCAACGAGACGCCGGATTCCTTCGCCAGCGAATTCGCGGAGCGGCACGGCCCGTGCTGCGTCGGCTTCGGCATTCGCGTCGAGGACCCGGAGTCGGCCTACGAGACGATCTTGGCCAACGGCGGGAAGGACGTCGAGGGCGACCTCGACTCGATCCCGCTGGACTGTCCGAAGATTTCCGGCATCGGCGGCAGCGTCCTGTACCTGACCGGCGGCGTCGCCGACGTCGAACAGCACTTCGACTTCATCGACGGGGTCGATCCCCGGCCGAAGGGCGCGGGCCTGACCTTCGTCGATCACCTGACCCACAACGTCTACAACGGCAACATGGCCCAGTGGGCAAGCTTCTACGAGGACCTGTTCGGCTTCTTCGAAGTCAAGTACTTCGACATCAAGGGCCAGCAGACCGGACTCCGGTCCAAGGCGATGACCGCGCCGACCGGATCGATCTCGATTCCGATCAACGAGTCGGAAGACCCGAAGAGCCAGATCAACGAGTATCTCGAGGAGTACAAGGGCGAGGGCGTGCAGCACATCGCGCTGTATACGGAGTCGATCTACGAGACCGTCGAGCAACTGCGCTCCAACGGCATCGATTTTCTCGACACGCCCGATACCTACTACGACGTGATCGATCACCGCATCCCGAACCACGGCGAAGACGTCGGCCGGATGCGCAAGAACAAGATCCTGATCGATGCCGACCCGAACGAGACCGACAAGCAGCTGCTGCAGATCTTCACCCAGACCAACATCGGTCCGATCTTCTTCGAGATCATTCAGCGAAAGGGCAACGAAGGCTTCGGCGAAGGCAACTTCCAGGCGCTGTTCGAGGCCATCGAGCGCGACCAGGAGAAGCGTGGCGTCCTCTGATCGTCACGGACGCGGCCGCGTCCGGGCGATCCGTCTGCAGACCAGAACCACGAGGGTCCGAGCATGAAGAACTGGATCACGCATCCCAAGGTCGAGGGCCGGGCTTCGCGCCAGGCGCACTGCGACCTGCCGGAGGGCACCTACGAGCGCGAGCTGGGCAAGGAGGGGTTCTTCGGCCCGGCCTCGCACATGTATCACCCGAACGCGCCGACCGGCTGGACCGATTTCGAGGGGCCGCTCCGCCCGCGGGCCTTTGACACGACGAAGCTCGACGGCTCGACCGCCTCGCCGTGGGACGCGACCGCGTTGATGCACAACGCCAGCGTGCGCATCCGGCAATGGAAGAGCACCGGCACGATGGACCACGTCGTGCGCAACTCCGACGGCGACGAGATGCTGTTCATCCACGCGGGCGCCGGCGACCTGTTCTGCGACTACGGCCGCATGAGCTTCCGCGACGGCGACTACATCATGCTGCCGCGCGGGACGATGTGGCGCATCGCCAGCGGCGACGCGGTCGAAGCCCTGCTGATCGAGGCGACCAACTCCAGCTACATGCTGCCCGAGAAGGGACTGGTCGGACCGCACGCCATCTTCGACCCGGCGATGCTCGACACGCCGCGGATCGACGACGCCTTCAAGGCCCAGCAGGGCGAGGGCGAATGGAAGGTCCACGTCAAGCGTCGCAACGCAATTTCGACCATCACCTACCCGTTCAATCCGCTGGACGCGGTGGGCTGGCACGGCGACCTGATGCCGGTCAAGATCAACTGGCGCGACATCCGCCCGTTGATGAGCCATCGATACCACCTGCCGCCGTCGGCGCATACAACCTTTCTGGCCAACCGGTTCGTCATCTGCACCTTCGTTCCGCGTCCCTTCGAGACGGACCCGGACGCGCTGAAGGTGCCGTTCTTCCACAACAACGACGATTTCGACGAACTGATCTTCTATCACGCCGGCGAATTCTTCTCGCGCGACAATATCCATCCGGGAATGATGACGCTGCATCCCTGCGGCTTCACCCACGGCCCGCATCCGAAGGCGCTGAAGAACGCGTTCGCGCCCAAGGCGGAGGCGACCGAGGAAGTGGCGGTGATGATCGACACGCGCGACGCGCTGGAGGTCACGCCGGGCGCCGAGTCCATCGAGTGGACCGGATACGTCGACAGCTGGAAAGGCTGAGCGGCACGCTCGAGAAGCGGTTTCTCGCAGAGACGCAAAGGCGCAGAGATCGAAACGCGGGAAAAGGAATCGAACACGCTATTCAATCAAACTCAACGCATCAGGAACGAATCTCATGAAACTCGCCACTCTCAAGGAAGGCGGCCGCGACGGCACGCTGATCGTCGTTTCCCGCGACCTGAAGAAGGCCGTCAAGGCCGACGGAATCGCACCGACGCTGCAGGCCGCGCTGGACGACTGGGACCGTGCCGCGCCGCGTCTGAACAGCCTGTTCGCGGACCTGCAGGAAGGGCGCGCCGACGATGCATTCGAACTGGACATGAACGCCCTGGCGTCCCCGCTGCCGCGCGCCTACCAGTTCGTCGACGGAAGCGCCTACCTGCCTCATGTCGAGCGCGTGCGCAAGGCACGCGGTGCGGAAGTGCCGGAGAGCTTCTTCACCGACCCCCTGATGTACCAGGCGGTCAGCGACGGCTTTCTCGGACCGCGCGACGACATCGCGATGGAGAGCACCGAATGGGGCATCGATTTCGAGTCCGAGATCGGAGTGATCTGCGACGATGTTCCGATGGGCGCGACGGCGGCCGAATGCGCCGATCACATCCAGCTGGTCACGATTCTCAACGATGTGTCGCTTCGCAACCTGATTCCGGGCGAACTGGCCAAGGGCTTCGGTTTCCTGCAGTCCAAGCCGCGCTCGGCCCTGGCCCCGGTGGTCGCGACGCCGGACGAGCTGGGCGATGCCTGGAAGGAGAGCAAGCTGCATCGCCCGCTGGTCACGCACCTGAACGGCGAGCTGTTCGGCCAGCCCGAGGCGGGCGAGGACATGCAGTTCAGCTTCGCCGAGCTGCTGGCGCATGCCGCGAAGTCGCGGCCGCTGGCGGCCGGCACGATCCTCGGTTCGGGCACGATCGCCAACCAAGACACGAGCCGCGGCGCCAGCTGTCTGGCCGAGAAGCGGATGCTGGAGATCATCGCAAACGGCGAGCCGGAAACGCCGTTCCTTCAGTTCGGCGACACGGTCCGCATCGACATGAGCGATGAAGACGGCAACAGCTACTTCGGCGCGATCGAGCAGAAGGTGGTCGAGTACGAGCGGTAGGCGTTACTCGGTTCCTGCGCAAATGACAGGTGCCAAGAAGTACGACCCCCGGCTGGCGGGGGTCGTTTGCGGACTGACGGCCAGTCTTACGGGTGACGACAACTTAGTCGCCAAACATTTGGCTCGACTTGTCTAAAAGTGCAGTTGTTAAAGTTGAAGCTGTTTACCGCATCGATGAAATCATTCGCAGCGTCGGTGATGTTCTCCCCCTGAAAGGCATAATCACCATCAAGTGTGTTCACATCTACGGGATTTGGTCCGTTAGGGTTCACGAGCACATCTATGGCATTGCCTTCTGGGTCGATAACTACGATATCTGACCAGGTCCCGTCCGGATGATAGGTGACCTCAATTCTTGAACGGTCCGGGTAGCGAATCCAAATCGTCAACGGAACGACACGCAATGACTCGCTGACCCCGCCGTTAGCACCAAGCCCCCTAAGCTGGACTCCCGCTGAGGCCCCTGTTGAGTCTACGGTTGGCAGGAGGCCGTTCGTCGATATTCCAACGCGTAGAGCGCTAAAGAACGAGTTTCTCAAATAGCCCGTTCGAATATCAAATAATGCCGAGGGTGAAGGAGAAAGCCCTCCGCTGTAGGCCGCCAATTCTGACTGATCAATCGAGAACTGCGTGATCTGCGATTTCTCGAGAGCCTCGCGGAATGCATCTTTCTCATGTTGGGGAAAGTACGCCTCGGCTACATGGGTCATCCGAACTGGCCCGGTGCCAAAGTCTTCCCAAGTAAAAAATCGAGAGTACTTCCTAGTTTCGAGAGTGTTCGGGTTGGAGACATAAACTGTCTCATCTTCGCCGTGAGCATCGATTGCAGCAACCTGAAATTGGTTGTCTGAGCTGCAGGTGCTGCACAGTTCCCACCATGCCAAACTTGCCTTGGCGGGTTGAACCAGAAAAAGTAAGGCCAAGATCAAAACTTTGTTCACTGAATCCTCCTACTTCGATCAAGAAAATGCCAAACGCTTTAGATTTGAGACGCTCAAGTTAAGCGACTCGCTTACTATTCTGTAGCGTTAAATCCTGATCTTCAATCGGGTTTTTTCCTACGAGCGGCTGGAAAAATAACTGAGCTATTAGTCGCTCGATTCTTGGCCCAGCGCTTTAATCAATAAACCCCTACAGCCGGCGTTGATATGAATTGAGAAGTCAATTGCGGCTCAATCAGCGCTCACACCAAAGCAGCGGGCTGATGGGCGAATCGGAAACGCCGTTCCTGCAGTTCGGCGACACGGTCCGCATCGACATGAGCGATGAAGACGGCAACAGCTACTTCGGCGCGATCGAACAGAAGGTGGTCGAGTACCAGCGTTGAAGCACTTGCTTGAGCGCCGGCGCCTCGGCCGCAGTCCCGGGGCGTGATTCCCGTCAGCTTACCGGGCGCGAACTCAGCGGCGACCCCGTTGCATCGGCTTCACGATGCGGCGGCCGGAAAGTTTGAGTCTCCGGCCGAGTCGAAACGCTAGCGACGGGCGGCGGTGATCGCGGCTCAGCAGGCTCAGCACGGTAACGGTGGCGAGCACGATCGCCATGCCCACCAGCTGGGATGCCGCGAGCGTCTCGCTCAGAACGAGAACACCGAACAGCGCGGCCGCGACCGGTTCGACCATCGCGATCATCGACGCGATGGCGGGCGGCGTCTGACGCAGTCCGATCACGTACAGCACGAAGGAGACCCCGGCGCCCAGCACGCCCAGGGCGAGGAACAGCCACCGATCGGGAGTCTCCACCAGCACCGCGTCGAAGCGGTCGATCCCGGACAGGGCCAAGAGCCCGACCACGACGACCGCGAACGCGACAGCGAGCACGGCCTGCGGGGAACCGTGCCTCGAGGCGAACTTGAAGCCGAAGATGAATCCGGCGTAGGAGAGGCCGGCCAGCAGACCGGTCGCGACGGCCACCGGCCCGATGGAGGTCGCATTCAGATCACCGGCACCGGTGACCAGGAAGACGCCGAGCAGCACGAAGCCGATGGCAGTCCATTTCGCTCCACTCGGCCGTTCCAGTCGGAACGCGAAGGACACGAGGAAGACGAAGACCGGTGCGCAATACATCAGCGTGGCGGCGACCGCGACGCTGCCGTGCTGAACGCTCGTGAAATAGAAGGCGAAGTTGCCTGCGACACCGAGCCCGGCCAGTCCAGACCAGATCCACAACCAGCGGCGCCCGAAACCGTGCCCCCCGGGACGTAGCGCGAGCCAGGCCAGAACGAACAACCAGCCGACCGCGCCGCGAACGAGGGCGACCAGGAAGGGGTCCCAGCCGCGCTCGAGCAGCAGGCCTCCGAGGCCGCCAGCGAGGCCCCAGAAGAGCGCGGCAAGAATGAGCAGGACGGGGCTGATCATTCGCGTTCGGCATCCTCCCGCTGTGTCGGCAGCTTCCCTCAAGCTGCCTGCACTATGCCATCGCTACCTCCCCTGAGTCAGCCTTCGCTTCCGGTTGTCGGTTCCGAAAGTCGACTTCTGCGGACACGCGGGAATGCGGCGGCCATGCCGAACGGGGATCAGAACGTGCCACGTACTTCCAGGTACAGGGTCCTCGATCGCTGACGATCGCGCAGTTCGCGGAACGCGAGGGCGCTGCGGTCGCGCGGGCCCTCGAAAACCCGACGGTCGCGATTCTCGTTGTTTCTGAGGATGGCGTCGACACCGAGCCGGATGCGAAGCGCTTCGATGGCCCGGCTCTCGACATACGCGCTGAGGTTGCCGATCCCGAGGTAGCGATCGAGCTCATCGAGGCCGAACCGGGAGAAGCCGTCGTTGATGGATCCGTTCAGTCCCCAACCCATCCGGGCCTGCGGCAGGTCCTGCCGGAACTCGGCCTCGACGCGCCAGGCGCGCTCGTCGGACAGGATGCGTTCCTGTCCGGTCAATGGATCGTCGACGCCCGAATCCTGCCATCGGCCGTTGAGGTCCAGGCGCGCGTTGTCGAGTCCGAACAGGTCCAGCGGCGTGGTCAGCTCGCCACGGATCCCGTAGCGCCAGCCCGAACCGATGTTGCCGGGAACTTCGAGCTGGTCCTCCAGCGGCAGCAGGTCCTCGACGTCGTCGATCCAGTCGTAGAACGCCGTGAGGCTCAACAGGCCGATGCTGTTGAAGCGGGTTTCCCAGGTGAGGTCCATCGTCACCGTGGTCTCGGGGCTGAGCGAGGGGTTGCCGAGGCTGAGCTCGTCGTCACCGAGATCGGCGGCGCTGACGAAGTCGGAGAAGTCGAGCTGGCCGACCTTGCGCAGCAGTCGCCCCCGGAGCAGCGCGTCGTTCTCCAGCGTGTAGGTGAGGGTGGCGCTGGGCTTCCAGAAGAAGAACGATCGTCGTTCGGCAAAGCCACCGGTCTGGCTGATCTCGGAGGCTTCGGCGGCGAGTTCGAGGTCGACGGCCAGCGCGCCGGCAGCGAAGGAATCGGCCACCGACACGTCGAGCCTCTGTTCTTCGACCTGGGTGCGTGCTCCCGGTACCGGTACCGGCCGAAGGCTTCCGTCGATGCGCCTTCGCAGCTCGAAGTCGCTTTCCAGGCGGTTTTCCGCTCCCTCGACCGACGCTTCGAAGAGGTGCCCGGTCACACCGGAGTAGTCGGCCTCGAGGCGCACGATCTTCTCGGTCTCGAGCCGGTCGGTGATGGCCACGGTTTCACGAATGCCCGGTGCGTCCGGCGCGCCGCGCACCAGGTCTCCGGTCCACATCCGCTCTTCGCGTCGATACAGCGCAATCAGCTTGCTGTTGGTGTGCTCGCCCCAGGGCCGCTCCGCGTCCACGCCGATCTCGAAGGCCTCTTCCCGTTCGTCGGAGCCCTGCCGCAGCAGCACCGACTCCGGATCCGGCCCATCGGCGGCCGGCCGACGCAGGGAAACCTCGCCGCCGTCCTGCTCCTCCCATTCGTACTGCGCGTTGAACCCGTAGCGGACCCGATCTCCCGCATAGGTGGCGTTGGCGCTCAGGTCGAAACCGTCTTCCACCTGGCCGTACTCTTCGTCGCGGAACTCCAGGACCTCGCCGTCGGGGCCGAGCAGCCGTTCTTCCGACTGGCTCTGGAACTGCGAGCGTTGCACGCCGCCGCCCACCGTGTAGCTGAGGGCACCGCGGGTGTCGGAATAGCTCATCGTCCCGGAGGGGAGAAACCGGGCGCCCGGTTGCTGGGTGGACGCGCGGACGGACCAGGCACCGGTGGCGCCGCCGTCCTTCCGGATGACGTCGGCGATCACGCTCTGGCCACGCAGATCGGTGCCTCCGACCTGTCCCCGGATCACGACGATGCGTTCGACGTCGGCGGCCGGAATTCGCGACAGCAGGTCGCTGGGCGACTCGCTCTTGGCCGAGACCCGCTCGCCGTTGATCAGGATGTTGCCCGCCGCGCCGCCGAAGCCGCGTGAGCCGGTATCGCCGTTGTCGAGATTGAAGCCGGGCAGGTTGTTGACCATGTCCAGCGCGGTGACGGGCGCGTAGATCGAGAAGAACGCGGCGTTGAAGGTGGTGCGGCAGCTGGCGTCGGTGCATTCGGCCTCGGGCACGGGCCGGGCCGGGGGAAACTGGGCCAGGGCGGTCGGCGCACTGCATGGGAGCAGGGCGACGAGCAGCAAGGTGGGGAGCGCGATTGCGCGGACCGAGCCCCCGTCGTCGCGGGAGCACTGCAGTCGGGAAAGGGCGGATTCGAGGAATGCGGAAACGCTGCCGAGCATGGCGATCATTGTTGTTCTGGATTGGCTTTTACTTCGGGCAGCAGGTTCTGACGCCCGAGTCGCGGATCGGTTCCATGAAACTTCGAGCCCGATGCGCTTTCGTCGAGCCGTGTCGCCGCAAACGCATCCGGTGCACGCCGATTCCCGGGCGGGTCCGCGACGATTCGCCGCCGCTCAGTCCCCTGCGGCAGGATCGCGCTCCACGGCGTGGGCGATGGAGGCCATGGCTGCCCGGCCGTGGGCGGCCATCTCGGGGTAGTGGATCAGGGCATAGATGTTCTGCACCAGCCAGAACCGCAGCAGGTCCGGCAGATCATCGTCACCGATGATCCGCGCGACCGTGTCGGACAGACCGGGATGCATGCGTACCGCCTCCGTACAGTCATGGGTCAGGATCTCGACCTGGCCTTCGTTGATGCGATAGCAGTCGCGCCAGAGAAGGTCGGCGAGACCCGGATCGAGATGGCCCCGGAAGCGCTCCCGGAACGGAGGTGGCGTTTGATTGACGGTCTCCCAACCCGAGAGATACTGGTAGTACGGCCGGATCCGCTCCCGCAGCGACAGGTCGCGCGGCAGGCCGATCCGTTGCAGCTCCTCGGCGGTGGCAGTCGAGTGCGCGGTGCCCCAGACCTGAGAGGCATGGAACAGGTCGACCAGCCGTTCCGCGCAGAACGGTTCGCAGTCCGATCTTTCGTCGATCCAGTCCAGCGCCGCTTCACCCCCATCGACCACGCGGCGGGTGAACGCCTCGCGATATGCCAGCGATCGCAGATTTCCATCGATCTCGTCGTGGAGCTGCGCGAGGAAGGCCCGCTCCTGGTTCGCGAACACGCGTTCCTCGTTCCAGTTGCTGACCTGCAGGCCGACGAAGATGCCGACGACCACGATCAGGAACTCGATCAGGACCGGGAGCCAGTCCTGGCGGCGAAGTGCGTTGGCGATGCGCTTCAGAAGCATGGGCGACCCCGGCTACATGGCTGATCGATGAACGACTGGGACGGCCCGAGCGACTCCGTTTCTCCTGGCTCGGGCATGGGCGGCCCGGCGACGGCCCGACACCGAAGCTTCGCATCGAGGCGGCCGATCGTCCATCCTGATCGGCGATCGCCGAACCCTAGCCCTGCACGAGCAGTTTGACCCCTTTTTTCAGCATTCGCCACAGCGTTGGCAGGTTCGCGGGATCGTACCGATGCATCGGTTGGTGCGCGCTCGTGATCGACCCCGGGGCGATTTCCTACGCGATCCTGCGCCGATTTCCTACACGATACCGGGTCGATTTCCTACACGGGCAGAAGTCGATTTCGTACGGTCCTGCCCAGGATCCGACGTTAAGCTGCGGACCACCAGGCATCGACCACCTGTCGATGACCGTTGGTCCACGGAACAGGACGAGGACGATGGCCGATGCACATGGGCAGGCGTGGATGAGCCGGATGACAGGCAACCGGTGGATCGTTCTGGCAGGGCTGCTCGCCGCCGTACCCACGGGCGTCCTCGGCGCATCGAAACTGCCGGTGCTCGGCTACTGCGACGGTTGCAGTGTTGCGATGCAGTGGCGCTTGGCGGCCGAAGCGACGGCGCAGGACCTCGCCCCGATCGAACGCGTCGCGCAGGAGATCTATCTCGTCGATCGCGTGGGCGCATCGGTGGCCGCATTCTCGATCAGGCAGCAGCCCGATTCGAAGCCGATGCCGTCCGTCGGGCAAGGGGGTGGCCGACCGCGCTCGGACCGGCGCGCGTTGCGTGCGGTCGATGTCGAGCGGATCGATCCTGACCCGGCCGTGCGACGAGCGGTTCTCGATGGGCTCCGCGCGGCGAACGAAGTCCGACAGATCTTCGCGTTCGGCCGTATTTCCATCGAGGATCTCGGGCTGACCGAACGAATCCCCTCCGCCATCGACCTCGTGGGGCCGGAGGTCACTGATGCCGGCCGCAACCGGGCGGCGCTTCGCGATGCGCTCGGGCACTACGTGAACGGGATCATCGGTGACGCGGAGGCGGCGCTGGATGGGCCGGCAAGGGAGGTGATGGCGAACCTGCTGTCCGACCGTTCTGCAGTCTCGAACGGTGGTTTCGTCATCGCGTTTCCGGACGGCACGACGATTCGCGTCGCGCTCGATGGACTGCATCGGCTGCCGCGAGATCGACAGAGGACCCGGGCCGAGAGTCAGCGGGCTGATTCGTCATGAGCGCGCGAATCGGCTTGCGCGTCGCCCAGTTCGTCGCCGGCGCGCTCGTGCTGACGAGTCTGGCACTGCAGCTTCTGATCTTCGAGGCACTGGCGGTCACGGGATACGGTCTGTGGCCGGTGCTTGTCGGGTTCGTCGCGATCGTGACCGTGCTCGCCCCGGGCCCGGAGCAGGCGACGCGTCGACGCCGCTCGGTCGTGGCACGGCGCGGTCGTCGTCCTCGTCGTCGGTAGGGGGGCTGTCTCGAAGGTCGAGCCGGTACGCTCGAACGGCTCGCTTCAGCGGCGGCCCGGCATCGTCGAAGATCGAGGCTAGGCGGGCGCTGCGAGAAAGTCGCGGATCATCGGGACCAGGCGATCGGCGGCATCTTCGAGCACGTAGTGGCCGGCGTCCTCGAAGTACTCGATCCGCGGATCGGGGAAGATCTCGCGCCACTTGTCGAGGACCTCGTCGTTGAAGACGAAGTCCTTCGCGCCCCAGCCGAAGAACTTCGGCTTGTCGGCAAGCGCGGGCAGCAGGCGCTCGGTCTCGGCCAGCACCGGCCAGGCCGGGTCGGCCTCGGTCAGCGGAATGTCCTGGACGAAGCGCAGGGTCGCCAGGCGACGGTGCGATCCGCCGCGATAGGGCGCGGTCAGGCCGCGGGCGACATTCCTCGGCAGCTTCGAGGCCGTGGCCATCCGCGTGGCCAGGCCGGAGAAGGCGTTGAAGCCCTTGATCAGGAACGCGCCGAGCCCGGTCCGGGCGAAGGCCAGCGATTTCGGCAGGTTGGCATCGTCGGGAATCGTGAACGCCCAGGTATTCAGGATGACCAGCTTGCCGATCCGCTCCGGGTTGCGTGCGGCCCAGCCGAGACCGATCGCGCCGCCCCAGTCGTGAACGACCATGTCGATCGTCCGGTCCGGTTCGACCGCGTCCAGCCAGTCGCCGAGGTCGTCGATGCGCTGACCGAGCGTGTAATCGTAGTTCTCGTCCGCGGGGCGGTCGGACAGGCCCATCCCGATGTGGTCCGGGGCCAGGCAGCGGTGCTCGCTCGCCAGCGCCCGGATCACGTTGCGGTAGTAGAACGACCAGGTGGGGTTGCCGTGGACCATGACCACGGGGCGACCGGATGCCGGACCCTCGTCGACGTAGTGCAAGGCGTGGCCGCTCGGCAGCGCGTGGTAATGGCTGTCGAACGGGTACAGCGAACGGTCGAGGCCGGGCAGTTCGGTCACGGTCGGCGGTCTCCGGCGGTCCGGCGGATCAGGTCAGTTACGAGGCGGCGATCGGTTCGGCGGGTCTTACCAGACCACCTCGGCCATCGAGCAGTTCAGCCCCGAGCCGATGCCCATCAGGGCGATCTTGTCGCCCCGGTTGACGCGGTTCTCGTCGACGATGCGCGAGAGCACGGTCGGGATCGACGCCGGGCCGATGTTGCCGAGCCGCGGGAAGATGCGGTAGACGCGCTCGGGTTCCACCCCGAACATGCGGATGAACATGTCCGTGTGCGCCTTCGAGACCTGGTGGATGACGATGTGGTCGAGATCGTTGGCCACCCAACCGAGCACGGTACGGGCGGCCGTGAAGGTCAGCGTGGCCAGCTTCATGCCTTCGGTCAGCAGGCTGCGCGTGTCGGTCCACATCTGGTGGTTCCAACCGCGGCAAAGGTTGTTGAACTGGGTCGCGGCACGCGTCACGCCGCCCTTGTAGGCGGGGCCCTCGGGCATCAGGTCGCGGCGCGTCATGACCATCGCCGCAGCGCCCGAGCCCAGCGTCAGCGACGCGAACTCGCTCTTGAACTGCTTGCGCGTGACCGACGGCTGCAGCAGCCGATTGATCGTGGTCTCGTTGAGTTCCTTGCTCGACTCGCCGTTGACGATCAGGGCGTAGTCGATCTCGCCCCGCTCGAGCATCCGGCCGGCAATGTTCATGCCGTTGATGAACGCCAGGCACGCGTTGCCCACATCGAAGCTCTCGCAGGTGTTCGAAAGCTTGAGGTTGTTGTGCACCACGCAGGCCGTCGACGGCTCGAGAAAGTCGCGCGACACCGAGGTGTTGATGAGGATGCCGACCTGACCGGGTTCGATGCCCGCGCGCTCCATGGCCTTGCGGCCGGCCAGCGTCGCCGCGTCGGAAGGTTGCATGCCGTCGTCCCAGTAGCGTCGTTCCTGGATGCCGGCCAGGTCGATCAGCGGGTTGCCGCGAACGCGCAGGCGCTTCAGGGTCGGCGCCAGGCGCTCCAGGACTTCCTCGCTGGAGACCTTGTGCGGCGGGTCGACGGAGACCACGGACTGGATGGCAACGTTTTCGAACAGCATTCTCGCTTCCGGCCCGCGCGCGGCGGGTCTATGGGCAGGTAACCTCGTATTATACGTCGATCACGCCACCGCCCGGTTCACGTCCTCCCATGCCCGACCCAGCTTCCGCTTCGCGGCTTTCCGAGTCGATCACGCGTGCGGCCACCGCGCTGCGCGTCGCCGAGCAGCCGCTGCGCATCCTCGGCCTGCTGGCCTGGCCCCAGGAGGTCCGCCGGACCTTTCTTGCCGGCGGCGCTCGGCGGCTTCCGCGGGTCGACTACCCGAAGGTCGATCCGCGCCCGGTCCGTCAGGCGCTGGCCGAGGCCCGCCGCGTCATCCCGGACTGCGGTCCGGCGCGTCCGTGGTTCGAGCGGATCGCGGAGCGCCTCGACGAGGCCGCGTCCATGACCACGCAGCTGGGGCGGGCGCCGTTCTTCGAGCATTCGCGGCGGCTCTACGGCGCACCGTCGGAAACCCTGTCCGACGCGCGAACCACGCCGCTGAAGCTGGCCCGTCGCATGCGTCGCCTGCTCGATCGCTTGTCGCACATCGATCTCGGCGCGGCCGAGGACGCCACGGTGACGGCGGAGGCGCTGGCAGAGCGGATGCGTCCCGCGGTCGCCAGGCTGTTCGGTGACGAGGCGCCCGAGATCGAGCTGGTCGAAACCCTCTCGGCCAATGCCACGGCCGGCCCGTCGCGGATCAAGATCCGCGCCGCGGCGCGCTTCACCGATCGCGACGTGGCTCAGCTGATCCACCACGAGGCCGGCATCCACGTCGCGACCGCGCTCAACGGCCGCCACCAGGAGGCGCTGCCGATCCTCGCCGCGAGCCATCCCGGCACCACCCGGACCCAGGAAGGCCTGGCGGTGTTTTCCGAGTTCATCACCGGCAGCATGGACCTCGATCGGCTGGGGCGCCTGACCGACCGGGTGCTGGCCATCCAGATGGCCATCGACGGTGCCGACTTCGTCGAGGTCTACGGCTACTTCCGCGATCGCGGTTCGGACGAGCGCGAGGCGTTCGAACAGGCCCGGCGCGTCTTCCGGGGCGGGGTGCTGTCCGGCGGTGCGCCATTCACCAAGGACGTGGTCTACCTCGACGGGCTGCTCCGGGTCCACGACTTCCTGCGGTCGGTGGTCGCCGGCGGCCGCGCCGACCTCCTGCTTCTCCTGTTCTGCGGCAAGCTCGACCTCGACGACGTGCCGGTGCTCTGCGAGCTGGCCGACCTGGGCCTGGTCGCGGCGCCGAAGTTCCTGCCGTCGTGGGCCGAGGACCGCCGTTTCCTGGTCAGCTATCTCGCCTATTCCGGGTTCCTGGGGCGGGTCCGCCTGGGCGAGGTGCACAAGCGATTCGCGCGCCTGCTGCACGACGCTCCGCCGGTAAAGTTCGCCTGACCGGCGAGGGCGTACTACACTTCGGGGCAGCCGGTTCCCATCCGAAGCGACCTCCGCCGTGACCGAACTCGTCAACATTGCCGAAGCGCTGACCCGCCAGGCGCGGGCCCGACCGGACACCGTGGCCCTGATCGTGCCGACGCGCCGCGTCGACGGCCGCTGGCAGGACCGGCGCTATACCTATCGCCAGCTCGACGACCTCAGCGACCGGCTGGCGGCGGGACTGCAGGCCCAGGGTTACGAGCCCGGCACCCGTGTCGCGTTCATGGTCCCGCCGTCGCTGGAATTCTTCGCCCTGTTTTTCGCGCTGTTCAAGGCCGGCCTGGTGCCGGTTCTGATCGATCCGGGCATCGGCATGAAACCGCTCAAGGCCTGCCTGGCCGAGGCCCGGCCCCGGGTCTTCATCGGGGTGGCCCGCGCGCAGTGGGCCCGTCTGCTGCTCGGCTGGGGTCGTGAATCGATCCGCTCGACGATCACGATCGGCCCGCGCCCGTTCGGCCTCGGGAGGAAGTACAAGGATCTGCTGGCCGGCAATGCGACCGATTTCCAGCCGCCGCCGTTCGATGACGACGAAGCCGCGGAGCGACCCGCGGCGATCCTGTTCACGTCCGGTTCCACCGGCATTCCGAAGGGCGTGGTCTATCGCCACCGCAATTTCGTCGCCCAGGTCCGGCTGATGCGCGAAACCTTCGGCATGAGCCCGGGCGAAGTCGACCTGCCGACGTTCCCGCCGTTCGCCCTGTTCGACCCGGCCCTGGGCATGACCACGGTGATCCCGAAGATGGATTTCACCCGGCCGGCCAAGGCCGACCCCGACATGCTGGTCAGCATGCTCGAACAGTACGGCGTGACCAACCTGTTCGGCTCCCCGGCGTTGATGAACACGCTGTCGCGGCACCTCGAAGGCAACGGCATCGAGTTGCCGACGCTCAAGCGTGCGCTGTCGGCCGGCGCGCCCGTGCCGCCGAAGGTCGTCGAGCGGGTGCTCCGGGCGCTGAATCCGACCGCGGACCTGCACACGCCCTACGGTGCGACGGAAGTTCTGCCGGTCGCCACCGTGGCCGGCCGGGAGCTGCTCGACGGCTTGGCCGACGCCCACCGCGAAGGCCGGGGCATCTGCGTCGGCCGTCCGCTTGCGGCCAATACGGTGCGCGTCATCAAGATCACAGACCGGCCGATCGAGAAGCTGGCCGATTCGGCCCGGGTCGACCGCGGCGAGATCGGCGAGATCTGCGTGTGCGGGCCGACGGTGACCGAGCAGTACTGGCAGCGCGATGCGCAGACCCGGCTGGCCAAGATGGTCGGCCCGGACGGCGCCGTGTGGCATCGCATGGGCGACCTGGGCTGGATCGACGACGACGGCCGACTATGGTACTGCGGCCGCAAGTCCGAGCGCGTGATCACCACCGACGGCACGCTCTACACCGAGTGCGTCGAAGGCCGGGTCAATGCCGTCCACGGCGTGTACCGGTCGGCCCTGGTCGGGGTCGGGGAACCGGGCCGCCAACTCCCGGTGGTCATCGTCGAACCCGAGCCCACGGTCAAGCCCGGCCCGGTGATCGCCAGCGTCCATGACCAGCTCGAGATGCACGCCGAGACGGCGATGATCCGCGACGTGCTGATGCGCCAGGACCTGCCGACGGACATCCGGCACAACGCCAAGATCCGTCGGCCGCAGCTGGCCGAATGGGCCGCCCGGCGGCTGCGCCGGCGCCGGATCGGAGCGACCGCGAAGGACTGGTCGTGATCCGACTGCCGCTGGTCGATCGGGTCAAGTTCTTCGTCGAGCGCCAGTTCGTCAAGGGCGCCGGCTTCCAGCTGCTGATCGTTGCCGCGCTGATCGGCGTGATCTCGGTCGTCGGCGGCGCGGCGGTGCTGCTCGGAGGTGGCGAAGGCTCGTTGCCCGACGCGGTCTGGTGGGCCTTCCTCCGACTGACCGACCCGGGCTATCTCGGCGACGACGTCGGCGGTTGGCGGCGTTTCGTGTCCACGATGCTGACCATCAGCGGCTACGTGGTGTTTCTCGGTGCGCTGGTCGCCATCCTCACGCAGTGGCTGATCGGCCGCATGCGCGAGTTCGAGCGCGGTCTGACGCCGGTGGCGCTGACCAACCACGTCGTGATCATCGGCTGGACCAACAGGACGCTCCCGCTGCTCCGTGAACTGGTCGGCACCCAACGCGCGGAGCGGCGGTTCCTGCGCTCCTTCGGGTTGCGGCGGTTGACCCCCGTGGTGCTGTCGGAAGACGTCTCGGCGGTGCAGTCCCAGGAACTCCGCAGCGATCCCGTGCTGGCCCACAGCGCCAACCGGATCATCCTGCGCTACGGCTCCGCGCTGGAGGAAGAAGCCATCCAGCGCGCGGCGTGCCTGAACGCCGCGGTGGTGCTGCTGCCGAGCGACTTCGGCTTCCGTGGCCAGGTCCTCGGCGACGGCCTCGACCCCGACGTGGAAACGATCCGCGTGCTGCTGTCGATGGATGCGCGCGCGGCCGATGCGGGCAGTGCGCCGCCGCGGGTCGTCGCCGAAGTTCAGGACGCACGCCGCCTCGACGTGGTTCAGCGCGCCTATCGCGGACCGCTGGAAGCCGTCGCCTCCGACCGGACGATCTCGCGGTTGCTGTTGCAGACCCTCCTTCACCCCGGCCTGGCCGCGTTCCTGCGCGAGACCCTGACGTCCTTGGACGGCAACGAATTCCACCTGCGTCCGGCCGGGCGCCTGGCCGGAGCGCCGCTGAAGGAGATCGCCGCCCGCGTGCCCCGGGCCCGGGTCGTCGGACTGGTTCGCGACGCGGCCGGAGAGCGGACCGCGCTGCTCGGTCCGTCCAGCGACACGGTGGTCGAGGCCCAGGACCGGATCATTCTGCTGGCCCGGGATTCCGCCGATGTCGAGTTCGAACGCAGCGGCAACGCGCGGGTCGGCACCGTGGATCGGCCGGATCGACCGGCGTCGTCAAAGGCGGGGCGCCCGTCCCACCGGGTGCTGCTGCTGGGCTGGAACGCCCGCGTGCCGGTGTTGCTTCAGACGCTGGCCGCGCGCGACGATCGACAATGGGAGGTCGACCTGCTGTCCTTCGTGCCGCTGGAAGAGCGTCAGGCCGCGCTGGAAGGCCGGCTGCCGGAAGACGCGCTGTCGCTGACCCAGCACGAGGACGACTACCTGCTCGAAGGTGTCCTGGAAAAACTGCCGCTGACGGACTACCGGAGCATCGTGCTGCTGACCAGCGATCGCCTGGGCAGCTCGGAAGAAGCCGACGCCCGGGCCATCGTCGGTCACCGGATGCTCGAGGCGCTGCTCGAAGGGCAGGAGCGTCAACCGCACCGGATCATCGAGCTGGCCGATGCCGCGAACGAAGGCCTTGTCCGGGGCGCGCGGGCGGAGACCCTGATTCCACCGCTGTTGATGAGCCACGTGCTCGCCCAGCTGGCCCTGCGTCCGGAGCTGGGCGTGGTGTTCGATGCGCTGTTCGCACCGGACGGGCCCGAGCTGGAGTTCCATCCCTGCGCTCGCTACCGGGTGCGCGGCGGCAGGACCTTCGCCGAACTCGACGCGTCCGTGGCCGCGACCGGGGACCTGCTGATCGGCGTTCGGCTGAGGCGGCCCGGCGAGACACCGCACGAACTGATCCTCAATCCGCCACGCGATACGCGCTTCGAGGTCGGAGACGACCTCGAGGTCCTGGTCCTGACACGAGGAAGCTGATGGAATTCGAACGCCTGCATAGCTGCGGCGCGGCCCGTCGCGGGCGGCTGGACTTCGGCGAGCGCAGCTCGGTGGAAACGCCGGCCTTCATGCCGGTCGGCACCTACGGGACGGTCAAGGGCATGACGCCGGAGGAGCTTCGCGGCATCGGGGCCGAGATCATTCTCGGCAACACCTTCCACCTGATGCTGCGTCCGGGCACCGAGGTGATCCGCGCCCACGGGGACCTCCACGACTTCATGCACTGGAACGGGCCGATCCTGACCGATTCCGGCGGATTCCAGGTATGGAGCCTGAGCGAGCTGCGAACGTTGACCGAGGACGGCGTGACCTTTGCTTCTCCGGTCGACGGCAGCAGGATCTTCATGGGGCCCGAGGAGTCGATGGCGGTGCAGCGCGAGCTCGGCTCGGACATCGTGATGATCTTCGACGAGTGCACCGCCTATCCGGCCACGCATGAACAAGCGGCCGAGTCCATGGAGCGATCGTTGCGCTGGGCCGAGCGATCGAAGGCGGCCCACCAGGGGAATCCGTCCGCGCTGTTCGGCATCGTCCAGGGCGGCATGTACGACGATCTCCGGATCCGCTCGGCCGAGGGTCTGAAAGCGATCGGCTTCGATGGTTATGCGATCGGTGGACTGAGCGTCGGCGAGTCCGAGGAAGAACGGCTCCAGGTGCTGGAGACGACCTGCCCGGTGCTGCCCGAGGACCGTCCGCGCTACCTGATGGGCGTCGGCCGTCCCGAGGACCTGGTCCGCTCGGTCCTGCGCGGGGTCGACATGTTCGATTGCGTGATGCCGACCCGCAATGCACGCAACGGCCATCTGTTCACGCGCAAGGGCGACGTCAAGATCCGCAACGCGCGCTACACCGCCGATACCCGGCCGATCGATCCGCAGTGTGCGTGCTACACCTGCAGTCACTATTCGCGTGCCTACATCAAGCACCTTCACCGCTGCAACGAGATCCAGGGTGCGCGCCTGGCCACCATTCACAACCTGTACTTCTACCAGTGGATCATGCGCCAGATGCGTACCGCGATCGAGGACGATCGGCTCGAGACCTGGGCCGAAGCGTTCCTGGCCGAGCGACAGGAGGGCGTGTGAGCCCGGTCGACGAGCAGAACGGTCACGACGATGCAGCGCGGCCGCGGATCGACGTCGCGGCCGGGGTGCTGCGCGACGGCGATGGGCGTGTGCTGGTCAGCCGGCGCTTGCCCGGCCGGCACCTCGAGGGGCGCTGGGAGTTTCCGGGCGGCAAGATCGAGGACGGTGAGCCCCCGCACCGGGCGCTGGCCCGGGAACTGGCCGAGGAACTCGGCATCGAGACCGGCCCGATGCGTCCGCTGGTCAGCGTGACCCACGCGTATCCCGAGAAGACCGTTCGCCTGCGCCTGTTCGAGGTCCACTCCTTTGCCGGCACGCCGGAAGGCCGGGAAGGCCAGGCGCTGAAGTGGGTGGGGGTCGACGAACTCCGCGCGCTGGACATGCCCGAGGCCGACCGCCCGCTGGTCCGCCTGCTGGGGCTCGATGCCCATTATTCGATCTCGCCGTCGCCCGCGAGCTTCGAAACCCCGGATGCATTCCTCGCCGCATGGCAGGCTTGCCTGGACGCCGGCTTCCGCCTGCTGCGGCTACGCCCAGGGCCCGATGAGCGGATCGCGGACGCGCTGATCGGAGCAATCGCCGAGCGAACGCGGGCCGCCGGCGCCCGGTGGTTGGCTTCCGGCCCGCTCGAGTCCATCGTCGACTGGCCCTGCGACGGCATTCACCTGACCACCCGCCAGCTGGTCGAGAACCACCGTCGACCGATCGGCGCCGACCGGCTGCTGGCCGCGTCCTGCCACGACCTCGAGGAGATCCACATGGCCGCCGGCCTCGACGCCGATTTCGTGACCCTCTCTCCGGTCGCCGCCACCTCCAGCCACCCGGGCGCCGTACCGATGGGCTGGGGCGACTTCGAGCGCGTCGTTGCCCTGTCCCCGTTGCCGGTGCTCGCGCTCGGCGGCATGGAGCCGGACGACTGGGGTCGAGCACGCGCCGCGGGCGGCTTCGGGGTCGCGGGTATCCGCGCGTTCGGCTGGGGCGAGCCATGACCGGTCCCGCCGGGGCGATCGAACATCGGAGCCTGCCGCTGGGCTCGCTGCCCATCCCCGACGAGCGTGTCGTCGACGTCTGGTTGATTCGGCAGGACCGTCTGCCGCTGGCCGGCCTCGGTGCGCTGGCCGCGACCTCGGAAGGGGCCGACACGCGGCAACTCGAACGGGTCCAGCAGCGCTTTCTGCTGCGGCTTCTCCTCGGTGCCTATCTCGATCGGCCCGGGCGCGACGTGACGATCGATCGCGAGTCCGCCGGCAAGCCGGTGCTGGTCGGTGAGGACGCCCGCAGGCTGGCGTTCAGCCAGTCGCACGCCGGCGCCTGGCTGGCGATCGCGGTCAGTGGCGGCGTCCCGGTCGGCATCGACATCGAGCCCGGCGACCGCCGGCCGCGTTGGGAACGGTTGGCGCGCCGCTACTTCCCCGCCCACGATGCCGACGCGGTCTGCAGCGACCCCGCGTCCGGCGGCTGCCGGCGGTTCCTCGATCACTGGACCGCGCGCGAGGCGCTGGTCAAGGCGGCGGGCCGCACGCTGGCCGGAAACGTGGCCGGCATCGAGCTCGGTGCCGATCCCGGCGACCGGCCTGCGGCCCTGCCCAGCGATTGGCCAACGGGCGCATGGAGCTTGCGCAGGCTCGAGACCGCTCCCGGTCTGGTCGGCCACGTCGCCTGGGCGGCAGATTCGGCGCCGGATCTCCGCCTTCGACAGCTGGCCGGCCCCGGTTGACCCGACCGCGGCTCGAACGGGCGTCGTGCAGCGCGCGCCGACGCGGTCGCGTCGGCGGATCGGGTACCCTGTCCGGCGTTGCCTACAACGGCCAGAATCGCTGGATTGCACCATGACGGATTTCGGATTCCGCGAGGTTTCGCCCGAGGAAAAGACGCAGCTGGTCGGCCGCGTGTTCTCGTCCGTGGCGGATCGTTACGACCTGATGAACGACCTGATGTCGGTCGGCATCCACCGCCTGTGGAAGCGCCACTTCGTGGCCGGTTGCGCGCTGCGTCCCGGCCAGGCGGTGCTGGATCTCGCCGGCGGCACGGGAGATATCGCCGACCTGGTCCGGCGCCGGGTCCAGCCCGGCGGCAAGGTGCTGGTCGCCGACATCAACCGGGCCATGCTCGAAGCGGGCCGGCGGCGCATGGACGATCGAGGCCGCGTCGGCGGCTTCGAGTGGCTGCAGGTCAACGCCGAATCGCTGCCGTTCGCGGACCGCTCCTTCGACCACCTGACGATCGCCTTCGGCCTGCGTAACGTGACCGACAAGACGGCCGCGCTGGCCGAGATGCATCGGGTGCTCAAGCCCGGCGGGCAGGTCCATATCCTCGAGTTCTCGCACGTGGCGCCGGAACCGGTCGCGAAGGCCTACGACCTGTGGTCGTTCCAGGTCCTGCCACGGCTCGGGGCCCTGGTTGCCGGCGATCGCGACAGCTACCAGTACCTGGCCGAATCGATCCGGCGTTTCCCGAACCAGGAAGCGCTCGCGGGTCAGCTCCAGGAGGCCGGGTTCGAGCGCGTTCGCTACGAGAACCTGTCGGCCGGCATCGCCGCGATCCACCGGGGCGCGCGCACCTGATGTCGCGCTACGTCACGCCCCTGCCTGCGCTGCTGGCCCGTGCCTGCGAGCTGGTCGCCAACCGCGCTGCCGCCCTGGACCCCGCGGCGGCCGAGCATCTCGCGCCGCTCGCCGGGCACTGGCTCCGGTTCGAGCTCGACGGCCTGGGCATCGACCTGTGGGTCGGTGCCGAGGGGGAGCGCCTGCGGGTGCTGGCCGAACCGGAGGATCCGGACCTCGAGGCCGACACCATGGTCAGCGGCACGCCCGGCGCGTTGCTGGCGATGGCCGTGCCCGACCTGTCGGGCCCCGGCGGTGTCCGGATCGAGGGCGACGCGCGCCTTGCGCAGAAATTCCAGCAGGCCATGACCCGCATCGACCCGGACCTGGAGCAGGGCCTGGCCGATGCCTTCGGCCCGCTGCTCGGGCCGCAGATGTATCGGGTCGTCCGCGAGACGGTCGATTTCGGCGGCCATGCCGCGCGAAGCGGCGGCCACCAGTTCGCGCACTGGCTGCGCGAGGAGAGTGACCTGGTGCCGCCGCCGGCCGACTGGCGGGCGTTCCGGGACGGCGTCGACGAATTGCGCGAGGCCGTGGACCGGTTTGCCGGCAGGGTGCGCAGGAGGCTCGACGCGTGATCCGCCGCGCGCTTCGAATGCTGCGCATCGCGGTCGTGCTCGCGCGGTACCGCCTGGACGAACTGCTGGTCGAGCTCCCCCCGCTGCGCATCGCCCGCGCCGTGCGCCTGGTCCCATGGGGTCGGCGCCGAGTGCGCGAACTTCCGCGCGGGCGTCGCCTCCGGCTGGCGCTGGAAGAACTCGGCCCGATCTACGTCAAGTTCGGCCAGATCCTCTCGACGCGGCGTGATCTGCTGCCGCCCGATATCGCCGACGAGCTCGCCGACCTGCAGGATGCCGTGCCGCCGTTTTCCGGCGAGCAGGCTCGCTCGATCGTCGAGCAGCAGCTCAAGGCGCCGATCGATGCGCTGTATGCACGCTTCGACGTCGAACCGATGGCGTCTGCCTCGATCGCCCAGGTCCACGCCGCCGAGCTGCCGGACGGCGAGCAGGTCGTGGTCAAGGTCGTGCGTCCGGGCATCGAGGACCGGATCCGGGACGACCTGGAGCTGCTCGGTGCGCTGGCCCGACTGGCCCGCCGGTACCACCCGGAAGGCGACCGCATCCGGCCGAACGAAATCGTCGAGGAATTCGAGCGCTTCATCTACGACGAACTGGACATGCAGCGCGAGGGCGCCAACGCCAGCCTGCTGCGGAGAAACTTCGAGGAGTCCGACGACCTCTACATTCCGCGCATCCACTGGTCGCATACGGCGGACCGGGTGCTGACGATGGAGCGGGTCGGCGGCGTTCCCGTGCGCGATGTCGACGAATTGCGGCGCCGCGGCGTGGACCTCGAGAAGCTGGCCCGCCGCGGCATCCGCGTGTTCTACCAGCAGGTCTTCCGCGACAACCTGTTCCACGCCGACATGCACCCCGGCAATATCCGGATCGACACCAGCGACCCCGACAATGCCTCCTACATCGCGCTGGATTTCGGCATCGTCGGCAGCCTGACGCCGAAGGACCTCTACTACATCGGCGAGAACTTCCTGGCGATCTTCAACCGCGAGTATCGCCGCGTGGCCGAACTGCACATCGAGGCCGGGTGGGTGCCCGCCGATACCCGGATCGACGAGATGGAAGCCGCCGCGCGAACGGTCTGCGAACCGAGCTTCACCCGGCCCCTGGAAGAAGTCTCCTTCGCCGAACTGGTAGTCAACCTGTTCAACGTCGCGCGGCGCTTCAAGCTGACCGTGCAGCCGCAGCTCATCATGCTGCAGAAGACGCTGCTCAACATCGAAGGCATGGGTCGCGACCTGTACCCGAAGATCAATATCTGGGACGTCGCCAAGCCCGAGCTGGAGCGGATCTTCCGGGAACGCTACGGCATCAAGCGCACCGCGCGCCGGATCGGCCGCGAGGTACCCGCGTGGCTGGCCAGTGCGCCCGAAGTCCCGGGTTTCGTGCTCGATGCGTTGAAGCACGCGGCCCGCGGCCGGTTTCGTGCGCGGCTCGAGAGCGAGGACCTGGAAACGATCTCGGCTTCGCTGAAGACCCACAACCGCGGCACGCCCGGCGCCGTGCTGACCGCCGGCCTGTTGATCGCCTCGGCCGTCATGGCTGCCTTCGACGTCGGTCCGTTCCTGTCCGAGCACTCCGTGCCCGCGATGATCGGCTTCGCCTTCAGCGCATTGATCGCCTGGCGGGCGATGCGCTGACCCGCGTCGGGAGGTCCTGCCCGATTCCGAGTCCCGCTCCGGATTCCGGGCCCGGCTCGACACGCCTTCCGCGAGACGGCGCCTCCGCTCGATCGAGGCCCCGCGGTCCCCTTGGACCTCGAGGGGCTATTCGAACCCGTCGAAGAACACGCCCTCCAGCACCAGGCCGCGGGCGAACAGGTGTCCCTCGCCCAGGTTCGGCGCCGGCCACGGCGGGTTGTCCGAGGGCGAGCGGAACGCGACCCGGCCGGTGTTCGAGGCGAAGGGTTGGTAGGCGTGGCTGTTTCCGGCCACGTCGAGCGCCTGGCTGACCCACTGGATATCGAAGGGGGCGATCGGGTCGCGTTCGAGCTCGACCGTGTAGACGTCCGACAGGCCGTTCGTATCGTTCGGGTCAAGGGCCCGCTGGGTCGAGAAGGCGATCAGGTTGCCGTTCGACGACAGGGAGACCTCGTTGAGCACCTGGCCGAACGCGAAACCCGGTGGTTCGAGGGAGGTCCCCACCGGCGCTTCGATCAGGGTGATTCGACGCGCGATCAGGTCGAAAACGTACAGGTCCGCGTCGTCGCTATCGCCCGGCTGGAGTTCGTTCCGGGTCCAGAACGCGATCCGCGATCCGGAACAGTCGATCGACGGCGCTCCCCCCGCGTTGTTGCCGAGAACTCCGTCGTCGGGGGGCAGGCCGGCTTCCGCGCCGACCCGCACCCAGTTGCCGGCGATCGAGTTGCCGACGAAGTAATCGGTGTAGGTTTCGCCGAAGGCCAGGTCCTCGCCCTCGACCCAGGGATGGAAGCTGCCGCCGCGGAACGCCATGATGGCCCCGCCGCAGGAGATCGTGAAGCCGCCGCAGGCCGAGTCCGGTCGGGGCACGCCGTCGCGATCGCGGCAGGCGGCCTGGGTGCGCGCGCCGCTTCCGACCGGCGCATCGAGGCGGTGCAGGAAGATGCCTCCGGACGGCGCCAGCGGATCGAGGTTGGTGGCGAAGGACATGAACGCGACGGCCACCCCACTGGGATCCAGCGTGTAGCGCTCGGTCACGCTCTGGTTCGCCGGCACGTCGTCGTTATCGACGCTGACCAGGGTGGTGGTCTGGGTCTGCCGGTCGCGCACGAACAGCCAGATCAGCGAGCCGGGGTCCACGCCCGGCACGAGATCGGCCGACGAAGAGCGAAATGCGACGAACCTGCCGTCGTCGGAGATGACGCGCCGGTTGGAGACGTCCGGGTCCGGGTCCGGCTGCGCCTCCGACGACGCGCTGCCGCCCGGCGTCGCACTGATCAGTTCCAGGTCGCCGGTTTCCAGGTCGCGCAGGTAGACCTGGTTGCCGGTGGAATCGGCGGCGACGAGCGGGCTCAGGGACCGGAACACGGCAAATCTGCCGTTGCCCGATATCCCCATCAGCCGTCCACCCTGGGTCGCCAGGCTTCCTGCCTCGGTCTCGGTCAGGACCGTCAGGTCGGGATCCTGCCCGAAGGCGGGCAGCGTCAGCGCCGCGAAAAACGCGGCGGTCAGGATTGTACGAAGCATGTCGATCTCCCCTGTCGGATGGGCCTGAACGCCGGCCGGTGCCGGCCTCTCGAGGAGTTATGCGCACGATCGGCGCGAACCACGCCAGGAGATCCGGCCGCGGCCGCGAGGCCGCCGGCGGTTCGATCCGAGCGATGTCCCTTCCGCAGCCGAAGCGCCGTGCGTCAGCGAGGCCCGCGAGGCCCCATGCGCACCAGCAGCCAGGCGCGCGCGGCCTCCCAGTGCCGAGCCACGGTGCGTTCGGACACGTCGAGCGCCGAGGCGGTTTCGGGAATGGTGAAACCGACGAAATAGCGGAACTCGACGACATCGGCCATGGCCGGATCGCGCTCGCGTAGCGCGGCGAGGGCGTCGTCGAGGGCGAGCAGGTCGGCTGCGTCCAGGCCGTCGTCGCCGGCGATCCGGTCTTCGGCAAAGGTGGCCATCAGCGGCCGGTTGCCGCGCTTGGCGGCCTGCTGTCTGCGGGCACGGTCGACCATCCACTGGCGCATGACCCGAGCGATCAGCGCGAGGAAGTGTCGATTGTCGTTGATCCGGTCGATCGGCCGGCCGGTGAAACGAAGGAAGGCTTCGTGGACCAGGACCGTCGGCGAAACGGTGGCGGCGGCGCGCTCACGGCCGAGGTGTCGGCGGGCGATGGCACGAAGTTCGTGGTAAAGGGCTTCGAACAGCTCGCCGGAGGCGTCGGGCGCGCCCTCGTTGAAGGCGCGCACCAGCGTTCGGTACTCGTCGTCGATCGACCGGTCCATGGCTGCTCGTCCCCTCGGGCCGCGGTGCAGGGTGCGTCCCATTATCGATGCCGGCGAAGCGGGAGTGGGCGGCTTCGGCCGACGGGCAGCGTCTCCTCGGGAGGATGCACGTATGATCGGGGGAGGGGCCCGGAGCGACCATCGTCCCGGGGCCGTGAACGTGGGCTGCACTCCATGACGCGATGAGCCGATCCGACTGGACCGACCTGTGGGAGCGATTCCACGCCGCCCTGGCGCTGCCGCCATCGCAGCGCGATGCGTGGCTGGACGAGCACTGTACCGACCCTGCTCTTCGCGCCGAGCTGGCCGCGCTGCTCGAAGCCGCCGGGCGCACCGGTACGCCGCTGGACCGGGAGGGGGTCGCTGCTGCCGAGCCCCTGGCGCCCGGCACGCGAATGGGTCCGTGGCGGATCGTCGCTCCGCTCGGCAGGGGCGGCATGGGCGAGGTCTATCGGGTCGAGCGCGCCGACGGGCGCTACGACAAGCAGGCGGCGTTGAAGCTGCTTGCCACAACGCTCCAAGGCGACGCGTTCCGGGCCCGCTTCGATCGCGAGCGCAGGATCCTGGCCGGGCTGGATCATCCCGGCATCGCCCGTCTCATCGACGCGGGACAGGCCGACGACGGGCGGCCCTGGCTGTTGATGGACCTGGTCGAGGGACAGCCGATCACCCGGGCAGCCGCCGAATCCGCGTGGCCGCTGGAGCGGCGCCTGCGCGTGTTCGCACAGGCCTGCGACGCAGTCGCGTACGCCCATCGACGACTCATCGTGCACCGCGACCTCAAGCCGGCCAACCTCCTGGTCGACCCCTCCGGCCGGCCCCGGTTGCTGGACTTCGGCATCGCGCGGCTGCTGGAAGCCGGCGGTGACGACGACCTGACGCAGGCCGGGCGGGGCGCCCCGAACACGCCCGGGTACGCCAGCCCCGAGCAACTGGTCCGCGACGACACGGGAACCGCCGTCGACGTCTACGCCCTGGGCCTGCTGTTGCACGAACTCTGCACCGGCCAGGCGCCGTTCGGGCCGGACGGGGAAGCCGATGCGCTCGAGCGCCGGCGAAGGCCGCCGCGTCCCACCGCGGTCGACCCCGACCTTCCGCGGGAACTGGACTGGATCGTCGGCCGCGCATGCGCCTTCCGGGCCGAGGACCGCTACCCGGGCGTCGATGCGCTGATCGACGACATCCGGGCCGTTCTCGAAAACCGCCCCCCACGCGCGCGAGCCACCGGCCCGGTCTACCGGATCGGCAAGTTCGTCCGTCGCAACCGGGCTGCCGTGGCGGCGACGACGCTGGTCGCAGGCGTGATCGTGACGCTCGCCACCGGGATCGTGCAGGAAACCGCCCGAACCCGGGCCGCGTTGGCCGAAAGCGACCGGCAGCGCGAGCAGGCCGAACTGACCGCCCAGTTTCTCCGCGACCTGTTCGTGCAGTCCGATTCGACCCGGAACGAAGGCGCGGAACCGACCGCCGGCGAACTGCTCGCGCGGGGTCGCCAGCGGCTCGCGGAACGCGGAGACCTCGATCCGCGGTTGCACGCCGGTCTGCTGCGCACGCTGTCCGACGTGCATCGCAACCTGGGCGACTACCCGGCGGCGCTGGAACTCGCGAAGGAAAGTCTCGCCCGCCTCGAGCCGACGGACAGGATGGTGCACGCGGTCGATCGAGCCCGGGGATGGCTTCGCGTCGGCCGTGCACAGCTGGCCTCCGGGGACCCTGCGGCAGCACACGAAGCGCTCGGACGCGGTCTGGAACTGCTCTCTGCCGACGGCCCGTCCCCGCTCGTCGTGGATCTCCTGCACGCTCGCGGAGCGTCCGCGCAGCTGCGGGGCGAGCTGGACGAGGCCGGGCTCGATTTCGACGCCGCGATGGCTCGCCTCGACCGGTTGCCTTCGCCGGACCCGCGCCGCGCGGCCGAGAACCGGCTTCGCCGCGGCTCCTGGCACTGGATGAACGGGCGTCTCGGCGACGCCCTGGCGGCGTACGGCGAAGCGGTTCGCTGGCAGCGCGAGCGTAGCGACGGATCGAGCGCGGATCTGGCCACCGCGCTGGACGCCGAAGCCAGCGCACTGTTCGCGCTCGGCCGGATGGAGGAAGCGGAGGCCGCCTTCGCGCAGGTGGTGCGCCTGCGTCGCCGCGTCCTCGGCGCGGATCATCCCCTGACGGCCCGTTCTCTCAGCCACCTCGGCGGCGCGCGCTTCGAACTGGGTCGCATCGAGGATGCCCGGAGCACGCTGGGGGAGGCCCTCGCCATCCTCGAGCGGATCGACATGGGCGACTCGCCGCAGGCCGCCGGCGTGCTGAACAATCTCGGGCTGGCCGAACGGGCCGCCGGGCGAACCGTCGAAGCCCGTTCGGCGTTCGAAGGGGCGCTGGCGATCAACCGCGGTACGCTGGGTCCGGACCACCTGAACGTGGCCAACAACCTGAACAACCTTGGCCTGGTCGCCGAAGACGAGCAGGCATGGGAGCAGGCGCTCGAGTATTACGACGACGCGGAACGCATCATCCGTGCGATCAAGGGCGACGGTCACCCGGACCGGGCGTTCCAGCAGACCAATCGGGGCCGGGTGCTGCTTGTTCTCGACCGCATCGAGGCGGCGCGGGTCGAGCTGGATGCAGCGCTCGAACTCCGCACGGGAGCGCTGGGTCCCGAGCATCCGCGCGTGGCCGAAACGCTGTTCTGGTCCGGCCTGGCCGAATGCCTGCGGGGGGCTGCCGAGGAGGGTTCGAATCGACTGCAGCGGGCGATCGAGGTGAGCCCGGCCGCGGAACCGAGGGTGCGCAGCGCGCTGGAAGCCTGCCGGGGGCGTGCGGACACCGGACCGGCAGTGCTGCAGTCCGGTGCCGAACGGAGACTGGTCCAGCGCCTGTTGGATTCGACAGCGCGCTGACGGGACGCGGGTCGGTCAGTTACCGCAGGAACCGCTGTGGGCGCATCGGTCGTGGCCGAGCGGGCGATCCTCGAGGGCGATAGCGAACCGCGCAACCTACGCTCGCCCGGTCGAGGCGCCGGTGCGCGCTCCTGCGGCACGACCGGCCGTTCCGCGCGATCGGCGCTGGCGTGGCCCGTCGGCGACGAAGGCCGTCAATCGTACGGCTGGTAACTCTTCTCTTCGACGATGTTGGAGCCGAGCAGACGGTTGATCTCGCGCTTGACTTCGGCGCGGCGGTCATTGGTACGGTAGACCGAGCGGGCCAGTTCGACAAAGCGGTCGCCGAAGTGGCCTTGGCGCTCGCATTCGCGGATCGCGTCCTCGATCTCCCACAGCGATTCGTTGATCCGCTTCAGCTCGCCGCGCTGGGCGGTCACTTCGGACGTTTCCAGCGACGTGGAGTGCCACAGGCCGGTCAGCAGGTCGAGTTCTCGCTCGACGTTGGAGCGCTTGTCGGGATCGGCGATCCGGTCGGCCTTGATCTCGAGGATCGAGATCTTGTCGAGTAGTTCGCCGGGGGAAACGGGTACGGAAAGGGTCTTGGTCATGCGAATCTTCCGGGTATGAAAAAGCCCGGGGCGCGGGGCGCCCCGGGCTCGATCGGGGTTGCGATCAGTCCTGCTCGACTTCCTTCATGCTGAGCCGGATCCGGCCCTGCTTGTCGACTTCCAGGACCTTGACCTTGACCTTCTGGCCCTCGGCGAGTTCGTCGGTGACGTTCTCGACGCGCTCGTTCGAGATCTGCGAGATGTGGACCAGACCGTCCTTGCCCGGCAGGATCTGCACGAAGGCGCCGAAGTTCATGATCTTCTGGACCGTGCCTTCGTAGATCTTGCCCACCTCGACATCGGCCGTGATCTGCTCGATCCGACGGCGCGCGTCGTCGGCGGCGTCCTTGTTGGCGGACGCGATCGTGATCGTGCCGTCGTCGGCGATGTCGATGGTCGTGCCGGTCTCCTCGGTGATCTGGCGGATCGTCGAACCGCCCTTGCCGATCACTTCGCGGATCTTGTCCGGGTGGACCTTCATCGTGAACAGGCGCGGTGCGTATTCGCTCATTTCCGAGCGCGGCTTGTCCAGCACCTTGTTCATCTCGCCGAGGATGTGCATGCGGCCGGCCTTGGCCTGCTCCAGCGCGGCATGCATGATCTCGCGGGTGATGCCATCGATCTTGATGTCCATCTGCAGCGCGGTGATGCCGGAATCGGAACCGGCCACCTTGAAGTCCATGTCGCCGAGATGGTCCTCGTCACCCAGGATGTCGGTCAGGACCGCGAACTTGTCGCCTTCCTTGATCAGGCCCATCGCGATGCCCGCGACCGGCGCCTTGACCGGCACGCCGGCATCCATCAGGGCCAGCGAGGTGCCGCAGACCGAGGCCATGGAGCTCGAGCCGTTCGACTCGGTGATTTCCGAGACCACGCGCAGCACGTAGGGGAAGTCTTCCGGCTTCGGCACCACGGCCATCACGCCGCGTCGTGCCAGGCGGCCGTGACCGATCTCGCGACGCTTCGGTGCCAGCATGTGGTTGGTCTCGCCCACGCAGAAGGGCGGGAAGTTGTAGTGCAGCATGAAGGGGTCCTTGTATTCCCCTTCGATCGCGTCGATCAGCTGGGCATCGCGGCCCGTACCGAGGGTGGCGACG